>NZ_JBXWRM010000024.1:0-54066 GCF_059612905.1 Ruegeria sp. YKSD163
CACGACATGACGCATCACGGGATCGATGACCAGCCGGTCGGCGTCGTTGACATCCTCGTATCCGGCCAGCCGCCCGAACACCGATTGCCGGAACAACCCGTCGAGCCGATGTAGCGTGTTCTTCCCAGTGCGGGTATCGCGCAGGGCTGCTGACGCAAGATCGTTTTTTCGCGCCGCAGGATGGACGCCCGTTCTTGGGTAGGGGCTCCGTCATCATCGAGACCCAATCCAGCCAACCGCTGGCCCAGACGCTTCACACAATGCTACTTTCTTTCGACGCGGCTTCGGCGGTGGCATCCGCTCCTTCGTCGCAGCCTAGCGCGGCCCAGATACCTCAAAGCCCGCAGCGCCATGCTGAAACCTTCATCGACCTGCTGGTTTGAGTGGCGGCGTTGTGGTGGCTCTGCCGTCAGTCGCGCCTGCCCGTCAGAGCGGTAACCCAGCGCATCTTGGGATCGAGCCAGATCGTCAGCAAGCTCTGGCGTTTGCGCGCTTCGTTATAGGTTGGCCAGTTTCTGGTCTTGAAAGCCTGGGGTGTCCAACTGTTCGTGCCGAACGGCTACCATATTGAACTCACAAGATTAATCCCTCACAGAATTTGTGCAAAAAAGCCTGATACGGCCTGAAGATATGTAAATCTTTGGAAACTACAGACCGCGATTGCGCGTTCCGGGAGGGCCGATTTCATAGTGCATTTGCACCATAGACCGAACGCGGTCGGGTGATGTTTCCTTCACGGTCAGTGAACAGTGAGGAAACGGAAATGCCATTTATCAGCAGAAGACTTTTCTTGAAATCGACAGCGATGGCGGTCACGGCAGCAACCATTGCCGCGCCTGCGCTCGCGGCAGACCCGATCATTCTAGGCGTGCCAACGGCGCAGTCCGGACCGGTTGGTGTTGCCGATCAGAAGGACTGGATGAACGGCGTCACCATGGCGGTGGAAGAGATCAATGCCGCTGGCGGCGTTGGGGGCCGCATGCTCGAGATCAACAATGTCGATATCGACATCCTGACACCCGAGGGCACGCTGGCTGCATTTCAGAACCTCAACGAGGCTGGCGCGCACGCGATCCTGTCGCCCTTCGTACTGATCCCGCAGCCGGCGATGGAGGCCGCAGCGGCGACCGGCATTCCCTATCTTCACGGCAACACCCAACAGGCCTCGCTGGACCTGTTCAAGTCCGACCCGCAGAAATACCGCAACATTTTCCAGATCGATGTGGCCGAAACCTATTATGGTTCGGGTTTTGTCAAGTTCCTTTCGGATCTGAAATCCAGCGGCGCATGGACGCCGAAGAACAACAAGATCCACATCGTGCAGGAGCAGATCGGCTATACCCAGGCGATCTCGAAGGCGACGCAAGATGCGATTGCGGCCTCGGGCGGCGAATGGGAGCTAGGCGCAGTCACCGACATCCAGTTCCCGGTGCAGGACTGGGCTCCGGTCATGCGGGCGCTGAAGGAAACAGATGCGGGTGCGATCATGATCGACCACTGGGTCGCAGCGGAACTGGCCTCTTTCGCGCAGACCTTTGCGGTGGACCCGGTCGAAGGCTCGCTGGTCTACCTGCAATACGGACCGTCACAGCCGGAATTCCTTGACCTCGCGGGCGAGGCGGCGAACGGTTTTGTCTGGGGGTCGGTCATCGGCGCCTATAACGACGAGATGGGCGCAGCGTTCCGCGCGGCCTATCAGGCGAAGTTCCCCGGTACGATGGGGCTGGTCTATAGCGGTGCCGGTTACGACACGGTGCACCTGATGGCCAAGGTCTGGGCCGAGACTGATCCGGGCAATTTCGACGCGGTGGGCAACGCCATCCGGTCGATCCAGCATCGCGGGGTGAGCGGGCTGTACCGGTTCGATAACGATACCCAGTCGGGTACCAGCTATCCCAACCAGACCGACGATCCCGAGGGCGGACAGGCGCATCTCTTCTTCCAGGTGCAGGACGGTGAGCACAAGATCATCGCTCCGTCGCCTTTCGAAGAGTCCGGGTTCCAGCCCGCCTGGTGGATGTAAGCAAAGGCATTTGCAGTGACCATCGCGGACACCAAAGGCATCTTCGGCTGCCGGGGGATAGGAATATCCTTTGGCGGCCGTCCGATCCTGAACGACGTCGCTCTGCATGTCGAAAACCACGAGGTGATGGGACTTGTAGGGCCGAACGGCGCTGGCAAGACCTCGCTGTTCGAGGTTCTGTGCGGACGGTACACACCCACTGCGGGGCAGATCTGGCTGGACGGGACCGATATTTCCGACCACGCGGTGCACGACCGGGCTCGGCTGGGCCTGGCGCGCACGTACCAGAGCCCGGTGGTGCCTTCGGCCATGACCGCGAGCGAGGTGTTCCGCGCGGCGCGTTTTTCGCATAAACCCTATCTGACGAGGTTCGATGCGGAATGGGGCTGCCACCTGGCGCATTTCCACCGCAGCTGGGACACGCCCTGTGGTGCGCTCGATACCTTCGACCGGCGCAAGCTTCTCCTGGCCTGCCTCCTGATGCGCAAGCCCAAGGTGCTGCTCTTGGATGAACCGGCCTCAGGCCTGATCAATTCCGAGATCGACGAACTTGACCTGATCATCCGCCGCCTGGTCGACGAATACGCCCTGGGTGCTGTCCTGATCGAACACCGGTTGGAACTGTTGTCGGCAATTGCCGACCGGGCCGTCGTGCTGGACCTGGGCGAGGTGATCGCCACCGGCACCCCGCGCGAGGTGTTCGACGATCCGCGCGTGCATGCCGCCTATTTCGAGGAGCCGGAACATGCCTGATGTGCTCACGATTTCCGGGTTGACGGCGGGTTACGGCCCGCTTCGGGTGCTGCACGAGATCGATTTTCGCGTCGGCGAAGGCGAACGGGTCGGGCTGGTCGGTCTGAACGGTCACGGCAAGACCACGCTCTTTCGCGCCGTGTCGCATCTCGTCGGGTGGCAGAGCGGTTCGATCAAGCTGAACGGGGTCGAGATCGGCGGCTCCCGGTCCACCGGACCGGGGCGCAAGACGCCCGCAATCGTGCGCCTCGGCTTGGCCATGACCCCGCAGGGTGATGCCATCTTTCCCGGCCTCACGGTGCGCCAGCACCTCGATTGCGGTGCCTATACGCGGCTTGCCTGGCGCGAGCGTCGTCAGCGCCGCGAGATGGTCATGGACATCTTTCCACCGCTCAGACGGCTGGAAGATGCGCTGGTCGGAAAACTGTCGGGTGGCGAGCGGCGCATGGTCTCGGTCGGCCGGGCGCTGATGGTCGAGGCGTCTCTCTACCTGATCGACGAACCATCGCTGGGCCTAGCGCCCAAGATATCGGCCAGCGTGGTCGAGGCGTTGTTCTCCCTTCCGACCGAAGGGCGCGCGATGGTGATCGCCGAGCAAAACGTGGCGCTGCTGTCGGGCCGGGTCGACCGGATGATCGGCATGCATGCGGGGCGCATGCGCGGCGATGTCGGCCACGTGGGATTGGAGTAGGGACGATGGACATTTTCGGAACGATCATTCACGGCCTGAACCTGGCGGCCATCTACGGGCTGATGGCGATTGGCATCTCGATCCTGTGGTCATCCGTGGGCATGATCAACATGGCCCATGGAGCCACCTTTGCTGTATCGGGCTATGTCGCCTGGCTGGCGTCAGCCGCCGCCAAGCCGGTCATCGCCGCCGCTTTTGGCAAGACGCTGGCGGCCACGCTGGCAACGGCGGGCGTGACGGTTGGGGCGGGGATATTGGCTGGCGCGGTTTTCGGTGCGCTCATCTACCTGCTGGCTTTCCTGCCGATCCATGACAAGCCGAATTTCGCAGTGCGGTCGCTGATCATGACCTTGGCGATCAACCTGGCGACGGTGCAGTTGCTGTTGTGGTATTTCGGTCCGCGTCAGCGCGGCCTGCCCAAGCTCTTTGGCTTCGGCAAGTTCGAGGTTCTGGGCATTCCGGTGCGCTACGACCAGGCCGGCGCGATCCTGTCGACCGCAGTGATCCTGACCTTGGTGTTGCTGTGGTTGAGGATGTCGCGCAAGGGGCTGGAAATCCGGGCGATGATGCAGAATCCCGAAGGCGCGGTGCTGTCGGGGATCTCGGTGCGATGGACGGCGCTTCCGGTCACGATGCTGACCGGGGCCCTGGCGGGGCTGGCGGCGATTCTTCTCTCCCAGACGATATTCGTCAGCCCCACCTCTGGCGCCTTGCCGCTGATCAAAGGATTGACCATCGCTTTGCTGGGCGGCCTGGGTTCGGTTCCCGGTGCGGTGGCCGGGGCCGTCATTATCGGGTTCCTCGAGGCCACGGTCGGGGCCATCCCCTTCCTGGGCCAGAGATACGTGCTGTTTGCCAGCTTCATTTTCATCATCACGGTCCTGATCATCCGCCCTCGCGGTTTGGGTGGGCTGTTGGACGAGACGCGGGAATAGCACATGTCCGAGACCAAGACCTTTTATCAGATCGGAACGCGCCCGCAGGAGTTGCTGTTCTATCCGGCGAGTGATGCGCCGATGCGCCGCTATCGGTTGCCCTTCACCCGCCGGCACCTGCTGAAATGGCGCAGCCGCGCCAATCCCAAGTCCTTGCGGCAAGAGCGTCGGCTGGCCGACAAACGGCCATTGTGGTGGACGCTGGGCCTGGGTGGCCTTCTGGTGGCTGCGCCCTTTCTGTCGAATTCGATGCTGACCATCGCGGCGATCTTCTGCATGTTTGCGGCCATCAACGTTTTGTGGACGCTGGTGATCGGGACTGCGGGCATCTTTTCGTTGGCCACGCTTGCGATCGTCGGCATCGGTGGCTATGCGGCCGCCGCTTTGAACGTCTGGCTTGGCTTGCCATGGCCGCTGATGTTCGTGGCTGGCGGGATGGCCGGGCTGATGATCGGGGGGGTGCTCGCCCTGCCGTCGACCCGGCTGGACGGGCTCTACTATGCCCTGCTGACCATGGGATTTGCCGAGATCTGCCGCCTGTTCGTGGTTCAGTTGAAGGTGCTGGGTCCGACCAACGGTTCGATCAATAACGTAGGCAGTTTCATCCCCGAAGCGTGGTTCCTGCAACGGCCCGGTTTGCTGATGGGGTTTGCCGGGGCGTTCGTCCTGCTGCTGCTGGCGCTGCTTACGTTCCGGATCGTCAATTCCGAACGTCTTGGCATGCTGCTGCAAACCTCACGCGAAGAGGTGGGCGGCGAGGCCTTTGCCGAGGCGATCGGCATCGACTACCGCCGGGCACGGATGCACGTGTTCCTGATCTCCTCGACAGGGCTTGGGGTGATCGGGGCGTTCTATGCCATGTTCTACCAGTCGATTTCGCCTTCGATCTTTTCGCTGGACCAGTTGCTTCTCCTGTTCGCGATGATCGTGATCGGTGGATTGGGCCGGTCCGAGGGCGCGGTGATCGGCACCGCCATCGTGGTGCTGATCGACAAGGGCATGCTGGATCTGGGACCGCTCCGCGTGTTGCTGATCGCGACCATAATGCTGGGGGTCACTTTGTGGACCCATAACGGCATCGTCGGCATCCGCGACCAGTTCCGAGGCTATCGCAATCGCAAGAAATCAGAGGCGCGTGCGCGCCGCACGGAAAAGGGAGGTGAGGTCATGCCGGAAGAGGCGATTGAGTTTACTGACAAGCAGGAGATCTACTATCGCCGCTTTCACAAGCGTCTTCGCGATCACCTGAAATCATTGATCACCGAGGATCTGATCGAGGAGCACCGGCGCGATCCGCTGGGCAAGCATTCCGACAACCTGAACCGGGTGCTGAACTATTTCCGGCGCGGCGAGATGGCGGACAAATATGCCATCATGCGCCTGCCCGAGGGGTTCCACAAATACAAGATCGTCGCCTTTTCGGGCGTACGAGGGGCACCGCCGCGGCTGGTGGACGACAAGCTCTACGAAAACCTCAACGATGCCTATCACGCGGTGTTCCTGCTGCGCGTGAACGACCTGTTGGAAAGCTGACATGACCAATACCCGCATTTTCGGCTATGCCGACCCGCTGAACCCCAAGGCCGGGGAAAACGTCGACTTCATGATTTCGGTCGAAGGCCGCCACGAGGTCGAGGCAAAGCTGGTGCGTCTGGTTCACGGAGACCAGAACCCGGATGGTCCAGGTTTCATCGAAGAGGAGGTCGAGGTCGATCTGCCCCGCTGGCTTGACGCGAAACGGCAATACACCCAGATCGGGGCCTTTGCGCAATGCGACGACCCCGATGGGCGTCTGGAAGGACTCAAGAGCTTCACCCTTTTTGCCCATGTCTATCCAACGCTGGCCAAGACCGAACGGCAGATGATCATGGGCCGTTGGGCGATCGAGGGGAACCGGGGCTATGGCCTGGGCATCGACCCCGAAGGGCATGTTTCGCTGTGGCTGGGCGACGGCAAGCAGGTCGACCAGATCACGACCGAGATTTCGCTGGTGCCCTACGCCTGGTATTTTATCGCGGCCAGCTTTGACTCCACGACGGGACAAGCTGCGCTGCACGTGATCAACTGCGTGAACGCTTGGAACTCGCGCATTTCGACCGTGGTGCCGTTCGAGGACGATACCTGGGTCGAGGAAGTGTTGCGGATCAAGCCGGTCGACACCGGCGCGGATGCGCCGTTCAAACTGGCTGCCGCGACGGCGTGGAACTCTCAGCGCGGCTCATATGCGTCCTTCCTGTTCAACGGCAAGCTGGACCGCTCCGGCGTTTACGGCCGGGTTCTGACGCGAGACGAGATCGCGGCGCTGGCCTCCGGCGGCAAGCCTGGTGAAGACAAGCTGATCGCCTATTGGGACCCGACCGAGGGGATCACGCCCAAGGGCGTTGGGGATGTAATTGCCGACACCGGGCCGCATGGGCTGCATTTGCAGGGTGTGAACCGCCCGGTGCGCCTGATGACTGGGGTGAATTGGCGTGGGGCCGACAGCTTCCACATGGCGCCGGAAACTTATGGGGGCGTGCATTTTCACGACGACGCCCTGACCGACAGCAAATGGGAGAAAACACATTCCCTGACCCTGCCCGCCGATCTGCGCAGCGGGGTCTATGCCCTGCGCCTGCGCGCCGGCGAGGCCGAGGACCACATTCCCTTTATCGTGCGGCCCCGGACCCCGCGCGCCCGGATCGCATTCCTGCTGCCGACCTTCACCTATCTGGCCTATGCCAACGAACATCTCAGCTACGAGGCACCGATCGCCCAGGCGATTACCGGCCATACGCCGATCGTCACCGCCGAGGACCTGGAGTTCAAGAAACTCGAGGAATTCGGCCTGTCGACCTATGACCATCACACCGATGGTGCGGGCTGCTGCTATTCGTCCTGGCGACGGCCTATCATTTCGATGCGGCCGAAATACCGTCTTCCGGCCATGGGATTCCCCTGGGCGCTGCCGGCTGACCTGTCGCTGCTGTGGTGGCTTGAGCATGCGGGCTATGACTATGACGTATTGACCGATCATGACCTGCATGCCGAAGGTGTCGCGGCCCTGCGCCCTTATAAAGTGGTCCTGAACGGTACCCATCCCGAATACTACTCGGAACAGATGATGGACGGGACCGAAGATTACCTGCGCGAAGGGGGGCGGGTAATGTATCTTGGTGGCAACGGATATTACTGGGTCACGGGCACCCGCGAGGACGAGCCGCACTGCATCGAGGTGCGCAAGCTGGATGCCGGCAGCCGTGCTTGGCAGGCGGAACCGGGAGAAGGGCACCTGGCCTGTACCGGAGAGCGTTCGGGTCTGTGGCGGTCGCGCGGGCGAGCGCCACAAAAGATCGTGGGTCTGGGCTTTACCACCGAAGGGATGGATTCCAGCGAGTCGTTCGAGCGGATGCCGGATTCGTTCCACAAGCGGGTTTCTTGGATCATGGAAGGCATCGGCGACCAGGAATCGATCGGCGATTTCGGGCTGGCCCTCGGCGGCGCAGCTGGGGTCGAACTTGACCGGTACGACCTTGTGCTGGGCACGCCTCCGCACACGATGTTGCTGGCTTCGAGCTGGGGTCACTCCGACAATTATCCGCTGGTCAGCGAAGAGGTTACCTATGCCTTTCCGGGTCGCGGCGGCACCCAGGACGCACAGGTGCGTGGCGACATGATCTATTTCACCACGCCGAACAATGGCGCGGTCTTTGCCGCGGGTTCCATCGCATGGAGCCAGGCTTTGCCGTGCCACGGGGGTGAAAACAATGTTGGCACCATCATGCGCAACGTGCTGAACGCCTTCATAAAGGATGGCAAATTACCCGGTACACAGTATACTGGCGACGAAAAACTATGGCGATAGAGCCCGCTGTCCAAAGGGGGCAGCCGCATGAAGAACAGCCTGCACGCGTTTTCCAGTTTCGTGTCCGAGATCCACGACCGGGTTCGGACGGACGATGCTGAAGGCCTTGCCCGTTGGGCCGTGGGTGAATTGTCGGAAACCCTGGGGTTTGATGCTGCTTGGTACGGCTGGGCCGACATCAATCCGGAAGGGGTGGTGGTGCACGCCAACGCCACCGTCAACCTGCCGGATGATTTCTACGACACCTGGCTGACGATTGCCGACGACGATCTTCTGGCGGAAAAGTTCCTGAAAGATCCGAGCGGGATCGCGACCTACAGCCGGTCCGGCCCGCATCAGACCGAGGGAATGGTGCATTTGGCCGACACCTACGGGCTGACGAAACTCGCCACCGCGATGCACATGCGTCCGGGGCGCATCGCCTCGTTCTATCTATCCAGTTACCGCACGGGTCGTCACGTGCGGGACTGGTCCGAGACCGAACAGCAGTTTCTGCAATGCGCCGTGGATCAACTGTCGGAAGCGATGAAACTTTCGACCGCTGAGCCCGGGCGTGGAGAAAGCGCAGGCTCCGTGACGATATTTGTCAACGAAAACGGCATTGGCATTCTTGGGCTTGGCAATTTGCGGGACCAATTGGGCACGCTCTGGCCGGAATGGAAAGATGATCTGCTGCCCGAACATCTGCGCCGTCTGGTCAAGACACCGGGCGAATACATCATGACCGAGCGGGATATGGTCGTGACTTGCGAGGAGGCCCCCGGACTCGGTGGAATGGGATTGCGAAAGCTTACCCTCAGACGACTCAGCCCGCTGGACCTCCTGACTCACCGCGAGCGCGAGGTCGCGCGGGTTCTGGCGGCAGGCAAAAGCCACAAGGAAGCTGCCCGCATCCTCGGCGTGGCGCCGGCGACGATCCGCAACCAGACACAGGCGATCTATGCCAAGCTGGGGGTCGCGAACCGGGCAAGCCTGTCGTCGCTGCTACACTCTTTGCGCGGCATTTGAGCCACCGAGCAAAGTCAGAACCACTATTCCCACTGGCCGGACGCGATCTGCAATTCCAGTCCGTCGTTGATATGGTCGATCATGGCCGCAGCGGCGATCGAGCCGTCCTTGGTCTCGATGGCATCGATCAGTGCCATGTGCCCGCCAAGTGATTTGGCCAGATCGCCGGACCGGATCGTCGAAAACACGGTAAAGGAAGATCCCCGGTTCCAGATGTTTTCCGAGAACTCCAGCAGGTAGCGGTTTTCCGATGCTTCCACGATGGCGCGGTGAATCTGGTAGTTGGCCATGAAATAGGCTTCAACCGAGTCGTTTCGGAGGTCTTCTGCCTTGGAAATCGTTTCACGCAGAGAATCGTAAACGGCCTTGTTTCCGTTGCTGGCAAGCAACCGAGCGGCGTAGGCTTCGATCGCGCAGCGTGAGCCATAGAGTTCGCGGATCTCGGCCAGATCAAGCTGACGAATACGGAAACCGCCGTGGCCGGCAACCTCGAGAATGCCTTCCTGCTCCATTCGGAACAGAGCCTCGCGGACCGGCGTGCGGCTGATTTCGAACTGTTCGGCAAGCTTTTCCTGAACGATCCGATCCTGAGCGGAGATATCGCCCGCCCGAATCGCGGCCATGATCTGCTCATAGACCTGATCCGCCAGTCGAAGTCGGGGTTGCGACAAAGATTTGAAAGCCATGCAATGTGCCCTTTTGTTCCGGGATACAGGATACAACTGTCCGGCGGAAGTGTGAACGCGACGAATTTCCCTTGCGCATTCTTGAGTACTGTATACAGTATACGGAGAAAGAAACCGTGCGCCATGGGCGAATACTGGAGGTAAACGAATATGTGCGGAATCGCTGGGCGAATACTGAACGCGCCGGGCAAGGTGGGGCGCGATCTCGTGGAGCTCATGCATGCGCAAGAGCATCGCGGGGCGGATTCCACCGGATTTGCGATCTACGGTGTCCCGAGGAACAGCGGCTATGTCGTGCGCGCGATGGGATTTGACCGCGCCACCCTGGGCAAGGACCTGGAGAACTTTCACGCGATCCTTCGGGAACACGGCGGCGACTTCGTCGATGACCCGACCTGGGATGACAGCCGCGACAAGCACTATTCGGTGCGAATGACCATCACGGATCCTGCGGATCTGGCCCGCTGGACACAAGCCGCCGACGAAATCTGCGACCGGCTGGAGATGCAATCCGTGGGCCGGTCGCTGGAAATAATCAAGGACACCGGCGGCGCCTATGCCGTGGCCGACAAGCACGGTGTGCGCGACATGATCGGTACGCATGGGCTGGGCCATGCCCGCCTGGCGACCGAAAGCGACGTTCGTCCAAATGCCAGCCACCCGTTCTGGGCACGTCCATTTGCCGATGTGGCCATCGTGCACAATGGTCAGATCACCGACTATTACTCCTGGCGCGACAGGTTGCAGCGAAAGGGCTATCGCTTCCTGACCTACAACGACAGCGAGCTGATCGCCGTCTGGGTGTCGGACCGGATGAAACAGGGGCTGGACCTGGAGGCCGCGCTGACCCGTTCGATCAGGGAGATCGACGGCGTGTTCACCTACATGATCGGAATGCCGGGCCGGATCGGTTGGGCCAAGGACCGCTTCGCGATGAAGCCGCTGGTTGTGGTCAATCAGAATGGCGACATCGCCGCCGCGACCGAAGAACAGGCCGTGCGTCGCGTGTTCGACCAAGATGACGTCGATATTATCAATTACGACGGTCCCAGCCTGCACGGCATCTGGGGTGTCGGCAACCGGGAGGCGGCGGCATGAGCGACGTCATCATCGAAGTCGGCGACCGTCCGGTCCGGGAAGTCCACGAAGAGATTCAGGCCGCGGCCAAGGCGGGCAAGTCGATCGTCGTGCGCCACACGATGTCGCGCCACAATCTGGGTGTCGGCCTGCCCGCGGGTTGCAAGATCCGGTTCGAGGGGTCGGTGGGCTACTATTGCGGTGGCCTGAACAACGGCGCCACCATCGAGATCCAGCGCAATGCCGGCTGGGGCTGCGGAGAGGCCATGGACTCGGGCCTTATCACCGTTGGCGGATATGCCGGCATGTCGGTTGGTGCTGCGATGCTGGGCGGAACCATCCACGTCAAGGGAGACTGCGGCCCTCGCGCCGGTGTCGCCATGAAGGGCGGCAACATCATTGTCGAAGGCAAGATCGGTTATCAGTCGGGCTTTATGGCGCATGGTGGCAAGATCATCGCATTGGGCGGTGCAGGGCCGTCCTGTGCCGATGCCCTGTGGCAAGGCGAGGTCTGGGTTACGGGCGATATCGAGGATCTCGGGGTTGACGCTGTCGTGACCGAACCCACGGCCGAACAGGTGGCCGAGGTCGATGCGATCCTCGATCCCTTGGGTCTGAAAGACACTTCTCGCAACTGGCGCCGGATCGTTGCCGGACAGCGCCTTTGGTACTTCGAAAGCAGGGACGCAAAAGCATGGCTGATGATATAAAACAACCCTACGAGTTCCCGTTCGAGGAAGCATCGGAAGAACTGATCAAGTTCGGTGACGGAGCCATAGACGGGCGGCCCGCCGGTGTTCCGTCATCCTATGACGAAGGCGGTTCGACCCGCTGGACACCCGAAGCGATCTCGGAAATGCACGCGCTGGCGCAGCTGGGGCGATATCAGGTCCGGGGTTA
This sequence comes from Ruegeria sp. YKSD163, assembly GCF_059612905.1. Lineage (NCBI taxonomy): Bacteria > Pseudomonadati > Pseudomonadota > Alphaproteobacteria > Rhodobacterales > Roseobacteraceae > Ruegeria > Ruegeria sp. YKSD163. The sequence goes on from NZ_JBXWRM010000024.1 coordinate 11,918, forward strand.
CAACACCTTCAACAAACGGTTGCCTACCTGGGACGACCTGACCTTTGTCCCGGCCACCATGACGCGGCTGCCGCTTGAAGGGTATCGCGAGAAATGCGAGACCAGGACAGTGCTGGGCGGTGGCCGGGGGCTGGTGGAGAACCCTATCGAGCTGGATATCCCGATCTACATCGCGTCGATGTCCTTTGGCGCTCTGTCGGCCAGCGCAAAGGAAGCACTGGGTCATGGCGCGTCCAAGGCGGGCACGATGACCTGCACCGGCGAAGGTGGCATGCTGGAGGAAGAGCGTGCGGCATCGAAGACGCTGGTCTACCAGATGTCTCCGGCGCGCTACGGGCTGGACCTGGATCACCTGCGCCGGGCAAACGGACTGGAACTGGTGGTTGGGCAGGGCGCAAAACCCGGCACTGGCGGTCTGCTTCTGGGGATGAAGGTTTCTCCACGCGTGTCGAAGATGCGCACCCTGCCCGAAGGTGTCGACCAGCGGTCGACCATCCGCCACCCTGACTGGCTGGGTGCGGATGACCTTGCGGTCAAGATCGAGGAGCTGCGGATCGCCACCGACTACAAGGTGCCGATCTTCGTCAAGATGGGTGCGACCCGCCCGCGCTATGATGTGGCGGTGGCCGCCAAGGCAGGAGCGGACGTGGTCGTGGTCGACGGTGCCGAAGGTGGCACCGGCGCTTCACCCGAACTACTGCTGAACCACACCGGCATTCCCGCCATGTCCGCCATTCCGGCCGCGCGCGAGGCGCTGGACGAATGCGGCATGTCCGGCAAGGTCTCGCTCGTGGCCGCCGGCGGTATCCGCACCGGAACCGACGTGGCCAAGGCGCTGGCGCTTGGGGCTGACGCGGTGATGATAGGCAATGGCGCAATGATGGGCCTGGGCTGCAACTCGCCCCGGTATCTCGAGGACTATCTGGCGCTTGGTACCTCACCCGGAGCCTGCCACCATTGCCACACCGGGCGTTGTCCGGTCGGCATCGCCACGCAGGACCCGAAACTGGAAGCGCGCATGAACGTGGCCGCCGGGGCCGAGCGGATCGCACGTCTGCTGACCGCGATGACCATGGAAGTAACGGCGCTGGCGAAAGCCTGCGGCAAGTCGTCTGTGCACAATCTCGAAACCGAGGATCTGCGCGCGCTGAGTTTCGAGGCATCGGCCTTTACCGGCGTCAAGATGGCTGGCATCGACCGCCCATTCGATTGGGCGGGCGGACGCAAGGGCTGAGTTCGTTCTCGACTTGCCCTTGGGTTGCGAAGGACCGTGCCACCTCCCCGGCGCGGTCCTTTTTCATAGGAGAATGATAATGGCGCGTCGCCGCATTCTGGTGTTTCAACATCATCCCGCCGAGCATCTTGGCCGTTTCCTGCCACTGTTCGATGCGCATGGGTTGGTTCCGGTCACCGTCCAACTGGATCAGGGCGACGCTGTGCCCGACTTGAGCGGATTTGACGGGTTGTGGGTTCTGGGTGGTCCGCAACAGGTATGGCAAGAGCAGCAATACCCTTGGTTGGTGACAGAGAAAGCGGCAATCCGCACCGCAGTTCGGGATTTTGGATTGCCGTTCTTCGGGCTGTGTCTTGGCCATCAATTGCTTGCCGACGCGTTGGGCGGCGAGGTTGGGCCAAGCAAATCGCCCGAAGTCGGCATCCTGCCCGTCGACTTGACGGAAGACGGTGCCGCGCACGTGTTGTTCTCCGGCCTCGGTCCGGTCATGACCTGCGTGCAGGGACACGGAGCCGAGGTTTCGCGACTTCCGCCAGGGGCGATTTCACTGGCGCGGTCACCCGCATGCGGGGTTCAGGCCATGCAAGCGGGTCGCCGGGCGTTCAGCCTGCAATTTCACATGGAGCTGACACCGGAGATGATCGACGCCTGCCTGAAGTTGCCCGAATACAAGGCGGATTTCGACGCGATGCTGGGCGATGATGGGGTGCGCGACTTTATCGTGACTAACCGGCACCGCGCGCCGCAGTTCGAAGCGGATGCTGAACGTATCCTCGGGAACTGGGTCGGGATCGCCTTCGCCTGATCGCGCCGGGCGGTGCAACCAGCCGAGGTGCTTTATCTCCCCGAAGGGCTTTCGTTCGGAGAAAGCTTCATGCGCGGTCCCAGCTTGAACCGGTCCGGAGTTCCGAAATCGCGGAGCCCGACACCGGCGGCAAACTCGCCGAACACAGGCCCATGCTTCAACAGGTGCCCCGAACATCCACCGGCCAGCAGCACGTTTTTATGCTCGGGGTGGAAGTCCAGGATGAAGTGGGTGTCGGGCGTGATGATGATCTGGTTGAACTTGCTGTCCACAACGCGTTGCCCCTTCAATCCGGGCAGGCGGTGGTCAATGTATTGCCGGGTGCGCGAAATCATCTTTTGCCGGATCAGCCGTTCGTCGTTGTCCAGGTCGATCTGGTCGGGGATCACGACCGCAGCCTTGACACCCGAGCCTTCGACGGATGGCAGGCCGAAGCTGCCTTTTCCGTGGTCGATCCAGCAAGGCATCCGGCTTTGGTCGAAGAGTTCCGAACCGTCCGGCGTTGAGTGATAGAGAACGTTCACCCCGGCCACGACCGAGATCGGCTTGACCGTGCGCGGGAACATGTCGGCCATCCAGGGACCGGTGGCCACAACGACCAGATCCGCCTCCAGCGGCTTGCCATCCAGACAGGGGCGTTCGGCCGCGTCCGTGGTGACATGCCCGCGCCGGATCGTGCCACCCAGCCGCTTGAGCAGGGCCACAGCCGTGATCAGGGCGCGATGCGCCATGATCATGCCGGCCTCGGGTTCATGAATCGCATATTTGATCCCCTTCGGATCGAACTGCGGAAAGAAGGTTCTGACATCATCGGGGCGATAGGTGTGATAGGGCACGCCAAGTGCGTCGAAGGTGGCGCAGGTGTTGTCTTCCCAGGCGCAATGCCCCTCGGTCGCAAGAATGAGTGCTCCGCATTCGTAATAGAGTTTCTGCCCGGTTTCCTGCTCGAGCTCGAGCCATCGCAACCGCGCCTCGCGCGCCCAGCGGGTATAGAAATGATCCTTGCCGTGAATGGCGCGAATCACACGGTTATAGTCAGAGGACGTGGCGCGGGCGTGGCCGGGTTCCCATCGGTCGATCAACTCGACCTGAACGCCACGGCGGGCCAGGGAAACAGCGGTCATGAGGCCGGCAATTCCCCCGCCGACAACGATTGCTTGGGGTTTTTTCATCTCGTCCAACTTTCTTCTTGCACGGTGCTGCATTCTGTATACAGTATACATAACGTGAGCGCAAAAGACTTTTGTCGCGAACCGGGAGGAAAAAATATTGAGCGAACAGGATTACAGCTTGCCGCCTGGCACTCATACGGTGGCATTTGGCATGGGCGATCTAAATGGCATCATGCGCGGAAAGCGCATTCCCGCCAGCCATTGGGAAACGACGTGCAAGAGCGGCAATGCGCTTTCGATTGCTCTTCTGGCGCTGGATATGACGTCGGATGTCTGGGACACGCCTTATGTCAATTTCGACAATGGCTATCCTGACATGCACATGTTCCCGCTGACCAAGCCGGTGGCGACACCGTGGGAACCCGGTGTGGCCTTCTGCATGGCACGGGCCGAAGGAATGGACCACAAGCCGGTTCCGATCGACCCGCGCGGCGCATTGGTGGCTCAGGTCGAAAGGGCCGCAAGAATGGGGTTCGAGGTCAAGACCGGAACAGAGCTCGAATTCTACCTTCTCGATCCCGAAACGCTGAGACCAAAGGATACGGGAATCCAGGTCTATAGTCTGGCCCGCGCGGCTCGGCTGGAGCACGTTCTCGGGCCGATCCGTCAGCAGATCAACGAGATGGGCATCGCCATCGAGCAGTCCAACCCCGAATACGGACCAGGACAGGTCGAGGTGAACATCCGCTATGACGAGGCGCTGAAATCGGCCGATCAGGTGATCATGTTCCGCTCGCTTGTACGGCAGCTAGCACAGTCCGAAGGCTATATGGCAACCTTCATGGCCAAGCCTTTCATCGATCAATCGGGCAGTGGGTTCCACACCCACTATTCTTTGTGGAAAGACGGCAGGAACGCGTTTTCAAACGATGGCAAGCTGAATGATACCGGTTTGTCGTTCCTGGCTGGTCTGCAAAAGCATATGGCCGAGATCGCGCTGGCCGGGTCGAGTACGCCCAACGCCTATCGCCGCCGTCAGCCCTATACCTTCTGCCCGACCAACAACAGCTGGGGCTATGATAACCGCACCGTCGGGTTGCGGGTGATCGAAGGCGATGCCAGCGCGGTCCGGATCGAAAAGCGGGATGCTTCGGCCGACTGTAACCCGTATTACCTGTTGGCCTGTGACATCGCGGCCGGCCTTGACGGGATCGAACAGGGCTTGCGTCCGACCGAGCCCTGCATGGGCAACGCCTATGAGTTCGAAGGCGCCGATCCACTGCCGTTGAACCTGCCCGACGCGATTGCCGCGGCCAAGGACAGTGAGTTGATGACCCGCGTGATGGGTGAAGACCGCAAACTGATCCTGATCCAGCAGGCGGAGCGCGAGGTCGAGTTCTTTGCCCAACAGGTCACGCAGGTCGAGATTGACCGTTACATGAGGAATTTCTGATGCGGATTGCTCGTGTCATCGGAACGGCTACGGCCACGGCCAAGGCGGCCGGACTGTCGGGTCACAAGTTGCTGATCGTCGACGTCCAGGATGCCAGGGGCAAGGTGATCGAACCTTCGCTGGTCGCCGTGGACACGGTCGGCGCCGGGCGCGGCGATCTGTGTCTGATGGTGCAGGGTTCCTCGGCACGAATTCCCGCGGGCGCGGCCGGTCTTCCGGTCGATGCAACGCTGATTGCAGTGATCGACACCGTGTCGGTCTGAACCAAACAGAAAAGACAGCTACATCAAAGGAGAAATGAGCATGGCTCAGAAAACGGCTGCAGGGCAGACCGCCCTGGGAATGATTGAAACCCGTGGCCTGGTTGCGTCGATCGAAGCGGCGGACGCGATGGTCAAGGCGGCCAGTGTCACCATGGTGTGTCAGACCAAATCCGGCGGCGGCCTGATTTCGACGCTGATCCGGGGCGAAGTGGGAGCGGTCAAGGCCGCAACTGATGCCGGTGCCACTGCCGCCAACAAGGTCGGCGAAGTGGTTGCCGTTCATGTCATCGCGCGCCCGCATGAGGAACTCGAAAGCTTCCTTTCGGCGCTTGGCGGCGGCAGCGCCGACTGAACCCGAAACAAGAGCTGAAGTGGCAAGGCGGCGGACAGTCAGTTCGCCGACCCGCTTCCCATGCGCAGGTGACAGATGAGCGTTGCTGGATTTGAAGAATTCGCGAACACGGTGAGCAGCCGGACAAGTACCCGCGCCGCAACCCCAGGTCGCGCCCTGACGCGGGTGACCGTGCTGGGCGGCGGGGACGATGCGCGCATGTATGCTGCTCTGGCCCTTGCGGAAAACCGGGAGGTCACTCTCTTTTCGGCTTACGGGCAGGAACTGGACGACTTGCGGAGCGCCGGCAGCGTGACCCTGCGTGGCGAGGGCCCGATTGGTTCGTTCCATGTAAACCAGCCCTCGGGGCCATCCATCCGCACCACTGCGGCGCTGGATCAGGCTGTAGCCGGGGCCGAACTGATCCTGCTGACCGGTCCGCTCCACAAGCAGCGCACCTATGCAATGGTTCTTGCGGATCATCTGCGGGACGGGCAGGTCCTGGTTCTGCCCAACGCCCGCTCTCTGGGCGCTGTCGAGGTGGCCTGGCTGTTGCAGACCGGCGGTTGTGCCGCCGATGTGACCATTGTTGAATGCGGCGGTGCACCCTACTGGATCCAGCGGGATAGGTCGGCGCTGGTCCTGTCGGCTTGCGGTCCGGTTCCGGTGGCGACTCTCCCCCAGGGTCGCTCCGACGTGCTTTCCGGGTTGAAGCCCTTGTTTCCCAACGCCAGTGCGGAACTCTCGTGCGTGCATTCCGGCTTTGACGACGCCAGTGCGGCGGTCGAGCTTCCGGCACTGCTGATTGGTGGTCCGGCCGCCTCCGACGGTGCGCCGTTGGTGCAGCAAGGTGGCGTGCCGTTGGCCGAAAACGCGACTTTCCGCACTCTGATCGGCGCAGCGCATCAGGCCGTGATCGCGCGGCTTTGGGAAGAACGTGTCGCCGTGGCCGCAGATTTTGGCGTGCGCGGTCTCGAGGACGCGGTGGCAGCCACACAAAGGGTCGCGGGTAATCTGCGCGGCGCGGGCGCCCGGCAGATTCCCGACAGCGCCGAGGCGAAGGAGCTTTTGCGCGCCGGGGTGATCGGGTCTCTGATCCCGTTGGTGTCGGCAGCCGATCTGACCGGACGCAATGTGCCGATGACGCGGGCAATGATCGACTTGGCCATGACCGTGCTCGAGCGCGACCTGCGCGGAGCCGGGCGCAGTCTCAACTCAATCGGCGTAACGGCGACGGATGTCAGCGCAGCGCGCCTCCAGTTTGATGCAATTCTGAACGGGGGCCTCCATGGATAAGGATCTCAAATCCATCGCCAGCGCCCGCCGCACCGTCGAACGGGCGTGGGAAGCTTACAACAAGTTTCTGGGCACCGACCCCAAGCTGATCGACGAAATCGTCGATGCCATGGCACGCGCGATCGAACCCGAGGCCGAGCGGCTGGCGGTGCTGGCGGTCGAGGAAACCGGATACGGTAACGTGCCCGACAAGCGGGTGAAGAACCTTTTCAATGCCCTGTCGGTGGCCGATTACCTGCGCGAGATTACGACACTGGGCGTGTTGTGGCGCGACGATGCCGCCAAGATCGCGGCTATCGGGGTGCCGATGGGGGTGGTGGCTGCATTGATCCCGGTGACGAACCCGAATTCCACCATCATCTACAAGGTGCTGAGCGCAGTGAAAGCCGGCAACGCCATCGTCTGCGCGCCGCATCCGCGCGGCCTGAAATCGGGGATCGAGACGGTCAAGATACTTGCCGACGTCGCCGAGAGCATGGGTGCCCCCAAAGGGCTGATCCAGTGCCTGGAGGAAGTCACACTGGAAGGCACCGCCGAACTGATGCGGCACAAGCGTACCAGCGTTGTCATGGCCACCGGTGGGCCGGCGATGGTCAAGGCGGCCTATAGCTCGGGCAAGCCGACCTTGGCAGTGGGGGCGGGCAACGTGCCCTGCTATGTCCACAAATCCAAGGCGCATATGCTGGGCGAAGTGGCCGAGCAGATCATCACCTCTAAATGCTTCGACTATGGTACCGCCTGCGTCAGCGAACAGGCCGTGGTGGCGGACAAGGAGATCGCCCGGGAGCTGCGCCAGGAGATGAAGATGCGCGGTGCCTATTTCTGCACACCGCAAGAGGCCGACCGGCTGGCCAAGGTTATCTTTTCCGGCAAGCACGCGATGAACCCGAGCAACGTGGGGCAAAGCCCCGAAAGCCTCGCCCGTCAGGCCAGTATTTCGCTGCCGCCCAACACGCGCTGCCTTGTCAGCGAGGAATCCGAGATCGGCTGGCACCGCCCGTTGACGGCTGAAAAGCTGAACCCGGTGCTGGCGTTCTTCGAGGCGCCGACCAGCGAGGAAGGCGTCAACATCGCCGAGCGCATTGCCAAGTTCGAGGGCTGGGGGCATTCGTCGATCATCCATTCCGACGATCCTTCGATCGTGGCCGAGTTCAGCCGCATTCCGACGGGCCGCATCCTGGTCAACACGCCAGGCATCCTGGGTGGCATGGGCTACTCCACCGATCTGGAACCCTCATTCATGCTGGGCACCGGCACATGGTCGGGCTCGATCACATCGGACAACGTGACGGCGTTGCACCTGATCAACATCAAGCGCGTGGCCTACGAGAACCGGCCTTGGCGCGACATCTATGAAGATTACGGAGCTTGATAAATGGCTATCACCATTCGCGCGCTTGTGCAGATCGACAACCTTCAACCGAAATTCGCGGCTTTCAACGGTGCCACCGTCCAGGGGTCGGTTCCGCTGGCCGGCGATACGGTGCTGATCGGTGAATTCGCGCCGGGCAACGGAGTGTTTACCCTGATCGACCGGGCGCTCAAAGCGTCGTCGGTGGAAACCACAACGCAACTGGTCGAGCGTGAGTTCGGGTTCTTCATCCTGCGGTCCAGTTCCAACGCCGAAGTGACGGCGGCCCGCGATGCGATCCTGGCCGAGCTTGGTCAAAGCATGTCGGACCGGATCAAACCAACCGTCGCCTCGACCCAGCTGATCACCAGTGTCGAACCCTATCAGGCGCAGCTTCTGAACAAGTGGCGCAAGGGCTCGCTGATCGTGCCGGGTCAGACCCTGGGCATCGTGGAATGTGAACCGGCCGCCTATATCACGCAGGCTGCCAACGAGGCCGAAAAAGCCGCCAATATCGACATCGTCGAGGTGCGCGCGGTGGGCAAATTCGGGCGTCTCTTCGTCTCGGGCGGAGAGGATGATGTAAAGAACGCGCTGGAGGCAGCTTCGGCTGCGATCGAGGCCATTGACGGGACCGCCCGGAAATGAGCAGGCGGCGCGTCATAGGGGCCGAAACGGTCGCCGAGGCGCGCAAGCGCCAACGTAATATGATCGAGGTCCTGCCGGGGGACATCGTGACCTCCGAGGCCAGGGATCAGGCTGATCGCCTTGGCATTGCACTGGTGGTCGGGCCGTTGGAAAAACCGCTTGCGGTGCGCACCGACGGCAACACCGCCGCGCGCCGGGCGCTGTGGCGGCGCTCGCCAAAATGGGTGGCTCCGTCGAACCGGATCAGTCACCGGCCGCGCCGGTTCCGCAAGATCGCCTTTATTGGTGCAGGTGGCGTTGGGGCCAACGCGGCGCATCTGTGCGCCAATGCGGACATGGCCGAGGAACTGACCCTGATCGACATTTCACCGGGCGTCGCCGAGGCGGCGGCACTGGACATGAACCACGCCAGCGGCGTAACCCGCTCGCGGGCACGGGCCAATGGCGGCACCTCGCTGTCCCTGGTCGAAGGCGCCGATGTGGTACTGGTCACGGCGGGGCGACCGCGCCAGCCGGGCATGACCCGCGCCGACCTGATCGACGTGAACCGCCGGGTGATCCATGCCGCGGGTGCGGCAATCGCTGCCCATGCGCCGAACGCTATCGTTATCGTCGTCACCAATCCGCTGGACGAAATGACCTTCGAGATGCTGCGCGCGACCGGGTTTACCCGCAACCAGGTGCTGGGCATGGCGGGAACGCTGGACAGTTCGCGTTTTCGCAATGCGCTGGCCATGGCTGCGGGCGTGACCACTGCGGATGTCGAGGCGGTGACGCTGGGCAGTCATGGCGAGGAGATGGCCCCGATCGTGTCGGCCTCGCGCATAAAGGGGCGGCCTTTGGACGTGTTCCTAAGCGAGGAAAAGATCGCCGCCTGCGTCAAGGATGCGATAACAGGCGGCGGCCAGGTCGTGGCCCTCAAGAAAACCGGATCAGCGGTGATCGCACCAGCGCACAGCTCGGTCGAGGTGATGGACCACATTCGCGGCGCGCGCGCAGGAACGGTGCCGGTCTCGGTCATGTTGGAAGGTGAATACGGGATCGACGGCGTGGTGCTGGGGGTGCCTTGTCATCTGGGTCGGTCCGGGCTGGTGAGCGTGGATGAAATGAAACTCCTGCCGGACGAACTGTCCGCGCTCAAGGCTGCGGCCGAGGCGATCCGCAATAGGCTGGCGGAATGATGGCCAAGGCAACCTATTTCTCGGGCGGTAGGTTCGAACAGGTGGGCTCTTATGCTCGGGCAAAGCGTGTCGGTCCCTTTGTCTGGGTTGCGGGCACCACCGCCATCGAACCCAACGGCAAACTGCACGCGCCTGGGGATGCCTATGCGCAGTCGGTCTATATCTTTGGCCGCATTCGCGAGGCGCTGGAGGAGGTGGGCGCCGAGATGCGCCACGTTGTGCGTACAACAGGGTTCCTGACCGACATGGCCACGGGGGCAGCCGGGCTGGTTCGTGCCCATGGCGAGACTTTCAAAGGCATTAATCCGGTCATGGCGGCGGTCGAGGCCGGGCTGACCACGCCGGGCATGGTTGTGGAAATCATGGTCGACGCCGTGATCCATGACGAGAATGGTACGATTCCGTTGACCTGAGCCACCCCTGTTCGCCCCGCCCGGCGGAGCGGAACAAGACATCCGGGCATTTGGTTTGGCGGGCCCTGACCGGCCGCGAGTGTCAAGCCATCACCGCAAGGCCACCGATGAAAATAGCTATTCTTCTGAGCGACACCGATGTGTCTGAGTTTGCCAGCCGCTTCGCCGATGCTCTGGATGCAGCCCCGGCTGGAGGATATGCGTTTCTGGCGCGCGCATAGCGAGATCGTCACCCGTCTGCCCGAGGGCACGATAACGCTTGGCAATGATCTGCTGGCCGACATCAGCGCCTATTCCATCGGAGCGCATGTATTCACCATCCAGCATCACCCGAGATCACCCCAGACTACATGCAGGGCATGTTGGCGGTGCTTGCCGATACCGTCGAGCCCGGTCTGCTGGCCGAAGCGAGATCAAGTTGCGATGGCGGCGCCGAAGGTGTGCGGTTCGCCGAATCGATGGCGGGACTTTTCGAGTTGCCGTGTCAGGGTTGACCCCTTCGCACTCTCGATGGGCCCGTGTGCCGTCAGGCTGCGTCACGATTTTCTCCACGGCGGATGCAAGGATTGACTGAATTGGGATACCGTGTACTGTATACGGAATACACATCTCTGGGAGGATCAACATGAATTGGAACACGCAACTGTGGCTGAGTTCGGTTTCGCTCGCCTGCTTGATGAGCGCCGGGATCGCCGCTGCGGACGTTAAGGTGGGGTTCATCGGATCGCTTGCATCCGACGCGGGTCGCAGCACGCTGCGCGGGGCACAGATCGCTATCGACGAGTTGAATGCCAGGGGAGGCGTTCTTGGCGGTCAGCAGATTACCCTGATCGAGGCCGATACCGGCGAGGACGTGACCGAGGGCATCAAGGCCTATGAGTACCTTGCCGAAACCGAAGAGGTCGATTTCATCATATCCGGGTCGATCGACGATGTGAGCCTTGGCTGGCTGCCGCGTATGGTCGAGTATCAGATCCCGACCCTGGACACCTGGACCAGCTATATCGGCATCATCGACAAGCTGGTCGAGGACTATGACGACTACAAACCCTATTTCATGAATGTCGCCTCTGACGAGGCGTTGGCGACACTCTATATCGATTTCGGCAAAGACGTGCTGGCCGGTCAGATGGGCTGGAAATCGGTGGTGATCCTTCAGGAAGACACCGCGTTCGGCGGCGCCATCAACGGGCTGGTCAGTCAGCTGCTGGCACCCGAAGCGGGCATCGAGGTGGTGGACACCATCGTCTATGACGTGGCGACGGTCGACTTCTCGCCGATCTTCAACCGGGCCGTGGATAGCGGGGCGGATTTCATCTATATCATCTCGTCGGTCAACTCGCAGGTGGTCAGCTCGCAATACGTGAAGTTGCAGGTGCCCAAGGCAATGACCGGGGTCAACGTGGCGGCACTTGGCCAGGAATACTGGGAAGACACCGGCGGCGCCGGGGGTGGCATCTCGACCTTGTCGCCGGTGCCCTCGGTCGGCTTCGCGTTGGACCCCGTAAGCAAGGCATTTGCTGACAAATACGTGGAGCGGTTTGGCGACAGTCGTCCGAAATTCCCCCATTTCAACGGGTTCAACGCCTATCACGGCATTTACCAGGCATTTGCAGCTGCCGAAGAGGCGGGCGGGTTCAACAACACGACCTGGGTCGATGCGATGGAGAAACAGGACATCGTGCTGGAACGGGATGGCCAGATGTGGCTGCGCTACGGCTTTTGGCAACCGGGCGAGGTGGAGCCGCGCACCGGGCGCACCTATCCGCACAACATCCGCTTTGACATTACGCCGCCCTATGACGATGGCGCGCCGTCGATGGTGGTGATCCAGTGGTACGAGGACGGCACGAACGCCGTTGTCTATCCACCGAAATACGCCACCGGCGAATTCAAGGTCCCAAGCTGGGTCAAGTGACCCCTCGCTGGTCCGGGGGCGTTTTCGTCACGCCCCCGGATCGATGACGATGACTTTTCCCAAAGGATGACCTCATGAGCCAGATCCTGATCCAGGGCCTGCTGCTGAGCGGCCTCTATGCGCTGATCTCCATCGGTTTCACCATGATCTTCAGCGTCGGGCGCGTTCTGAACCTCGCCTATGGCGCCTATCTGATGCTGGGCGGGTACAGTTATTTCTGGGTAGTGCAAAGCTTGGGCTTTCCAAAGATCGCCGGGATTCTGGTGGCTGTCGCGGTCGGCATTCTTGCCGGACTTCTGAAACACCGTCTGATCGTGAAGCCCTTGAAATCCGACCCGGTTGCCGTGGAGATTTCGACGCTGATCCTTGCGGTGGTGATCCAGGCGGGCATCGTTCTGGTGTTCAACGACAGTCCGAAAATCATGCACCCTATCGTGAACGGGGTCTGGCGGGTTGGCGGCGCGACGGTTACCTACAACATCTTGGCCGCCACCATCGCCAGCTGGGTCATCCTGATCGGGCTTTATCACTTTGTACGAAGGACTCATGTCGGGCGTGCCATTTCGGCGGTCAGCATGGACGTGAAGGGCGCAGCGCTCTCCGGCATAAATCCGGACCGGATCAACATGATCACATGGGGGCTGTCGGGCGCTTTGGGCGCTGTGGCGGGCGTTTTCTTCGCCTCTTACACGCAGCTTTCGCCGTCGATGTGGGTGGCGCCCCTGATCATTGCCGTGGCCGTGGTGATCGTCGGCGGCATCGGGTCGATCATAGGCACGCTGATCGTCGCCCATATAATCGGCTTCATGGAGATCATCTCGACGACGCTGATCGCGGCCGAGCTACGCGGCGTGTTCACCATGTTGTTGATCATCACGGTGCTGGTTCTGATGCCCAAAGGGCTGTTCGGACGGGGAGAGCTCTGACATGACACCCGCAATCAAATGGCAACATATGCTTTACTGGGCGCTGTTCCTCGGTGGCATGGCCTTGCTGCCGCAACTGGTCGGCAAGGGGACGCTGCGCACCATCATCTTTGCCAATTACCTGGCGATTTTCGCCATGAGTTGGGATGTGCTGTCAGGGCGCACCGGCTATATCAGTTTCGGCCACCCCTTTCTGATCGGTATCGGGGCCTATACCAGCGCGATCCTGAGCTATCGTTTCGACGTGCCTTTGGGATACTCGATCCCGATTGCCGTTGTGGTGACGATGGGAGCGGGAATCCTTTTCTTCCTGCCGGCCTTACGCATCAAGGGCACCTATTTCGCGCTGGTCACACTGGCCTTCATGGAATTGATGTATCAGTTGGTGCAGGTGATCCGCCCCGATCTGACCGGCGGCACGCGCGGCATTTCGGGGGTCGAGACCCTGATCAGGGGCGCTGAGAACAACTATTATATTTCGCTCGGGTTGATGGGGGTGATCGCCATGTCCCTGTGGGCGATGATGAAAACCCGACTCGGCACGGCTTTGTCAGCCATCGGCATGAACGAGGAAGCGGTTGAAGGTTCAGGCCTGAACACCACCAAGCTGAAGCTGTTCGCCTTTACCGTCGGCGCCGGAGTCGCCGGAATTGGCGGCGCCTTCTACGTGCATTATCTGGGCTCCATCGCACCGCGAGCGCTCTTCGACATCAACTTTCTATTCACCATCATCGTGGCCGCCCTTCTGGGTGGGGCCTCGACGATCATCGGCCCCCTGGGCGGAGCATTTTTCCTGACCTTCCTGCTGGAATACCTCCGGCCCGTCCTGCCAGGGGCCGAGCGATACTTCATCTATGGGGGCATTGCGCTGGTGCTCTATATGTATCAGCCCAAAGGCCTCTACGAAGTGATCCGGCAGGGCCGCGCCGGATTGACCGGGGGCCGCACATGAGCACGATCCTTGAACTCGAACATGTGGTGAAGCGTTTTGGCGGGCTGGTGGCCACAAATGACATGTCATTCGCGGTGGACAAGGGCGAAAGCGTGGGGCTGATCGGTCCAAACGGAGCAGGCAAGACCACGATCTTTTCCCTGATCATGGGCGAGCACAAGGTCAATTCCGGTTCGATCCGCTTGCATGGCGAGGAGTTGACGCGCCTGCCGACCCACAAGCGTATCCGCCGGGGCGTCGCGCGGACCTACCAGGTGCCACGCCCCTTTGCGGACATGGACGTGCTGGCCAATATCGAGGTCGGACTGATGCCGGATTCGATCCTGGGCATGCTGCTGTCGCCCTTTGACCACAAGGAGGGAGTCGCCCTGGCCCGGTCGGTCGGGCTGAGCGAAGCGGACCTGCACCGCGACCCGGCAGAGCTGAGCATGGGAGACCTGCGCAAGCTCGAACTGGCGCGAACCCTGGCGACCCGGCCCGAGGTCATGCTGTTGGACGAGGTGTTCGCCGGACTGACAGCGGGCGAGATCTCGCAAATCTCTGGCCTGCTCAACGAGAAGCGGCAAGAGGGGCTGACCTATGTCATCGTCAGCCACGATCTACGTTCGCTCGAACCTCTGATTGACCGCGCCATCGCGATGACGCAGGGCACATTCGTCTGCCAGGGCAGTTATCAGGAGGTCATGAGCAACGAGGCCGTGCGCATGGCCTATCTGGGGCATTGAGGGGGCACGCAATGGCATTGCTGGAAATCGAAAATCTCTCGGCTTTCTACGGACGGGCGCAATCGCTGCATGACGTCTCGTTCTCGGTCGACAAGGGGGATATCGTCGCGGTGATCGGAACCAATGGTGCGGGCAAGTCCACGCTGATGGATTCGATCATGGGCATGGTCTCGAATACCGGTGCGATCCGGCTGGACGGGCAGAACCTGGTTGGGCGCCGCTCGTCCGAAATCGTCGAGATGGGCGTGGGCTACGCGCCTGAACGGGCGCATCTGTTCCCCTTCATGACGGTCGAGGACAACTTGCTGGTAGGTGGCTACACCGCCCGCGACGACATCGCCCGCAACCTGGCCCATGTGCACGAACTGTTCCCCGTTCTCAAGGCCCGCGCCAATCAGGAAACCGCGACCCAATCCGGCGGCGAACGCCAGATGGTGTCCGTGGGCCGGGCCTTGATGACCTCTCCGCGGCTTCTGCTGGTAGACGAACCCACGATTGGCCTGTCTCCCAAGGTCTGCTCGGAGATTGCCCAGACACTGCGTCGTCTGAATGAAGAGGACGGGCTGACCATTCTGATCACCGAACAGAACATCAACTTCGCGATGTCGCTCGCGCGCAGGGTCCATGTCCTCGAAACCGGCCATCTGCGCATCAGTGGCACGCCCGAGGAGTTGATGGAGGACGATGATCTGAACAGGGCGTATTTCGGGACATGAGGACAAAAAACATTAGCCCGATCCTCTGGCGTTAAATCCGTGAACGGTGGCGCGATACGCCAACATTGGGTCGCCGGTGACATCGCCAATCGCAAAGATCGCCGGGTTCGAGGTGACGCACGAGCCATCGACCGGGATGACGCCCCGGTCGATGACCTCGATATTGGCCTTTGTCACCGAGATCTTGTCGCCACTGGCGCTGCGCCCAACCGCTTGAATGACGGCGTCAGCCCTGATCGCGCCTTCGAACGCATGTTGGCATGTCAGTGTCAGCGCCGACTTGGTCGCCTTGACAGAGGCAACCTTGGTACCGGTATGCAGGGTGATACCATCCGCTTATAGCGCCGTATGCAGGATACGAACGGCCTCGGCATCGGGGGCGATCTGGTCCATGAACTCGACCACCAACACCGCTGATCCCAGCGCGGCATAGACCGTCGCAATTTCCAGCCCAGCGGTCGAATCCCGGATGCGATTGTCGTTTGGCCTGCCGGGCAGGTGGACCGGCGACGATCTTGTCGCAATCACAGCCTGAGCGAAGGTTCAGCGGGTGCTGTCAATGTCGAGATTATCTGGACGAGTAGCCCGATATCGACCGGGTAGAGTTGCCAGCGTGAAAACCGAACGCACAGGTGTTTATCCTAAAACGAGGATGGCGTGCATGCGCTGATCACCTTGCAGGCGGTGTCACCTGCATTACGGAACCGATGGGGAAGGATGCTGGAAAAATAGTAAGCGTCCCCGGGTCCCAGAACACGGGATTGGCCATCGACAGTAACCTCAAGCCTGCCCTCGATGACCACCGCGCATTCCTCGCCCTCGTGCGAAAGCGCGGTCCGGCCGGACTCTGCACCGACTGCATATTCTTCTATCAGCATCTGAAGCTTGCGATTCCGCCGCTCACCCGCGACGAGAAGGTAGGAAATACCGTGAGAGCCAAGGTCGCGCATACCGCTATGGGGAAAAAAGAAGCCTTCGTCGTCCTTCAACTCGAAGCTGAAGAAAAAACCCAGATTCACATCAACACCGGCAAGGATTTTCTTGAGAAGCGCTACTGACGGTTGGGTCGAGGCACTTTCGATCTGTGAGATCGTACCGCTGCCGACGCCTGCTCTCTTGGCCATTTCACGCTGACTCAAACCCTTCGACGTTCGAATCAATCGCAATCGCCGTGCAACTTCCAAATCTGATGTGACGGATTCTCCCAAGGCGCTTTCCTGCTTTCGATCAAAAGCAGAATAGTTTGGCACTCCCAAGTTTTCAACGCCTTAGAGATCTCTACAAAACCGGCTGCACAGCATTCGGCGCATCTGCAAACATGTCAACAATATTAAAATCACCAAGAGGGATTTCCGGTGCTCGATAAGCGCAACACTTTGACATCGTTCTGGATGCCATTCACGGCAAATCGCGATTTCCTGCGCGACCCACGGATGATCCAGTCTGCCGAAGGCATGTTTTATACCAGCGCCGACGGTCGGAAGGTCATGGATGGTACGGCCGGTCTCTGGTGCGTCAACGCTGGGCATCGCGATCCGTTGATTGTAGAGGCCTTGCAGCGCCAGGTCCAAGAGCTGGACTATGCGCCGAGTTTTCAATTCTCGCATCCGCAGGCATTCGAACTCTCCTCAAGGCTGACCGCCTTGATGCCCGAAGGCATGAACCACGCATTCTTCACCAATTCCGGGTCTGAATCGGTCGATACTGCACTGAAGATCGCACTGCACTACCACCGGATGCGGGGCGATGCGTCGCGGACTCGGCTGATCGGACGGGAGCGCGGTTATCACGGGACCGGCTTTGGTGGCATTTCCGTCGGCGGGATTGTCAAGAACCGGATGTATTTCGGGTCATTGCTGACGGGCGTCGATCATTTGCCGCATACGCATGACCTTGAGCGTAACGCTTTCTCGCGTGGCTGCCCGGCTCATGGAGCAGAGCTTGCCGATGATCTGGAGCGTATTGTCGCCCTGCATGATGCCTCGACCATCGCGGCAGTGATCGTCGAACCGATGGCGGGCTCGACGGGCGTTCTGTTGCCGCCGAAAGGCTATCTGAAACGTCTGCGCGAAATCTGTGACCGATACGGTATCCTCCTGATTTTCGACGAGGTGATCACCGCCTTTGGCCGTTTGGGCGCGGCCACGGCTGCGGAGTATTTCGAGGTTACCCCGGATATCATCACCACTGCGAAGGGGCTGACAAACGGCATCATCCCGATGGGTGCCGTGATCGTGCGCGACGAAATCTACAATTCCGCCATGGAAAACGCGGATGCGCCTATCGAACTGTTCCACGGCTATACTTATTCGGCCAACCCGATGGCCTGCGCGGCGGCCCTGGCAACGCTTGAGAGCTACGAACAAAACGATCTCTTCAGGCGTGCTGCGTTGTTGTCGCGGGTTTGGGAGGAACAGCTGCATGCGCTGAAAGGTTTGCCGAATGTCATGGATATTCGGAACCTGGGGCTGGTCGGTGCCATTGAACTTGCGCAGCGTGATGGCGCACCGGGAGCGCGGGCCTACGAGGCAATGAAACGGGCCTGGGACGCTGGGATCATGATCCGCGTCACCGGAGACATCATCGCGTTGTCTCCGCCGCTGATCATCTCCGAGCCCGAAATCGTAACTCTGTGCCAAACACTGGGCGAGGTTCTGGCGGACCTGCCATGACCCCTGACTGATTTTCCCAGAAGGACCCAGATCATGAAAGATGCCCCCCCGATCGATTTGATCGGACACGACAGGCGTGGCCAAATCTCTGCTTCGCCACAACAAGAAGAAACCCAACCGGTCTTCAAGCCCGTGACAGGTGCGCGGTCCGAACGGGTCCCGCTGGTAGGCGTGCAGACATTGGGCCAAGCGGTTGCCGTTGCCAAGTCCAAGGCGACAAATCGTGCCGACCCTTCTCATGTGGTGAATGGTGTCGTGCGATATTGCATCACCAAAGCGCCGGATAGTGTCGCTCTCACCTCGGTCTGTGTCGCTGACAACGTGACCCTGCCGCGTGCCCTGTCTTTGGCTGACAGCGGCGCCAAGGCGGCGTTGCCCCGGAATGATCGCCTGGTGAACGGGGCCAACACGGCGCTCCGCACCATTACTCACAAATTCGAAGATCCCAGAAATTTGCTGTCTTGAGCAAATCATTGCCCGTCACGGGACGGGCGAAACTCGCCAACAGGAGGACAAACCCAAATGAGTTTGAACAAGATCAAGAACGTCATGATTGCGGGCGCCATCGGCGCAGTGATGTCGACCGCGGCAGCCGCAGATGACATGAAGCTGCGCTTTGCCGGCGTGTTCCCGATCGACCATCAGGGCACGAAGATGATGGAGCAGGTCGCGGCCGACGTCGCGGCAGCGAATGTCGGACTGACGATTGAAGTCTTTCCGGCAAACCAGCTCGGCTCGGGCGAGGCACTGTTCGAGGACGTGGCGCGCGGCAATATCGATCTGGCCGCTGCCTTTATCTATGCGGATACCGATCCCCGGCTCGAGTTCCTTTCCATGCCGTTCCTTGTGAGCGGCTGGGACGACATGAACAACATCATGCGCAACATGGATTCCGAGTATAACAAGATCCTGCAAGAAATTACCGGGGAGTATGGGGTCAAGATCATGGCCCAGAACCCGGAAGGTTTCGTCGGCATCGTTGCCACGCAGGAACCGACCAACTGGAACACTTTCGAAGACAAGGGCATGAACATTCGTGTCTGGTCTTCGAGCGTCGTGAAATCGATGGTCGAAGAGCTCGGCTTCCAGGCAACCACGATGGCCTGGGGTGACATCTTTCCGGCAATCCAGTCCGGCATCGTCGATGGCGCGATCTGCTGCACCAAGACCGCGACCTACTCCATCTTCGCAAAGTCGGACGTCGGTACGCATTTCGTCGAATACAACTCGATCTCTGAACTGACGACCTTCTATGCGTCGCAGAGGACGCTGGACAAGCTGAACGACGAACAGCGCAATGCCCTGCAGGCGGCGATGAGCAAGGCCTCGGACGACTTCTTTGCATACAATCGCGAGAACGACGAGGTCTTTGGGCAGAAGCTGCTCGACAAGGGCTACACCATCCTGAGCCTGAGCGCCGAAGAGCAAGCCGCAATGGCTGCGCATGTCCAGGAAAAGGTCTGGCCGTCAATGGCGAAGAACGTCGGGCAGGACATCATCGACCGTCTGCTGGCAGCCAAGAACAACTGACCAGCGGGGGCCGGCGCAACAGCCGGCCCCTTTTGCTTTGCAGCGTAAAAGGGAAGGGAGGGAGAAAATGTCCAGCACATTGGACGAACGGCCGCCGGTCATCCTCGACGAGGAAAGCAACCGCCCGCAAAGGATCACCGACGAACTGCCTGCTGTCATTGGCTATCCCATGAAGTTGGTAGCATTGGTCATGCGGCAGATCGTGATGTTCACAGGGTTTCTGATGGCATTCACATTCGGCGCCGTGGTCGTGATCAGATACGGATTCGGCGGCGACCTTTTTGCCTACGAGGAATGGCTTCTGGGGATCAGCATCGTCGGCTTTTTTGCCGGTGCTGTCCTCGCCTCGGCGCGAAATCTGCACATCAATGCAGACATACTCGGGATCGTGATCCAGAACCCCCGGCTGATCTGGTGGCGCGGGTTTGTCGTGCTGGTGGTCGAATTGCTGGTGATCCTGTTTCTTGTTTACGCGTGCTATGTCTCGCTGCTTGACGATTTCTCGTTCCCTCGTTTGCGGGCAACCCCGGTGTTGCGCATTCCGTTCGTGAGCTGGCGGATCGGGATCATGATCGCCTTCGGCTTCATGGCGATGTTCACCGCTGCCTACCTCTACGTTCATATCCGCAAGGGGCTTGGCCTTCCGCTGAAATCCGACCTGTCCAGGAGGGCCGCAAAATGATCATCACCGGTAGTCTTCTTATCGTCTGCGCGATGCTGCTTCTTGGTGTCAGTGTCTTTGTGGCCTTTGGGGCGGTTCTGATCTTTATCGCTCTTGTCGGGGATCAATCGATCACGGGATACCTGCCGACGGGTTCGACGGGGATCCGGTCACTGGTTCTTCTGGCAATCCCGCTCTTCATGATTGCCGGCGGTATCATGGAGAAAGGCAAGATCGCAGCGCCTCTTGTCGCACTTGCAGAAATGTTCATCGGGCATATCAAGGGCGGTCTCAGCGCGGCCGGCGTCTTGGCTTGCGGGGTCTTCGGGTCGATTTCCGGCAGTGCCAACGCCACGCTGACCTGTATCGGCGGCATCATGATGCCACACCTGAAAAAGGCCAATTATCCGGGGGGCCAATCGGCAGCGCTCATTGTTGCCGCAAGCCCACTTGGTCTTCTGATTCCGCCAAGCTCGTCCCACATCCTGTACGGATGGGTCGCTCAGCAGCACGTTCTGAAGTGCTTTTTGTCCACCGTGATACCGGCGATCATCCTGATCACGCTGCTGATCGTGGTCAATCAGTTCATGCTGCGCAAATACGAGGGTATCAACCTGACGGAACGGCCAAAGCCCTTCCTGCCAACCTTCGGTCGTCAGGCACGGCTTGCCGGGCCTGCCCTGATGATGCCTCTCATCATCCTCGGCGGGATCTATGGTGGTATCATGACACCCACCGAAGCGGCGGGTATCGCAGTGGTTTATTCGATCCCCATCGCGATCTATTTCTACCGCGGCCTGACCTGGAAAACTCTGGCTCAAACGATCCAGGGGTCGGGCGTCACCATCGGCGTGGTGATGGTCATGATCTTCATGGTTCTGATCGTATCGGACAATCTGATCGCGCAGGGCGCGCCGCAGCTGGCCAAAGACCTGGTCTATTCGGTTTCCGATAATCCGATCGTCATCCTGCTGATGATCAACGTCGTGATGATCCTGATCGGGATGCTGATGGATGATATCTCGGGCCTTCTTCTGGCAACGCCGATCCTGTTGCCCATCGCGCAAAGCACCGGGATGGATCCGATCCATTTTGCGGCTGTCATTGGCGTAAACCTCGGCATGGCGAACATTACCCCGCCGACGGCACCTTTGCTCTATCTGGGTGCTCAGGTCTGTGACGAGCCGGTTTCGCGGATGCTTTGGCCGACCTTGATCTTCATCACCTTTGCCTGGCTGCCAACGCTGATGCTGACGACGTTCGTTCCCGAGCTTGCCCTGTTTTTGCCTGACCTTCTGCTGGGGAAATAAGGCACGCAGACCAAGGCACGCCGGATCAAGACAACAATCGTGCATCCCGGATCGGGTTCCGGGATGCGCGGCAACCGGCCCGAAAAATGACGTTTGAGAACAAGTGGCAGGCCGGGAGAGCCGGCGAAACGACAGAAACTCGAAACGCGAGGAAAACTATGTACAGCAATATTTTGGTCGCTCTTTCGTTGGAACACGGCATCAGTGAACAGGCACTTGCGGCAGCCCGCGCCCTGTCTTCCGAGGGAGGGAAAATCACCGCAGTCCATATCCATGAACCACCAAACAAGCAGATCATGTACTACATGGACGAAGGTGTTTCCGAGAAATCCTACAACAAGGCACAGTCCAGTCTGGCTGAGCGGCTGCGAGGGGAAACCGGTGTCATTCCTCTTCTGCTCGAAGGCCAGTCGGCCGGGCGGGCGATCACCGAGTTTGCCAACAACAACGGCATAGACTGCATCGTTCTCGCCTCTCACAGGCCGGGAATGAAGGAGTTCTTTCTGGGTTCGACGGCGGCGCTGGTGGTTCGGCACGCCCATTGCACCGTGCACGTGCTGCGACTGTGACGTTTCTGTTGGGCCCACTCCCGCCAGAGCTTTGGCATTCCTGCCGCAGATGGTGATTGGAATCTTGCCAGGCTCTGAGCCTGAGGAGGATCACGCCGGGGTTGCTCCCGCCCCGGCGTGATCTGCTCCACGCGACGTGTAACCTAAACCTCAAGAATAACCGCATCGGGAAAGACCTCGTTCACACTCGTCTGCCAAGGTGGAGCGGCCATTTTCTCGGATGGTGCTGTGCGCTTCGATCTCTGGGAGCGGCCGCCCTTCGCCGTCGCGAACTCCACGGCGTTCAATGATGTGCAGCCCTTCTATCGTGCCGCAGCGACCAAGCGGCACAAGGGCAATCCCCAAGGCAGGTTTCTGGCGTCTTGTCCGACCGAAAGCTTGGTCGCAGGGGTCTTGTCAGGCGTCTTGGGTCTTCGGCATCCTCAAGCTGTCCCAAATGGCTTGCGCAACCGTGCCCTGCGTCACATCACGCCTGCGCATCGCATAATGCGAAACCCGTGTGGGCGGGTAGCCTTCGATGTTGAGCGGCACCAAAGAACCCTCGTCCAATTCTGCCTGTATCATGTGCTGGGGCAAACCGCCCCAGCCCATATTCGCTAAAAGGATCTCCTTTTTGGTGGCGAAGTCGGACACCGTCCAGCGCAAGCCACCCGGCAGGATGCCCCTGCTTTGCGTGGCTGAACGAGCGCTGTCGGATACCACAACCTGGATATGGGTTTGCATCTCGGTATCCGATTTCATCCGGTCGTCCTGGGCGGCAGGAAAATCGGGATGTGAAACGGGGATCATCATGACCGGTTTCAGAGGCAGCGCCTCGATGCGGTCCAGCGGCACGTCATCCAGGGTCGAGATTGCGATCTGCACATCTCCGGCCAGAAGCCTTTCCAGCGATCCCCCCATGTTGTCGCGTGACATCTTGATATGAGTGGCCTGGAACCGGGCCGTCATCTCGCTGACCAGGGACAGGATCGGAGGCAGCGGGTAAGTGGCCGTGACGGTCAGTGCCACTTCGGCCTCTTGCTCGCTGCGCAACGTCGCCGAGATCGACTTGAGTTCCTGTACACGTTGCAGAACGCGTGTGGCATGTCGGTAGATCACCTCGCCCCGTTCCGTCAATGATGGTCGATAGGCGTCGCGCGACAGCAACTCGAACCCGATCTCGTCTTCAAGCTTTTTCATCATATGGCTGATGGCGGATTGAGCCTTGTTCAAATGGCTTGCCGCCGCGCGAAATGTGCCATGTTCGACAATGGCGTTTAAAACAATCAGTTGTTCCAGGGTCATGGTCGCGCCTTCGTGGTGATCTAATAATTAGATCATAATAGTGAAGAAACGATATTATCAATTGCTGATTGCCGGTTCTAGGTTGCTCTCGGACACAGTCGAGTAACAGAGATGACCCAGACAAACATACGCATCATTCACCGCGATGACCTGCCGTTAGGTGGCTTTGCCGGTATTGTCGAGACCCGCATGGTGCAGAGCCCACGCGTCTTTCCGGGCGCTGAAAAGCGCCCCGGTATCAGCCATGGATTGGGAGATTTCATCTTTCTGGCGACGGGATATTACAAGCCCGGAGACGGCGCGCCGATGCATCCTCATCGGAATGTGGACATCATCAGCTTTATCCCCAACGGCAAGATTGGCCACGAAGGCACTATCGGCCACGGCACGACCATCACAGGGCCGGGTGTCCAGGTGCAACGCGCGGGAACGGGCCTGCAACACGCCGAATTCAATCTGACCGGTCAACATACGGAACTGGTGCAGATCTGGTTTCTGCCTCCGAAACGCGGGCTCAGGCCCGAGTACCGGGACATCGCGCTTGAACAGGGGCGGATCACAACCGTGCTGGGCGGGTCAGATGGTACATTCGAGAGCAAGATGACGTGCCAGATCGGTCTTCTGAACCCCGGGCAAACCGCTCGTACCGGGCATCGTTTCGTGGCGTTTCTCAGTAACGGTCACGCCACAGCGAATGGTGAGCCGGTCAAGGCTGGCGACATCATCGAGGGTGATGCGCTCGAACTGGAAACGCAGAGCGGATGCAACCTCGTATTGATCCAATTCACTGAAACCTTCCAATAACGATCGGAGAACACCCATGAAAATTGTAGCGTTTGGCGCAAGTAACACGAAGAACTCGATCAACAAGGCGTTGGCGCGGTTTACCGCAACACTGGTTCCGAATGCCGAGATCGAGATCCTGGACCTGAACAACTATGATCTGCCCATCTTCAGCGAAGATATCGAGAAGGAGATCGGCCAACCGCAAGCAGCCAGAGAATTCTACCACAAGATCGGTTCCGCCGACGGCGTGATCGTATCCTTTGCCGAACACAATGGATCCTATTCCGCGGCCTACAAGAACCTCTTCGACTGGGCGAGCCGGATCGATCAGAAAGTGTTCCAGAACAAACCGACCGTCTACCTTGCGACCTCTCCCGGACCGGGGGGCGCAGGAAGCGTGCTGGCCGCGGCCAAAGGTTCGGCACCGTTTTTCGGCGCGGACCTTAAGGCGGCGGTTTCCGTTGCGAGCTTTCATGACGCTTATGACGCGGAAACCGGGCGCATCACCGAGCCGAACGCGCTGGCCGATCTGTCCGCCGCGGCCAAGGCATTGTCCATGCAGGAGGTTGTCGAACATGTTGCGTCATGATCGTCTACAACGGCTCGCGAGCTCTTTGGTCATGTCCGCCTTCATGTCGATGGCGTTGTCGGGTGTCTTCAGCCTCTTGGAGTTCGGTGTCTCGTGGCTGTGGCTGCGGGTCTGGGGGCAAAGCATTCTGATTGCGCTGCCTATCGCGTTTTCACTGGATATGATGTTCGGAAACTCGCTGCGTTTTTTCTCGAAGAGAGTGGCAGACAAGGCCGCGCGCACATGGCTTTGATTTTCAGGTTCGGGAGAGTGATCGCGCCCTCCCGAACCTTGGATCTGAACGCATCGATCACGGTTGCGCATCACGTGTCGGCGTATGGAAGCCTTTCTTGATCCACGCTTGTGCGTCTTGCGGAAGCCACAGCTTGACCGGCTTGGCAATTTCTTTCCACGACCGAGCCGAATGAGTTTTTGACCAACCGAAACGGCCGCTACACGAACGAGAGGCAGACAACCAGAACGTCGCGGCCCGGTGCCACGGTTTTGCCATCCGTCACCGATACGATCATGAAATGATGGGTCGAGCAGCGGTTCTTGTCGGTGCGCCCGTCGGGCGTCAGCCGCGGATTGGCTTACCGGCCTTGGGTCACCTCGATGGCAAGCGCCGTGAGGTTATCGACCGCCTGCCGCATCTCCGTCATGCTGGCGGGATTGGTCGCGTTGCCCTGCTGCGCCCTTTGGATGACCCCCGTTGCAATTGCGATCAGGCGAAAGAAGGAAAAGGCCAGCGCAAACGCCCAGTCTTGCGGAAGGTCGATCCGGCGCTGCGCGCAGTAGCGTTCGACAAATGCTCTTTCGTCGGGAAGGCCCAGAGCGGTGCGATCCAGCTTTCCCAATCCCTTGATGACTCCATTTTCCGGCAACCGGAGGCACATGCAGAAATATGCCAGATCTGCAATCGGGTGGCCGAGGGTGCAAAGCTCCCAATCCAAAATACCGATCAGGGTTTCGGCATCATGGGAAAAGACCAAGTTGTCGATCCTGAAATCGCCGTGCACGATGCTGACCTGCCCGTCGTCCTCGGGTTCATGGGTCTCAAGCCAGCGGATTAGGTGTTCAATCCCGGCCGCGTATCCGTCGGCGCTTTCGTGATACTGTTTTGTCCAGCGTCTGAGCTGTCGAGAGAAGTAATTGCCGGGTGCACCGAAATCGGCCAATCCGATTGATGCCGGATCAATCGCGTGCAACCGCGCCAGCGCGGTACAAATCTGATCATGGACATCGGCGCGTTCCCCGAGGACCAGTTCTGGCAGGGCCGGGTCCCAGAAGATCCGGCCATCCAGCATTTCCATCACGTAGAACATCGTGCCAAGCGGGTTCTGCTCGCC
Source organism: Ruegeria sp. YKSD163 (assembly GCF_059612905.1). Lineage (NCBI taxonomy): Bacteria > Pseudomonadati > Pseudomonadota > Alphaproteobacteria > Rhodobacterales > Roseobacteraceae > Ruegeria > Ruegeria sp. YKSD163. The sequence goes on from NZ_JBXWRM010000024.1 coordinate 37,971, forward strand.
GCTCAGGTGATAGACCCTCGGAACGGGTACCGGCGTGTCTGCCAATGCGCCGAGCACCCGGAATTCGCGGTCCACCTGATGCGCCGAGGACAGGAGACGGCCGGGTGGTTTCGCACGCAGAACATAGGCATGCGGGCCACTGACGATCCGGTAGGTGGGATTTGACTGCCCACCGCCAAATCGTTCGATCTCGTCGAGCTGACCGAAATTGTCGATATGCGTGGCGAGATAGGTCGACAACTCTTGCCGGTCGAACTGGTGAAGCGGTTTCGGCATGTGACGCGCCTCAGCCCAGACTGATGACGAGTTTGCCCTGCACGGTGCGCTGAGAGAGCTTTTCCAGCGCCGCGGTCGCGTTTTCCAGCCCCTGAATTACCTCGACCTTCGGTTTCACCTTGCCAGCGGTGTAGAAACCGAACAGCTCTGCGGTTGCCTCGGCATGGCGCGCGGGATTGCGTTCGACGGCGGCGCCCCAGAACACGCCTGTGATCGAACAGGCCTTGAGCAGCGGCAGATTCATCGGAAGCTTGGCGATACCAGCGGGAAAGCCGACGACAAGATATTGGCCTTCCCAAGCGATGGCGCGCAGGGCCGGTTCCGAATAGTCCCCACCTACCGGATCATAGATGACATGCGCACCCGCCTTGCCACAGAGATCCTTGAATCGGCTTGCGAGTTCCTTCTTGTCGAAATCCCCTCTTGGATAGACCAGGCCATCATCGGCCCCGGCATCCAGCGCGGTGCGAAGCTTGTCCTCTGATGAAACCGCCGCCAGCACCCGTGCGCCCATGACCTTGCCCAGTTCGACGGCGGCAAGGCCCACACCACCAGAGGCGCCGAGTACCAGCAGCGTGTCCCCCTTGCCCAAAGCCGCGCGGTCCCTGAGCGCGTGATAGGATGTGCCATAGGTCATCATGAAGGCCGCAGCGTCCTCGAATGGCATGTCATCGGGTATTTTTGAAACCTTGTCGGACCCGACAACCACACGTTCGGCCAGGCCGCCCCAGCCCGAGAAGGCAAGAACCCTGTCCCCAACGGCGAGACCGGTGACACCGTCACCCACGGCCTCGACAATACCGGAAACTTCGGAGCCGGGGGCGAAAGGGCGGGGTGGCTTGAACTGATACAAATCCCTTATGATCAACAGATCAGGAAAGTTGAGGCCCACGGCCTGAACCTTGACCAGAACTTCACCCGCGGCGGGTGTCGGGGCAGGAATGTCATCTATCCGCAGCGTTTCGGGGCCTCCGGGCGTATGGCTCATGAGCGCTTTCACAGGCGTCCATCCTCTGTTCTGGGGCTTCTCGAACTCTAGCCCAATATTGTTGACAATCTTTATGTTCGCATCTTAGGCTCATACAACATGTATCGCAACCCGCTCGCAAAGGCAGTGCGGTGTTTGTCGAAATGGGAGGAATAGGGCCAGATGGAAATCATCCTGCTCGTGGTCTGCTTTGTGATCCTCGTGCTGGTAGGCGCCCCTGTGGCGCTGGCAATGATCGTGATGCCGACGGGATACATCCTGCTGACGGGCGCGGCGCCGCTGCTGACCGTACCGCATCAGATGTACGAAGGCATCGCTCACTTCCCGCTTGTGGCGGTTCCTTTCTTCATGCTCACGGGCGAGCTTATGAACGGCTCGTCGGTGACCGAACGGATCATGCGGCTCAGCCGTGTCATCGTCGGGCGGATGCGCGGCGGGCTGGCACAGGTCAACATCGTGGCCAGCATGTTCTTTGCGGGAATGAACGGGTCCGCCGTGGCCGATACCGCGACCATAGGCACGATCATGATCCCTGACATGAAGGCAAAAGGGTACACCCCGGCCTATGCGGCAGCGATCACGGCGATCGGCTCGACCATTGGCGGCATCATCCCGCCAAGTATCGCCATGATCGTGCTGGCCAGCTCTGTGAATCTGTCGGTCGGCGCGCTGTTCGCCGGGGGGGTCCTGCCGGGTATCCTGATCGGCTTGCTGCTCATGTTGACGGCGTGGATCATCGCCAAGGCCAAAGACCACGAGCGTGGAGATGAACCGTTTACCATCCGTGCCTTCATCGCTGCGGCATGGGGCGCGTCTTTGGCGCTCAGCGTTCCGCTGATCCTGGTGGTTGGCATTTTTGGTGGCTGGTTCAGCTCGGTCGAGGCGGGGGCAATCACGGCGCTGGTTGCGCTTACCCTCGGAACCGTCGTCTATCGCGATCTCGATCTGGCGTCTTTTCTCGGAGCGCTCAATCGTACGGTGCGGATGTCGGCGTCGGTCTTTGTCATCATCGCTGCGGCCGGTCCCTTCACGTGGCTTCTGGCGCGTTTGGGGGCGCTTGAGATGTTGCAGAACTGGCTTCTCGGCTTTGCCGAAACGCCGTTCCTCTTCGCGCTCATGCTGCTGGGCCTTATCCTGCTTGCCGGTATGATCATGGATGCCGCCGCCAATATCATTGTGCTCGGCCCCTTGCTGGTCGCCGCCTGCGAGACCGCCGGCTATGAGCCGGTCCAGGCGGCGCTTGTCGTGGTTGTCGGTTTCCTGCTGGGCACGGTCACCCCGCCCGTCGGGGTCTGCTATTTCACGGCGACCGCCATTGCTGGCTGTCGGCTGGAGCAATCCGCAGCAGCCCTCGTGCCATTCCTAGTGGCCGAAATCGTCGTTCTGCTGCTTATGCTTTTCCTGGCGCCGTTGACGCTCTTCCTGCCGCAGCTGTTGGGGTTCATCTGACATGGACTTTTTGAAACGCATTGCTGATCTGGCGGATTTCGTGATCCTTCGCGCCCTTCCCGTGATTTGTGGTTTCATGCTGGTACTGATGGTGGTTTTCATCGCCTACACGGTGGTCATGCGCACCGTCTTTCTCAATCCGCCATTCTGGGGCGACACACTGGCGCTCTTCGCCAATGTCTGGATGGTGTTTCTTGGCCTGATTATCGCCGTGCGCGAACGGTCGAACATCGCGATGGAGGCGCTCTATCAGATGATCCCCGCACGGTACGGCAGGCTTTTCCGCAAGCTTTGGGCGCTTGTTTTTGCGGGCTTTGGATTGCTGTTGCTGATCAAGGGCCATGAGGCCGCTTCGCGTATTCTGGGCTCTTACTGGGAGCTTGGAAATCTGCCGAAATCCTACCCGATGATGATCCTGCCGATCACCGGAGCGGGCATCCTGGTCGCCTCTCTCCTCTCGTTTGTCCGCCCGCTCGATGAAGAGCCGCATACCGACGAACAGGAGTTTCCCTGAACCTTTGCCGATTGTGCAAACCCGACAAGAAACAAGGAGGTTGAAATGAAATTGAAACGGATGAGAAGCGCCCTGCTGGGAGGTGCGCTGGCAGCTCTGACTGCGGGAACAGCCTGGGCCGAGGCCGAGATCAAGTTGGTCTTTGGCGTGGCAGGTCAACCAACCTGGGGTTTCGGAAAGCTGCTGACAGATGTGATCGAACCCAATCTCGAAAAATACTCGGATGGCCGAATTGATCTGGAGGTGCATCAACGCGGCGCATTGTGCAGCGAAGCGGCCTGCATGGAGCAGTTGGGGCTTGGCCAGATCGACATGACAACCGTTTCGGCGGGTAACATGGGTGCGTTTGGCAAAACGTTCGACATTCTGAACCTGCCCTATCTGTTCAAAGGTCAGCAAGAAGCCGAGACCATCATGCGCGGTTGGCTGAGCGATGAGCTTGCCAAGCAGGCGGCCGAAGAAATGGGCATCCACGTGCTGGCGACGGTGTCGTCCGGTGGTTTCCGCAACGTGGTCAATACCGAGCGCGAAGTCCGTGTGCCCTCCGATCTCAACGGTCTCAAGATCCGGGTGACCAAAAGCCCGACCGAATTCAATCTGGTGCAGGGGTGGGGCGGGGTTCCCATTCCGTATGCCTGGGCCTCGCTCTATGAAGGTCTGCAATCCGGCGTCGTTCAGGGCATGTATCTGCAGGACGTTTTCGTCTCCGCGGCCAAGTTCTATGAGGTGACCAAATTCGTCACCCGCGTGGAAAGCTCTTACAGTGGCCGACCGGTGATGATGAGCAAGCAGCGCTATGACGAGTTGCCCGACTGGGCAAGGGAGGCCATCGACAAGGTTGCCGTGGACATTGCCAACGAGGCGCTGAACTTTGATCTGGCCTGGCAGGAAGAAGCCGTCGCCGCGATGCAGGACAAGGTTGCGGTCTATGTCCCGACCGAGACGGAACTGGCCGAATGGTCGAAAGGTGCGGTTGACGCCTGGGTCGCTGTCAAAGGCACCTATGATCCGGCACTTGCGCGGCGCATTCTGGAAGAGCAGGGTCAGACCGAGCTGATCGGGCTGCTCGAAGAGGCCGGCGCGCTCTGAGCCTGTCACTTGCGAGACCTGCTTCCTCCCGGCAGGTCTCGTTCCTATTCAGGATGGGAAACATGGACATCATCGACGCGCATCATCACCTCTGGGATGTAGAGAAGAACGGTGCAAGCTATCCTTGGTACACTGAGGATCACGGCGACCGGGGCTGGGGCGACACCTCGGCCATCATGCGTAACTACACGCCTGTCGAACTGCAAAGAGATGCCCGAGAGGGTAGGGTGACGGTTCTGAAATCGGTCCATGTGCAGGCCAATTTCGATTTCTCGAATCCGGTGGGGGAAACCCGATGGCTTGAAGAAATCGCGCAGGACGAGGGGTCAGGCAACCTGCCGACCGCCATTGTCGGTTATGCCGATCTGTCCTCGGTGGATGTGGGGCGGGTGCTTGAAGCGCATGCGGAACACCCTCGCTTTCGTGGTGTGCGGCAGGTGCTTAACCGGCATGACGACCCGAAACTGAACCGCGCTCCGCAGGATTTCTTGGCCAACCCGGACTGGCGGACAGGGGTGCAAAGACTTTCCGAAATGGGCCTCAGCTTTGATGCGCAGATCTATCATCAACAGGCCGCGGCCTTGATCGAAGTGGCCGATGATCTCCCAGAACTCGACATCGTTCTTGATCACGCGCTGATGCCTGCCGAACGGGATGACGCGAATATCGAGGGCTGGCGGCAAGCCGTCATGCGCTTGGCCGAACTGCCAAATCTGTCGATGAAAATCAGCGGCTTCGGTATGGTTGATAACAACTGGTCAACCGAAAGCATTCGCCCCTTTGTCCTGCATTGCATCGATGCGTTCGGACCGGACCGGATCATGTTCGGCTCAAACTTTCCCGTCGACAAGCTGATGTCGGATTACGGTCGGCTCTGGCGAGCCTATGACGAGATCCTCTCGGGTTTTTCCGATGTTGAACGCCATGCCATGCTGATCGGCACGGCTGAACGCTTCTACAGGATCTGAAGTCAGGGGGCTGCGTCTTTTTCTTCGCGCAGCAACCGGATTGCGTGGACCTTGGATTCCTCGACCAGACGGCGCGCGGTCTGTTCGGCCTGAGCGCCCCGACCTGCCGCAATGTGATCGACCAGTTCCGACCAGTTTTCGCAGGACTGAACTCGGCGCTCCGGCGACGAGAGGCCAAGCCGCGAGTACCGCAGGGTCTGGTGAAAGAGCAGGGTCACCATCGAGTTGAGACGTTCATTGCCCGATGCCTCGCTGATGGACAGCCCAAACTCGACCACCGCGTCGACATAGTCGGCCGAGGCCTTGGGTCCCGTTTTCTTGGCAAGCTTGTTCAAGGCCGCAAGATGCCGGCGCAGCATGTCGATGTCATCCTTGCTACGCGTCTCGGCCAGCCGGCGCGCGCCAAGACCCGCGAGCACGGCGCGGATGTCGAAAACATCGGCAACCTCTTTTGCGGACAGTTGAGTGACAATTGCCCCGCGTCTGGGCGCGATCGTGACCAACCCGGCATTTTCAAGAATACGCAAGGCTTCGCGTACAGGGCCACGACTTACCTTGTAGCGCTCCGAAATGCCGATCTCCTGCAACCGGTCATTCGGCATGTAGCGCTCGTTGACAATCTCATCGGCCAATTGCATCGCGATCTGCTCGGAAATCGACAGTGCTTCGCTTCCCCCCGCAAGCGACGGCCTAAGTGAAGCAAGCATCGCGCGATGCAGTGCCGTGGTCTGTTGATACATCTACTTGTCCCTGCGGCTGCATATTACGCCCAAGCAAAGTTTATTAGCTTGGCGTGATGCGCACAAGCGGCTGACCCTCCGAGATGGCGTCGCCTTCCGCCACAAGGATTTCGGAAACGGTGCCGTCACAACTGGCCTCGGCCGGGATCTCCATCTTCATGGATTCCAGGATCATCAGGACATCTTCCTCTTCCACGGTGTCTCCAACCTTGACCTCGATTTTCCAGACGGTGCCCGCGATCTCGGATTCGATCGTTTCGTCACTCATGCTTCATCCTCCACGATTTCCGCACGCCCGACAGGCCCGGGCGACGACAGGTTTCATTCTTTTTAAATCATTCTTATTGTCAACAATCTTATTTTGTGTAGTCTGAATGGACGACCCGAGTGACAAGACCGGAGGGAGCGCCTCATGAGCTGGCAGAAAGAAGTTGACGAGATCAACAGGCGCCGCGAGATCGCCAAGGAGCTTGGTGGCGCAGAGGCGGTCAAGCGGCAGCATGATGCCGGGCGGCTGACTGTGCGCGAGCGGATCGACATGCTCGTCGACAAGGGCAGCTTTCGGGAACTCGGCGCGCTCACCGGCAAGGCGACCTATGACAAGGATCATAACCTGATCGATGTAACCCCGGCCAATGCGGTGATTGGCACCGGCAAGATCGACGGGCGCAAGGTCTCGATCGATGGGGACGATTGGACCATTCGGGGCGGATCTTCCGAGGCGACGGTTTCGGAAAAATGGATCTATGCCGAGAATTACGCCGAGGCGATGCGCATGCCGTTGATCCGCCTCGTCGAAAGCGCCGGTGGCAGCGTCAAGATCCTAGACCAGAACGCCGCGACCAAGTTGCCTGCCTATCCCACTTGGAGCCTTGCGCGGATGATGGGGACGATCCCGGTGGTGGGGCTGGCCCTTGGTCCCTGCGCCGGGCTTGGCGCGATCAAGGCCGCCACGGCGCATTATTCGGTTATGATCAAGGGCACCAGCCAAGTCTTTGCCGGTGGCCCACCGGTTGTCGAGCGCGGCATGGGGATCAAGGTCGACAAGGAAGAGTTGGGCGGTTCCAAGATTCATACCCGCGAAAGTGGCGTGATGGGCAACGAGGCAAAGACCGAGGAAGAGGCCTTTGAGATGGTCCGCAAATTCCTGTCCTACTTGCCGTCGAGCGTGTACGAAATGCCGCCCGTCATCGAAAGCGACGACCCCAAGGACCGTCGCGAGGAAGAGCTGATCGAGATCATCCCGCGCGACAAGCGCAAGGTCTACAAGTCGCGCAAGATCCTCGACATGGTCTTTGACAAGGGATCGGTCTTTGAACTGACCAAGGGTTATGGACGCTCGATCGTCACCTGTTTTGCACGGCTTGGCGGGCGGCCCGTCGGCGTCATCACCACCGACCCGATGCAATATGGCGGCGGTATGACCAAGGCTTCTGCCAGCAAGATGGAGGCGTTCATCGACCTGTGCGATACGTTCCACCTGCCGATCGTTCACATGGTTGACCAGCCCGGTACAATTGTTGGCCCCGAGGCCGAGCGCACAGGTGCCGTCAAGGGTTCGGTCCGTGTCTGCATGGCCATCGAACAGAGCCAGGTCCCCTGGTGTGCGATTATCACGCGGCGGTGCTACGGGCTTGCGGGCAGTACCTTTGGTCGGGTTCAGGGGATCAACCTGCACTATGCCTGGCCCTCTGGGCGTTGGGGCTCGATCCCGGTCGATGGCGGAGCAGAGGCCGCGTTCAAAAAGGAACTGGACGCGCTTGACCCCGAGGCCCGCGCTGTGCGCCTTGCCGAGATCGAAAGCCATTTCTTCCACATGGAATCGCCCTTCTTGACGGCAGAGAAATTCCGCATCCCCGACATCATCGACCCCCGCGACACCCGGGCGCTGCTCAATGACTGGCTCGATGACGCCTGGAAGCTGATTCCGGACCAGCTGGGCCCCAAGGGCCGCACCTTCCGGATGTGAGGTCACCATGAAACGTCTGCTGATTGCCAATCGAGGAGAAATCGCCTGCCGCATCATCAGGGCGGCCAAGTCACTCGGGATCGAAACGGTCGCCGTCTGTTCAGAGGCCGATGCCGCCGCGATGCATGTGTCGATGGCAGACCGTTCCGTCTGCCTTGGCCCGCCACAGGCGGCGCAAAGCTACCTCAAGCAGGAGGCACTTATCGAGGCGGCTCGGTCAACCGGTGCCGATGCGGTGCATCCGGGTTATGGGTTTCTTGCCGAAAGCGCAGCGTTTGCCCGCAAGGTGACCGGGGCGGGCCTGACATGGGTCGGTCCTTCACCGGAAACGATCGCGGACATGGGGGACAAGGGGCAGGCCCGCGTTCTTGCGATCAAGGCGGGCGTGCCGGTTCTGCCCGGCTCGGAAAGTTTCGCCGAAGGCAAGCTCGACGGGCTTGAGGCGGCAGGCGCCGCCGTCGGGTTTCCGCTGCTGGTCAAGGCGACGGCCGGCGGGGGCGGTATCGGCATGCAGCGCGTCGACGACCCGGCCAAGCTGCGCAAGATCGCCGAACGCACCCAGTCCGCCGCTGCGCGGAGCTTCGGCGACGGCTCCATCTTTCTGGAACGCTACATCGCCCGCGCGCGCCATATCGAAATCCAGCTGTTCGGCTTTGGTGACGGGCGCGCGGTGCATCTGTTCGAACGCGACTGTTCGTTGCAGCGCCGTTTCCAGAAAGTGGTCGAGGAAAGCCCTGCGCCACAACTGGATCGGACGATTGCAGAGCGGATGGGAGAGGTCGCCTGCGCGCTGGCAGGCGCTGTGCATTATAGCGGCGCGGGGACGGTCGAATTCGTGTTGGATGCCGACACCGGAGAGTTCTTCTTTCTCGAGATGAATACGCGCATTCAGGTTGAGCACCCCGTAAGTGAAATGGTCACGGGAACCGATCTCGTCGCTGCCCAGCTGCGTCTGGCTGCAGGCGAGGATCTGACCGACGACCTGAGCGGTCGACCCCTTGCAGGCCATGCGGTCGAGTGTCGGCTTTACGCCGAGAACCCGGCGAAAAAGTTCCTCCCTTCACCCGGCACACTGGAACGTTTCACCCTGCCTGAAGGGATGGAGGGCATCCGTATCGACACGGGTGTGCGCGAGGGAGACACGATCACCCCGTTCTATGACCCGATGATTGCCAAGATCATCGCCTATGGGGACAGCCGCGATCAGGCCATCGGTCGGATCAATGCAGCGCTGCGCGCGACCGAAGTCGAAGGTCTTGTCACGAACCGGGATTTCCTGATCGCCGTCACATCGAATCCGACGTTCAAGGGTGGCGACGTATGGACGGGTTTCATCGATACGCATCTGGACGACCTGTTGTCTGCCTCCAGGAGCTGAGCGAGATGCCGGAAAGGACGACCATGAAACCGCCCCAATCGCTTCTACATGCATTGCAACCGTTTCTGGCTGGTGAACCGGACAAGGAAGCGCTTGTTTTTGGCGCTCATCGCCTGACCTTTGCCGAGATGGCCTGCCTCGCGGTGGCGCAAGCCGATGTTCTACGCGACCACGGGGTAAAACAGGGCGACCGTGTCGCCGCAATTTTTCCCCCGCGACCCGAAGCCATCCTGTCCATGCTCGCGTGCTGGCTAGTAGGGGCGACGTGGATTGGTATCAATCCCCGCTATCAGCGCCGTGAACAGGCGCAAATCCTCATCGACGCAGATGTGACGCTTTTGATGTCGATGACCCGTATCGGCAACCGGGACCTTTCCGAAGACCTGGCAGGCCATGAAGCTGAGCTGGGGCTCGACATCATCCGCTTCCAGCAAGAGTTTATGATCGAGGGCCTGCCTGCTCCGGTCCCTCGCGATACCGCCATGGCCCGGTGGCATGTGGCGCTCGAACAGCTGGACCCCGAACAGCCAGCCGTGGTGATCTATACCTCCGGGTCGACCGGCAAGCCAAAAGGCGCTCTGATCACCCATGTCGGTCTGGCGTTCCGCTCGCATACACTGCACACGGACCGGTTCGATCTGCCGGCCCCGACGCAGCTTATCGACCTGCCGGTCAATCACATCGGCGCACTGGCCAGTGGCATTGGCGTTGCCATGGTGTCGGGCGGAAAAATGATCCTCTCGGAACAGTTCGATCCGGGAGTCACGCTGAGGACGGTCGAGCAAGAGAACCTGGCGATCCTGAGTGGCGTTCCCGCGATGCTTGCGCGGCTTGTCGATCATCCCGACTTCGGGTCGACGGATCTGTCTTCGATCAAGGCGATCAGCTGGGGTGCGGGACCCATCCCCGAGGCCGTGCTAAAGCGGCTGATGAGCGCGAGCGACGCGGTTTTCTCGCAGCAATACGGCATGACCGAAAGCAACGGTCCCATCGTCTTTACCCCGCCCACTCGAGACGTGGACATCCTGTTGCAGACGACGGGCAAACCTGATCCTCGCCTTGAGTTGCGCATCGCCGACGAGGCCGATGTTCCGGTGCCCATCGGAACCGAAGGCGAGGTGCAGGTCAGAAACCCGCATCCGTTCGCAGGCTATTTGGACAATCCCGAAGCCAGCGCCGCCGCCTTTACGGCAGACGGGTTCCTGCACACGGGTGACCGGGCAAAGATCCGCGAGGATGGCTATCTCGTTTTTTGCGGACGCAGCAAGGAAATGTACAAATCGGGTGGCTTCAATGTCTATCCGCGCGAGATCGAGATCGCGCTCGAGGCGCATCCGGACATTCGGGCGGCCGCCGTACTGGGCGTTGACGATCCGCAATGGGGGCAGGTGGGTCATGCCTTTGTCGAACTGGCCGCCGAGTTGACCGCCGACGAGATCAAAGGCTGGTGCAGGGGGCGGCTGGCGGATTTCAAGGTGCCCAAGCGCATCAGCGTGATCGACACCATGCCACGCACGCCCGTGGACAAGGTGGACCGTATGCGCCTGGCAGAGATCGCGGCGCAAAGCTGACCCTAGGCAACGACAAGGAGGCCGTTTCATGGATTTTGCACCATCCCCCAAGGCCAGAGAATACGAAGCCCGGCTCGCCGCCTTCATGGCGGCCCATGTCTATCCTGCCGAACAGGTGTATCATGAACAACAACGCCAGGCGTCATCCCGTTGGGCGGTCCCGCCGGTGATCGAAGAGTTGAAAGCCAAGGCGCGCGCCGAGGGCTTGTGGAACCTGTTCCTGCCCGATCCTGAACTTGGCGCCGGGCTGTCGGTGCTGGAATACGCACCGTTGGCAGAGTTGACGGGCCGCAGCCATATCGCGCCCGAAGTATTCAACTGTAACGCTCCCGACAGCGGCAACATGGAAACGCTCTTTCTCTATGGAACCGAGGAGCAGAAGGATCGTTGGCTGCGTCCGTTGCTGGCGGGTGAAATCCGCTCGGCCTTCCTGATGACCGAACCGGATGTTGCTTCATCGGATGCGACAAATATCGAATGTGAAATGCGCCGCGATGGCGACGACTATGTGATCAACGGGTGGAAATGGTGGTCTTCCGGGGCGGGGGACCCGCGCTGTCGGATCTTTATCGTGATGGGCAAGACTGACCCCTCGGCGTCGGTTCATGCGCAGCAATCCATGGTGCTGGTGCCCGCGGACACGCCCGGTGTCACGGTGGAACGCCATCTGCCCGTGTTTGGCTATGACGACGCGCCACATGGTCATATGGAGGTATCGCTTGCCGAGGTGCGCGTGCCGGTCTCGAATGTGTTGCTCGGCGAGGGCCGGGGTTTCGAAATCGCGCAAGGGCGCCTTGGTCCTGGACGGATCCACCATTGCATGCGCTCTATCGGTGCCGCCGAGCGGGCGCTGGAACTGATGACCGACCGACTGCTGAGCCGCAAGGCATTCGGCAAAGCCATCGGCATGCACTCGGTCTGGGAAGAACGCGTCGCCAATGCGCGTTTGAACATCGAAATGACCCGCCTGATCTGTCTCAAGGCGGCGTGGATGATGGGTTCTGTCGGCAACAAGGCGGCCAAAGACGAGATCGCAATGATCAAGATTGCCGCCCCGAGCATGGCTGCAAAGGTGATCGACGATGCGATTCAGGCCTTTGGTGGGGCCGGTGTCTGCGATGACACGCCGCTGGCGTGGATGTATGCGGCGCAGCGCGCTCTGCGGCTTGCCGATGGGCCGGACGAGGTACATCGCCGTGCAATGGCCCGATCCGAATTCAAGCGCGCAGCGGGACGCATGGGTATCGACATTCGCTCCGTCGCTGGCTGACACTGCCCGACGCGCGCCATGTGTTTCGTTGTTCACAAGACACGAAAGCCTGCGAAACATCCGTCCGCCCGATGATCGGCATACTCCCCGTCATTGCAGGGCCACGATAGGTGATCGCTGTAATTGCCGCCGACCTCAACCGGCCCGCACCGGGGCGCCCAACCTGCGTGACAGATCGATCGCCGCGTCCCGCACGAGGTTGCCGATCTCTGTCAACCGCTCGTCGGGCATCCTGTCCGAGGGGCCGGACACAGAGATGCCACCGACCGCCTCGCCGGTGAAATCGGTGATCGGGGCGGCGACACAGCGCATGCCATGGGTGCGTTCCTCGTCATCCAGCGCCCAGCCCCGACGATGGATCAGGTCAAGCTCGGCCAAGAGACGCTCTTTGTCGAACAGCGTCTTCATCGTGAACTGTTCCAGCCGTGGATCGGGCAGCAGCCTGTCGATGCGGGCGCGGTCGTATTGCGACAACAGCGCCTTGCCGATCCCCGAGGCATGCAACGGCGCGCGCGTGCCGGGTTGAAAAAAGGCGCGGATGTTCGATTGGGTCTCTACCTGGCTCAGGAACAGGATCTCGCCATCGCGTTCGATCCCGATATTGGCGGTTTCTCCGGTCATTTCCACCAGCTTGCGCAGAACGGGGCGGGCGCGCTCGACCAGCGAACTGCGCAGCAAAAAGGCGGATCCCAGTCGGAACAGGTCTGGGCCGATATGCCAGGTCTGGGTTTCCGGGTCGATCTCGGTCAGACGGCGGCTCTCGAATGTGTGCAGTGCCCGGTACACCGTCGCCGGCGCCAGGTCGAGCCGGTCCGCCACCTCTGACAGCGTCAGCCCCCGCGCCGAGGCGAGGCATTCGAGGATGTCGATGGCCCGGTCGAGCGACTGATTGGTGTTCTGCTCGCTCTTGTCGGCAAAGGCCTTGGGCCGCCCTCTTTTCCGTTTTTCCGTCGCCAAACCGCTGCACTCCTGTCGTTTCTTCGTTTTTCAGATTTCGCACTTCGGAGAGATGAAAAACTATAGGTATTTGTTAGTAAACATATAAATGGATATTTGTCTAGTGTGAAAAACATTTTCAAAAAAATTGTCAAGGGGTCGTGCCCGGTTGATGATAGGACACCGAATCCGCTGAACGAGGCACAAGATGAGTTTCCAGAACCCCGTTTTCATCCCTGGGCCGACCAATATCCCGGAACGCCTGCGCAAGGCCTGCGACATGCCGACGATCGACCACCGCTCGCCCTTGTTCGGGCAAATCCTGCACCCGGCGCGGGCGGGGGTTCGGGCAGTGCTGAAAAGCGAAACTGCCGAGGTCTTCATCTTTCCCTCCACCGGGACCGGGGGCTGGGAAACCGCGCTGACCAATACGCTGTCGGCGGGCGACGGGGTGCTGGCCGCGCGCAACGGCATGTTTTCCCATCGCTGGATCGACATGTGCCAGCGTCATGGGCTGGCGGTCGAGGTCGTCGAAACCCCCTGGGGCGAGGGTCTGCCTGCGGATCGTTACGAAGAGATCCTGACGGCCGACACCGAACACAGGATCAAGGCGGTTCTGGCCACCCATAACGAGACCGCAACCGGGGTCCGCTCGGATATCGCGGCGGTGCGTCGCGCGCTCGACAAGGCGGAGCATCCGGCGCTTCTGTTCGTCGATGGGGTCAGCTCGATCGGATCGATGGATTTCCGCTTCGACGACTGGGGGGTGGATGTGGCCGTCACCGGCTCGCAAAAGGGCTTCATGCTGCCGGCCGGGCTGGCGATTGTCGGGTTCAGCCCCAAGGCTATGGAGGCGACCCGCACCGGCACCCTGCCGCGCACCTTCTTCGATGTGCATGACATGGCCAGGGGCTATGCCAACAGCGCCTATCCCTATACCCCCGCGGTGGGACTGATGAACGGGCTGAACGAGGCGTGCAGGATGCTGCTGGACGAGGGGCTGGAGAATGTCTTTGCCCGCCACCACCGCATCGCCGAAGGCGTGCGCGCAGCGGTGCGGGCCTGGGGGCTCGATCTGTGCGCGGCCTCGCCGGATGTCTATTCCGACACGGTCAGCGCCATCCGTACGCCCGAGGGGTTCAACGCCACCGATATCGTGACCCATGCCGCCAGCAAATATGGTGTCGCCTTTGGTGTCGGGCTGGGCGAGGTCGCGGGCAAGGTGTTCCGCATCGGCCATCTGGGCAGCCTGACCGATGTCATGACCCTGTCGGGCATCGCCACCGCCGAGATGTGCATGGCCGATCTGGGACTTGATGTTCCGCTTGGGTCGGGTGTTGCCGCCGCTCAGGCGTATTTCCGGTCACATAGCGCCGCCTCGGTGCTGAAAGCAGCCTGAGGGAGGGACCAGGAATGTATATTCCTTCCTACGAGGACATGCTTTGTGCGCATGATCGGATTGCGCCGTATATCCGTCGTACGCCGGTGCGAGTGTCGGATTATCTGAGCGAGTTGGCGGGGTGCCGGCTGTTCTTCAAATGCGAGAACTTTCAGGAGCCGGGCGCGTTCAAGGTGCGCGGGGCCACCAACGCGGTCTTTGGCCTCGACGAGGCGCAGGCGGCCAAGGGCGTGGCGACGCATTCGAGCGGCAATCATGCCTCGTGCCTGAGCTATGCCGCGATGCTGCGGGGCATCCCCTGCAACGTGGTCATGCCGCGCACCGCGCCGCAGGCCAAGAAGGATACGGTGCGTCGCTATGGTGGCGTGATCACCGAATGTGAGCCCTCCACGACCTCGCGCGAGGCGACGTTCGCCGAGGTGCAGGCCGCGACGGGTGGTGATTTCGTCCACCCCTACAACGATCCGCGCGTGATCGCGGGGCAGGGCACCTGTTCGAAGGAATTCATGGAGCAGACCGACGGGCTCGACATGGTGGTGGCCCCGATCGGGGGCGGCGGCATGATCTCGGGCACCTGCCTGACCCTGGCGACGCTGGCGCCGGAAACACAGGTGATCGCCGCCGAGCCCGAACAGGCCGACGACGCCTATCGCAGCTTCAAGGCGGGTCACATCATTGCCGATGATGCGCCCAGGACCATCGCTGACGGTCTGCTGGTGCCGCTCAAGGACCTGACCTGGCATTTCGTGTCGCACCACGTGTCCGAGATCTACACCGCCTCGGAACAGGAAATCGTCGATGCGATGAAGCTGATCTGGAAGCACCTGCGCATCGTGATGGAACCCTCCAGCGCCGTGCCGCTGGCCACCATCCTCAAGAACCCCGACGCGTTTCGTGGCAAGCGCGTGGGCGTGATCATCACCGGCGGCAACGTCGATCTGGACAAACTGCCCTGGATGCAGGGCTGAACAGGAGAATTCCCATGAAAGACTCGATTGACCTGGACGCCTACGAGGTCGGTTTCGACATTCCCGCCAAGCCGGGCATGGATGCCGCCGATATCCAGACGCCTGCTCTGGTGCTGGATCTCGACGCGCTTGAACGCAACATCAGGAAGATGGGCGACTATGCCAAGGCGCATGGCATGCGCCACCGCGCGCATGGCAAGATGCACAAATCCGTCGATGTGCTGAAGCTGCAGATGGACCTGGGCAGTGCTATCGGCGTCTGCTGCCAGAAGGTCAGCGAGGCCGAGGTCTTTGCCCGCGCCGGCATCCAGGAGATCCTCGTCTCGAACCAGGTCCGCGATCCGGGCAAGATCGCGCGTCTCGTCCAGCTGCCGAAGCTGAGCGGGGGTGAGGTGATCGTCTGTGTCGATGATGTCGCCAACGTGGCGGACCTGTCGGCGGCGGCCGTCAAGGCAGGCACCCGGCTGGGTGTCTTCGTGGAAATTGACTGCGGTGCCGGGCGCTGCGGTGTGACGACAACCCCGGCGGTGGTCGAGATCGCCAAGGCCGTCGTCGCAGCGGACAACCTGACCTATCGCGGC
>NZ_JBXWRM010000025.1:0-44242 GCF_059612905.1 Ruegeria sp. YKSD163
CAACACCCGCGCGCGCCTGGCCGCGCGCGGACCTCTGCTCACAGAGCAACATCTCAGAGTTTGCCAAAGCAAACTCTGTTAACAAAATCTCATCAGAGATTTTGGGGGCTCTGTATCGAGCGCCGGCGCGCCAAGATCAGCGGCACGCATTGATTGGGCGAGTCGTGAATGGTCACGCAGTCGAGACACTGAAAGCATTCGTCATAGTCGATTTCTCCACTGGGCTGGATGGCGCGATAGTTGCAGCGTACCCGGCAGAGCTGGCAGGGGCTGCCGCATTCGGTGCGGCGCGGGATCCAGCCACGCAGGCGCAACAGCCCGCCAATCGCCATCAGCGCGCCCAGCGGGCAGACATAGCGGCAGAACCCCTTGAAGGTCACCATGGAAATCACGATCCAGGCCCCGGCATAAAGCGCGAAATACCATTCGCGCAAAAAGAAGGTGGTGATTGCGGTCTTGAACGGCTCCACTTCGGCCGCGGTTTCCAGTTCGCCGGGCACCAAGAGCACCACCGCCACCAGACCGGCCAGCACCGCGTATTTCAGCCATTTCAATCGCCGGTCCCAGGCGTCGGGCAGGGGCAGGCGCGGCAGGCGCAGCCAGCGGCCCAGGTGATGGGCGAATTCCTGCATTGCGCCATAGGGGCAGAGCCAGCCACAGAACAATCCGCGCCCCCAAAGCAGGAAGCCCAGCACCGCCGCGCCCCAAAGCAGCAGCGAGACCGGATCATAGAGCAAGAACGCCAGACTGCCGCCATCCAGAGCACCCCGCAGCACCGCCAGCGGCGTCACCACCGACAGCTGACTCTGTGCCCACCAGCCGACAAACCCCAAGGTGACCGCCAGCACACCCAGTCGCAGCGGGACATAGGACCGCAGACCTGCGAGGCGGCTTTGTCCCAGCAGCAGCGCGGGGATCAGCAACCCCAGAAAAATCGTGAGCAGACCGATATCAAACGCGCGCCCACGCAGCGCCTCTTGCCAGGGCGGCAGCGCCGTGGGGCCGGTCTCGGACAGAAAGAACCGTTCGGGCGTGGCATGGGTGAAACTGAAGCTGCGCGCACCGATCACCGGCTGGAAACTGCCATGGGCGCGTTGCACTTGCAGGGTCAGCTCCCAGTCCGAGGCCGGATCGAAGCCCAGCCGCCGGTCGGCCCGCAGGATCATTGCGCGGCCTTCGGGCAGGCCGGGCGCCAGTTCGACGAAGAGATCCGCATCGCGCAGCGCCACCGGCAGCCCGCCCTGTTCCGCCGAGATCAGATCGGGGGCGGTGTTGCGCACGAAATCCTCACCAACCAGTCCGTGACGCGCGGTCTCGATCAGCAATAGCGGCTCGTCATGGGGTGAAAGCACCTGAAACTGTTGCAACTCTTCCAATGTTTGGGCCGACAGTACCGCTCGGGCGATTGCGGGCGGTCCCAGGTCGAGGATCCAGAGATCGATAAGAGGGGCCTCGGGCTCGGTCACCGCCTCGGGGTCGTCGCCGGCCCAGAGGGTGCCCTCGAAACCGGCTTGCACCTGGGCGTTGGTAATCATGTGACGGGTGGCGATGCCCTGGGAGACCAGCGCTGCCCAGTCGAGCGGTTCGTCATACCGTGGGGCGGGCGCGCGCGGCGGCGCGGTGGCGATGCCCTGCATGCGTTCGCGCGCCACGGCCAGGCTGGCGGCCAACACGGTTTCATGGGCGATGCGGACCGAGGCGGTGGCCTTGGTCACCCCGTCCAGATAGGTCAGTGCCGAGGCGCCGCCGCCGCTGTTGCCATAAGGCGTGCCCACCACCATCGGCGTGGCGATGTTGAGACCGCGATACTGCTCCAGAAACTTCTCGAAGGGGGCAACGCCCAGACCCGAGACGAAGATCGGCTCGTTCTGCTCGATCAGGCGCACTTCGATGAAGCTGCCCGACGCATCGAGCATTACCAGCAGGTTGACCGGTGCACCGGAAAAGCCGGGCAGGGGAGCCAGCGGTTCGGTTTCGAACAAGTAGCCCGCCGGTTTCCCATAGACGTCGATCAGCGCGTAAACCCCGGTCTCGTCGATCTGTTCGCCCAGCAGCAGCGGCGGTTTGACATAGGCGGCGAGCTCGTCCGGGGTGAGCGGATCGGCGGTGGCCACGAAGGCTGCCAGTATCAGGCAGAATGAGAGCACAAGCGCGCGCATGGCGCCAAGGCTAGGCTGGGTTTTCGGGCCGTGACATTGGACCAAGGTCTTAGGATCGAGACCCCCTTCGGATGACGCGGGAAGTGCAACCATTGGATAATTCTGCCCAAAACGCTTGACAGCTTGGGTGAACCGGGTCCCAATCGCGCGAATGGGGGCAATGGAGATCGTGCATGCGGATCGCGACTGCGCTGTTGGCATTAGCCCTTTCCGGGCTATCGGGGGTGATCCTCGCAGAGACCTCTGACGCTATCCGCGCGCGCAAGCCCGATCTGTTCCATACCGAAACCGGTTTCAGGATCGACCGCCACAGGGCGCCCGTGCCAGAGGATATTCCACCGCCCGCGCGCAAGGTGTCGGCGCTCTGGGCGCGTAAGCTGATCGCGCGCGGGGCGGTGGCGCTGGATGTCTACGGCGCGGCACAGTCGCGCTATGACGAGTTGGACGGGACCTGGCTCGTTTCCGAACCGCGACAGAGCCTGCCTGGCGCGGTCTGGCTGCCCGAGGTCGGGCGCGGGGTGCTTGAACCTGCCATGCAGGCCTATCTGGAGCGCGAGTTGCAGCGGCTGACCGGTGGCAGCAAGGCCCGTGCCATCGTGGTGTTCTGCGTGGCCGATTGCTGGATGAGCTGGAACGCGGCGCAGCGGATCGCCGGGCTGGGGTATCTTCAGGTGCACTGGTTCCCGCTGGGCACAGATGGCTGGCGCGAACTGGGCTGGCCGCTGGAGCCGGTCGAACCGGTGCCGGTGTCTGTGGACTGATCCGCGTGGGCCTAGTTGGCCCGCGGTAGCACCGCGCGCTCCACGCCGGGGAACAGATGGGCGACCGAGCGGTGAAACTCCTGCGGTTGCGCGCCCATGGCAGCGAACTCCTCTGGCAGCGGCAGGTCCATCACCTCGACCATATCGAGGCCTGTGCGGGCGGCATCATGCAGGGTCTCGTCCAGCCAGGACAGATAGGCGCGGGTCTGGCGCAGCGCGGCGCCGGTGCGGTCGAACGGGCCATGGCCCGGCAGCACGGCGGGGGCGCCGAGCCCTTCGAGCGTGTTGAGCGCCTCTTGCCAGCGTGCCAGATCCGCATGCGGCGTGGTGGGCGCGCGGTCCAGAAAGGCGAGATCGCCGGTGATCAGCAACCCGGTTTCAACGTCGACCAGCGCCAGATCGGCCTCGGTATGTCCGCCGAGCGGCAACGCGGTGAACCGGCGCCCGTCGATGGTGACCTCGCCCCCGTCGAGCGCGGTATTGGGCGGTGCCGGCTCGGTGCCGCGCATCCAGTCGCCCAGCAGCCGATACATGTTGTCGGCGAAGGCGTCGCCGTCGCGGCGGGCGGCATCCAAAGTCTGGCCAAGGGCCAGGATGGGCCGGTCGGCAAAGACCTGGTTGCCAAAGAAATGATCCGGATGGTGGTGCGTGTTGACCACCGCGGACACGCCGCGCAGGTCCAGCGGGCGCAGGGTTGCCGCCAGCGCCTCGCCATAGCGGCGCGAGGGGCCGCTGTCGATCAGGATCAGCCCTGATTGCCCCTGAAGCACCGCGCAATTGACGATGGCGCCGCCATTGATTTTGTCGAAATAGTCTGTGACGCCTTCGATCATCCAGACACCCGGCAGCACCGGGATCGGCGCCAGATCATAGCGCAGCTTTGCCTGGGCAAAGACCGGGACGACGGGCAGGGCGGTCAGGCCCAGCCCGGCGGCGGCACCTGCCAGCAGGGCACGGCGGCTTGGCATCAGTTGACTTCCTCGCCCGTCAGCGTGCCCGCGATCTGGTTGCCGTTATTGTCGCGACCGCTCACATGCAGCAGCGGCGGCATCCGGGCGGGGTCGAAATAGAGGGTAAAGGCCGGGTCTTCGTTCACCGGTTCGCTCAGCGCCAGCCGCGCCAGTTCCTGTCCGGCGTCGTTGGTAAAGCTGAGATCGCGGATGATGAACAGCGGAATGCCATCGGCCAGCCCGGTATCCATCGGGTGATCCACGATCAACCGGGCCCGCCCGGTGGAGGCCCAGAGTCGACCGTGGATTTCACCTAGCTTCTCCTCCCAGTCGTCCGAGGCATAGGCCTCGGCCGGAGCGGTACAGCCGCCGCCCGCCGCGTCGATCAGGGTACCGCCCACATGCCAGCTGCCGCTTTTGGTGCGGACCGAGGCGCGCACGGCGGTGGCCTGGTCGATCTTGAAGCGCAGCGCCAGTTTCGCCTGCGCCTCGCCGGGGAAATAGCTAAGGATCTTGGGGATCGGGCCGTAATCGGCGGTAACCACGATTTCCTCGACATCGGGGATGGCGGTGGCGTCGATCAAGAGCGGCACGTGAAACGCGTCCTCGGCGGCGGCGGGCGCAAACACGCGCACCCGGTCGTCGAACCGGATATCGGCAGGGTCGCCCAGGATCGCGATCTGGTGGTCCTCCCACATGCCCGAGGCAAAGGGATCGTCAAGCGGCACTTGCGGCGTATCGGCGGCCAACGCCGCACCCGCCAGCAGAGTGGCGCACAGGGAAAGCCCGTATCTGAACATCTCTCTCTCCTCCGCGCCGCATTGGGCCAGATGGCGGCGCGAAGGGCAATGGCACTTTGGTTCTATACCGCCTGCTCAGGTCTTGAACACGCGGTAGATGGCCGGGATCACCAGCACCGTCAGCAGGGTCGAGCTGAGCAGCCCGAACAACAGCGACAGCGCCAGCCCCTGAAAGATCGGGTCGGTCAGGATCACCGCCGCCCCGATCATCGCCGCCACCGCCGTCAGCAGGATCGGCTTGAACCGGATTGCGCCTGCCTCGATCAGCGTCTCGATCTTGTCCAGCGACGGGTCGGCATGGCGGATGAAATCCACCAGCAGGATCGAGTTGCGCACGATGATCCCCGCCAGCGCGATAAAGCCGATCATCGAGGGCGCCGAGAAGGGTGCGTTGAACAGCCAATGCCCGATGATGATGCCCAGAAAGGTCAGCGGCACCGGCGTCAGCACCACCAGCGGCAGCCGGAACGAGCCGAATTGCGCCACCACCAGGATATAGATGCCCAACAGCGCCACACCAAAGGCCGCACCCATGTCGCGGAAGGTGATCCAGGTGACCTCCCATTCGCCGTCCCACAGCAGGGTGATTGCGCTTTCATCCTCGGGCTGGCCGTTCAGACGGATCTGGGGCTTGGTGCCCTCGGGCCAGTCCATCGCGTCCAGCGCCTCGGCCACCGCGAGCATGCCATAGAGCGGCGCCTCGAAATCGCCGGCCAGTTCGGCCATCACCATCTCGGCTGCGCGCCCGTTATGGCGGAACACGGGGTAGGAGGCGCGCTCTTCACGCAACTCGACCACATCGCCCAGCTCGACCACGCCGCGCGCGCCGGGCAGCACATTGGCCGGAACCGGGGTCGACAGGAACCGCTCGTCCACCACCCGGTCAGCGCTGTCGCGCGCGACCTCGATGGGGATCGGGCGGCGGCCCTCGCCCCGGTGCGAATAGCCCACCGTCTGGCCCGCGTTCAGGATCGCCAGCGTCGAGAAGACGTCCCCCTCCTGTACGCCGAAGAATTCCAGCTGATCGGTCGAGACCGTCGCCCTGAGACGGCGGGCCTGAGTGCCGAAACTGTCATCCACATCGACCACGAATGGCACGCTTTCAAACGCCTCGCGGATGCGGGTGGCGGCGGCGCGGCGGCTGTCGGCATCGGGGCCATAGACCTCGGCCAGCAGGGTGGCGATGACCGGTGGGCCGGGGGGCGGCTCGACGGTTTTCAGCACCGTCCCCTCCGGCAAATCGAGCGTGGAGAGCCGCTGGCGGATATCCAGCGCGATGTTGTGGCTGGTGCGCTCGCGCGCATCCTTGGGCAGCAGGTTGATCTGCACATCGCCCAGCTCGGGCCGCGCACGCAGATAGTAATGGCGCACCAGCCCGTTGAAGTTGAAAGGCGCGGCATCGCCTGCATGGGTCTGGGCCGAGATCACCTCGGGCAACTCCAGCACGCGACGCGCCACCTGTTGCGCCACCGCGTCGGTATCCTCGACCGAGGCGCCCTCGGGCAGGTCGATCACCACCGAGAGTTCGGACTTGTTGTCGAACGGCAAGAGCTTGACCGTCACGTCGCGGGTATAAAGCGCGCCCAGCGAGCCGAAGGACAGAACTGCCGCCACCAGCAGGAACAAACCGCTGCCGGATTTGGTGCGCAACAGCGGACGTGCCACGGCGCGATAGAGACGCCCCAGCGCGCCGCCATGCTGGGCGGCCTCGTCATGGGCATGGGCGGGCGCGCGGCCCGCGATCTTGACCATCAGCCAGGGCGTGATGATGACCGCCACGAAAAAGGAAAAGATCATCGCGGCCGAGGCATTGGCCGGGATCGGGCTCATATACGGACCCATTAGCCCCGAGACGAACAGCATCGGCAGCAGCGCCGCCACCACGGTCAGCGTGGCGACGATGGTGGGGTTGCCCACCTCGGCCACCGCGCGGATCGCCTTTTGTGTGCGGCTGGCGCTGTCGGGCATTGCCCAGTGGCGGGCGATATTCTCGATCACGACGATGGCGTCATCGACGAGAATACCGATGGAAAAGATCAACGCAAAGAGCGACACCCGGTTCAGCGTGTAGCCCGTGACCCAGGCCGCAAAGAGGGTCAGCAGGATGGTGACCGGGATCACCACGGCGACCACGATGCTTTCGCGCCAGCCGATCGAGAACAGCACCAGCACCACGATGGACACGGTGGCCAGGCCCAGGTGGAACAGCAGCTCGTTGGCCTTTTCATTGGCGGTTTCGCCATAGTCGCGGGTCACCGTGACCTCGACACTGTCGGGGATCAGGTCATGTTCCAAGAGATGCACCCGGTGCAGGATCTCTTCGGCCACCACCACGGCATTGGCGCCCGCGCGCTTGGCCAGCGCCAGCGTCACCGCCGGGCTGCGGCGGATCCCGCCACTGTCGTCGCGGGTGACATTGGCCACGATCCGCTCGGACGTGTCGGGGACAAAGCGCACATCGGCCACGTCGCGCACATAGACGGGCCGGTTGTCGCGGGTGGTCAGCAGCAGGTTGGCGATCTCGGCGGGCGCGTGCAGCGTCTCGCCCGCCACCAGCGCGATCTGTTCGCCGCCGTCGCGCACCAGCCCGGTGGCCAGTGCCCGGTTGGCGCCCTCGACCTTGGCCGCCAGCTGTTGCAGCGTCACGCCGTAAAGCGCCAGCCGCTCGGGGTCGGGCGCGATGCGGATCGCCTCGGGCGCCTCGCCCACCAGATAGGTCAGGCCCACATCGCCGATCTTGGCCAGCTGCACCTGCAACTCGCGCGCGATGCGGGTCAGGTCGTTGGCCGAGACATCCCCGGCCCCATCGCGCGGCGACAGGGTCAGCGAGACGATGGCCACGTCGTCGATGCCGCGCCCGACGATCAGCGGCTCACCGATGCCCACCGGGATGCGGTCCATGTTGGCGCGCACCTTGTCATGTACGCGCAGGATGGCGGTATCGGCGGGGGTGCCGACCAGGAACCGGGCGGTGACCATGGCATAATCGTCGCCGGTCTGCGAATAGACATGGTCCACATCGCCGATCGCCTTGACGATGGTCTCCATCGGTTCGGTGACCAGTTTCACTGCATCCTCGGCCTTGAGCCCCGGCGCCTGGATATGGATATCGACCAGTGGCACCGAGATCTGGGGCTCTTCCTCGCGTGGCAGGCTGATCAGCGCCACCAGCCCCATGGCAAGGGCCGCCAGGATCATCAGCGGCGTCAGGGCCGAGCCGATGAAACCACGTGTCAGCCCGCCCGCGATGCCCAGGGGCGTGTCCTGCGATTTGTCACTCATGTCCGGCCACCAGCACTTCGCCACCCTTGAGGCCGGACAGGATTTCGATCAGGCTTTCGCCCTCGGCCTCGACCGGGGTTCCGATCACCACCACACGTTCGCTGGCGCCGCCATCCGGTCCGGCGACACGCACGAAATCAAGCCCCATGCGCGAGGCGACCGCCGCGGGCGGCACCGCCACCACCTCGGCCCGGCCCACCGGCAGGCGCACCAGCACTCGGCGCCCGATGAATTCGGACGACAGGCCCGCAACCTCGACATCGGCGATCACCCGGCCATTCTCGATCTGGGGATAGAGCTTGGCGAGGGTGCCCGTCTCGACCCCCTCGATCCCGGCGATGGCGATGCTGTCGCCCTCGGCCAGGAAATCCGCATGCCGCTCGGGCACCGCAAGGCGCAGGAAGAAGCCGCCGCCGCCGATCACCGCAATCATCTCGCCCGGCAGCACGACCGAGCCCTCGGTCACCGGAACGTCGATCACCGTCCCGGTGATCGGCGCCAGGATCCGGCCTTCGTCGGTGCGTTGCAGCAAAACGTCCCGCTGGGCGCGGGTGGTGCCGATGCGGCCTTCGATCACCTGCACGCGGGTGCGCAGCGCGTCGACATTCTGTTCGGTGGTCACACCCCGGTCCAGCAGATTCCGGCCGCGCGTCAATTCGGCCTCGGCATTGCTCAGTTCAGAACCCAGCGCGCTCAGCTGCGCGTCGATGGCGCGCAGTTCCAGCTCAAGCTTCTCGTCCACCGTGGTGCCGATCTGCTGGCCCCGGGTGACCGCGCTGCCCTCGGCCACGGAGATTTCCTGCAAGATGCCGCCCAGGCGCGAGCGGGCGGGCAGGCTGTCGCGGGGTTCGACCTTGGCAAAGACCGTTTTCCATTCGGTGACGGTGACGCGGCGGGCGGTGGTATCGGCCAGTACGGGCGCCGCGATCAACGCGGCAAGGCTCATCAGCAGGGCAGGGAGGATCACTTTCATAGGGCACCTTTCGGTTCGGTCGACCGATCTGGGTGACGGGTCGAAACCGCTTGGTTTCTATATATTCAAAAAAACGATTGCGTTTCAATGGGCGGCCCGTGTTTTTTGCATAAAACACAGCGCCAAAGCGTCGCGCCGGGGTTGTTATGCGCGGGCGATTACGGCGCTTATCCCGTTGCAAAATTTGGAGAAACGCCTCCTGGGGACGGGCAGGACATGCTGCAGTGCATCCAGTGGCGCCTCGGCGGGGGCCTTCAACTCGCAAACGGTCCAGGACTCGCGATGCGCCAGCTGTCCGTCGGGGCGGGCATAGGAGATGTCGCGATCAAAGGTGATACGCAGCCCATCCAGACTGAAATAGGCGCGGCGATAGCTGACTGCCACCATCGGAAACAAGGTGCCATAGTCGCGGTCGAAATACCCCTGCTGCAGCAGTCGCCGCTCGGTTGCGGGGTCGACTGGCCGCGTTGTCTTGAACCGTCCCTCGACCGAGGAGATCTTGGTCTCCAGCACCGCGCCTGCGTCGGTCTGTTCGGGATAACGACGCAAGCGAACCTTCTTGCGCGGCAGCACCCCTTCCTCTGAGTCCGAGAACATCTGCAACCCGGTGGTGTCGAAATAGACCGAGCGGATCAGCCGCGCGGGATAGAGCGGCACCATGCCACGGCCTTGCAAATCGGCTTGCAGGCGGGCCATGTCGCTTGCCGTCAGAACCACCTTTTCTTCGATCCGGAAACTCATCCGCTGTTCCCGCGCGGATCGAGGACCGAGTCGGCGTCGACCCAGCCCGCCGGGCCATTGCATTGGCCGGGACCAAGGCGCAGGTAGGCGCCGGGAAATTCCTGTTTCTTGCGAAAGACCTCGTGGCAGAACAGCGTGGCCTCGATCCCGATCCGATCGACGGTCACGCTGGATCCGTCCTTGGACGAGATGCCGATGGCGCTGGCACGCGCTTCCAGGTCGCCGATGGCGACCGTGCTCGCCTCGCCCACCGACACCGCCTTGTCGCCGCAGCTGGCCGCCAATACCCGGTCGAACCGATAGTGGCCGCCGCTGAGATCGAGACAGTCGTTGCCCGCGCCGGTGATCCGTGTCTCGGTCACGTGCAGATCGGCAAAATCCATGTCCACCGCATCCGAGGCGGCATCGTGGACCTCGAGCAGGGCGATGTCCCCCCGGCTGGAGACGATGTTGACACCGTCTTCGCATCCGCCGCCTTCGGCTGCGATCCTCACCCGGGACAGCGTCATGCCAAAAAGGGTCAGACAGCCGGTCAGCCCATAGGGGTTGAACCGCTGTTCTGGCGGGGCCATGGCGGCGGCGGGCGGCAGGGGCAGGCCCCTGAACGCGATCTCGACCCCCTCCAGCCGGTCGCCCATCAAGAGGGCCCAGTCGTCGGGTGCCGACTGGGTCAGCACCAGCCGCCGGCCTTGCGGGTCCGGCTGTATGGCAAGGCCGGGACTGTGGCGCAGGGTCAGGCCCCAGCCGGTCAGGGGCGTGGTGGTATGGGCCGTGCCATCCGATGTTTGCGCGGTCAGGGTCATGGTCAGTTTCATGCCGTCCAGCACCGCACCCGAAAGGGCCGCCACATGGGCTTCGCGGTCCAGAACCTCCGCGTCGCAGGCATCGCGGGAACAGAGCTGCGCCTTTGCGATCCCGCTGGCCGGATCGGCGGCGGCGATGTCTCGGCTGCGGGCCTCGGTCAGTCGCTGGAAGAGGCGTGTGCGGAAGACGGGCCAGGGATCGGAGAGGGCAGGCCCGGTGCCCTCCGAGGGCAGGACCAGCGCGGGCAGATTTGCGGCCAGACGGTGCAGCAGATGGGCCGCCGCATCCGGTGCGCAGCCGCTGTCGCAGAGCGCCCGGTAGCGCGCGGTCAGGTCGGCGCTGTCCAGAGCGGCCACCGCCGCTTGCAGACGGGCCATGCGTTCGACGGTAAAATGCGGTGCATATAGCGCCCGGTCACGCGCCCGCAGATAGCGCGGGTCGGCTCGCCCCGGCTCGGCCTCGCCATCGTAATAGATCGGCTCCATGCCTTGCAGAAAGGCGTTCCAGTAAAATTTACGGTTATGCGGGCGCAGCCCGTGGCTGGCGCGCATCGCAAACATCAGCACGGCATAATCCCACCAGATGCGCGCGGCCTCAGCGCTGGTCGTGTCCGGCAAGGGCAATCCGGTCAGCGCCTGCGAGGGGTCAAGGGCATTGCTGTTGCCATAGGTGGCATAGGCGCTCTGAAGCCGGGTAAAGGCATCCGCCGTCATCGCCAACGACGCGGCGCCGCGTTCGACCCATTTGCCGTTGACCACACGCGCCAGGCCCAGATCCTCGTACAGATAGCCGCCCCGGTCCGACCACAGCGCCAGCAGCGCCTCGTCGCCCTCGAACATCGGGCCCTCGCGGCGGCGGTTGTGTTCTAGAAACTCCTTGGCCACGGATTCCTGCCACAGCATCCGCACCGGCGTGCCGTTCTGCACCACATCGACGACCCGCGTGCGCGGCGCCAGAAATCCCAGCCGCGACAACAGCAGGGTGGCCAGCACCTCGTTTTCGGAATTGCGGGTTTTTTGCAGGAACAGCTTGAACCGTACCGCATGGGCGATATTGCCCTCGTCCAGGCGGATGTTCAGGCTTTGCAGCAGGCGACCGCGGTCCAGTTCCACGTGATCCTTGAAATCGCCGTTCTGACGCAGTCGGGCCGGGTGGTCGCAACGGCCGAAATCATAGAAGACCGAGACGGTCCCTTTAAAGCTCCGCTTGTATTTCTCGGCGATCTGTTCGCCGTCCGAGGTAATGATCCGCAATCCGTTGCGGGCCCATTTTCGCGCCTTGTCGACGCTCACTTCGATCCGCCTGACCGAAGCAATATCCGCCAGTTCCGCCCGGTATTGCCCGGTTGGAAAGTCGCAACCCGCCTCTGCCACCGGCGCCAGCAGCAGGGCAGGCACCATCACCAGAAGATGCAGGCGCCGCCACATGACGTTCAGGCCGCCGCAAAGGCGATACGGGTGATCCCGGTCTGGCCGTTGACCGCACCGCTCAGCTTCAACAGGTCCTGCCGCGAGGGACTGGCAAAGCGATAGACGATCCCCTCGGGTGTCTTGTCGAAGCCGACCAGCGCGGCATGGCCCAGTAGGTCGGGCATTTCGGTTTCGGAGAATACCTCAAGCGTGTGCAGCGCGTTGCCCTCGGTAAACGAGGTGGTGTAGAGCGGCACGCCCCGGACCCGCCGCGACCACCGGTTGAACAGTTCTGCCACCACCAGCGTACCCACCGCGCTGCCGACCAGCAGCACCAGCCACGAGACGCTGACTGCGGCCGCGATCCCGCAAGAGATCATCAGGAAATAGGTCACCAGTTCCAGCGGTGATTTCACAGGGTTGCGGAAGCGCACGATCGACAGCGCCCCCACCATGCCCAGTGACAGCGCGATATTGCCCGAGATGACAGAGGTCAGCGAATAGGTGACCAGTGGCAACAGAAGCAATGTCAGCGTATGCGAAAAGGTCCGGATCCAAGTCTGGCCTGAAAAGATCACCGCCTGGCGAACCAGGAGCGAAGCGCAAAGCAGCAGCGCAACCGCCAGCAGCTTGTCCAGTTCGGATGACAATACGCCCATATCCCCCTCCCGAGATGTGCGGCAATCCTGAAGGGCGGCAACACCGAACCTGCGCCATGCTTACGCGCGTCACATGGTTGTCCAGCGAAATCGGCAAGGCCCCCACCTTTGGATCACGCTTCTTGCGACCGGTGCCTTCGAAACCCCCGAGGTAACCGGATACGATTATCCTAATCAATAACTTGCCTTGTGGCCACGGTAATCGACCACGTTGGAAACTGTCTGTTTCCGAAACCGGTACCCCTAGCGCCGTCTACGACGCAAAAGCGCCAGCAGGGCCTGCATTTCAGGCAGGCGCAACAGGGCGCATCCAGCCAGGAACAGCAGTCCGACAGTCAATGCATGGGCGCACAGCAGGGCCAGGTCGCCCAGGTCCAGCTGCCGCCAGACCAGCGTCGAGACCGCCGCCGCAACCACCGCGGCGCCGATCATCAGGGCGATCTCGCGCAGGTCGTGCCAGGTGCCCAACGCGCCGTGGCGGCGATGGAGCGCGCGTGCCAGCACCAGCGCCGACCCGGTCGAGGCCAGCAGGATCGAGATTGCCACCCCCTTGAGGCCGAACAGCGCGCCCAGCGGCAGGCCGGCGGCAAAGCGGATCAGCAGAGCCACCGCCGAGAACCACAGGAACACCCGCACCAGCGGCAGCCCGTCATCGGCCAGTGTCGCCGGCAGAAAGGCGGCCAGCACCGCGTTCACCAGCAAGAGTGGCGCCAGGAAACGCACCAGATCGGCGGTGGCGGCGGTGTCCTCGGCGGTAAAGGCGCCGCGTTCCAGCAGAAAGGTAATGAGAGGTGTTGCCGCGATCATCACGAAAGCCACCAGTGGCAGGGTCAGGAACAGGCTGATCCGTACAGCGGCGGCGATGGTGGGGCGGGCGCCGGCCTCGGCCCCGGCGGCATGGGAATACTCGGTGTAATAGGCCGAGTTCACGGCCGAATTGACGGCGCCGGGGGCCGCGCTCAGCAGGCGCTGGGCGACAAACATGATGGTGACTCCCCCAAGGCCCGTCAGCGAGGCAAGCGCCGCGTCGGCCCAGCCCATCGCCATCTGTGCGGCGGCGTTGATGGTGACGGCGGCAGCCCGGCGCGGCGTGGTCGACCGGCGCGGCATCGAAAGACCGCCACGGTCCATCCGGCGCAGATCGCGCAGGCCCTGAACCACGATCATCAGCGCCATCAGCGCGACCCCGATGACCAACGCCCATGACAGCGACAGCGGCGTCACCGCCGCGCCCATCACAAACAGCACCGGCAACAAGGTCACGCGTGGCAGCAGCCGCGCCAGCGTGGTCAGGCCAAACCGGCGGCGGGCAAAGTTGAACGCGCCCGCAAGCGCGGCGATCCCGGTCAGCGGCAGGCAGAGCGCGACCACGCCCAACAGCTCGGCCGCCTGCGCCAGCCGGTCGTCATCGAAGCCCGGCGCCAGCAGCCGCACCACGGGTTCGGCAAAGACCCACAGCGCCAGCGCGATCAGGCTGAGCAACCCCACGATGGGGATGCCGAAACGCAAGAGCGCCCGTCGCATGCCGGCATGACCGCCGCTCTGCACCTCGCGCACGAATTCAGGCACCGCCAGCTGGTTGGTCGCCTCAAAGGCCATGGCGATGGCCGACAGTACGAAACGGCGTACGGTGAAATAGGCATCTGCTGCCGGGGTGGTGCCAAAGGCGGCGGTTTGCAGCACGATCAGCAGAACGCTGAGCAGGAGCCCCACCAGCTTCAGTCCGGTCATCAGCACGATATTGGCCAGCAGGCGCGCGGCGGACATGATAGGGGTCAGGCCTTTCTGCCGGGGGCCGGGCCGCGCCCGGACAGACGAGTGGCGGTCGCGTCCGCCGGGAAACAAAGTGTTTCGGTGCAAATCATCGAGATTAAGGTTGAATGCTTTCCAGCCTTGCATGCAACATGAATCATTCGTTCCGTCCGGCACATTGTGCTGTGGGTTTGGGCGGAAACCGTCGAGGGGGACGGATGTACGCGTATGAACGCATTACCGATCCGGCCGGGTTCGCCGCGATCGAAGGTGAGTGGCACGCGCTGGCCAAAGCCAGCGGTGGCGGCGTCTTTGCCAGCCACGCCTTTCTTCTCAGCTGGGCCGAGACATATGGCCGGGGCCGCCCGCTGGTGGTCTCGCTGTTGCGCCACAAGGGGAAGCTGGTGGGCGCCTTGCCGATGTTCCGCACCGGGCAGGCCCGCGCGGTGGCCGCCATGGGTGAGGGACGGGCGGGCATGGCGCAATGGCTGCTGCATCCCGATCTGCCCGATGCAGACGCGGCGCTGGCGGCGCTGCTGCGGCCTGACTGGCTCAGCTTCTGGCGGCTGGAGCCGCTGGAGACCCCGGATGCCGAGATGCTGGAACGCGCGGCCCGGCTGGCCGGGCTGGCGGTGCGGCGCAAGGTCACCATGAGTGCCTGCAGCGTGACGGCCAATGGCGATTTCGAGACCTATCTGGCCGGGCTCAAGTCCAAGACCCGGCAGGTGTTCCGGCGCAGCGAACGCAAGCTGGCCGAGATGAAGGTGCGTGACCTGCGCTCGGACCGGGACGGGCGCGCGGCACTCGACGCCTATCTGGCGGCCTCGCGCGCCTCGTGGAAGGGGCTGACCGGCACCGGTTACGGGGCCGCGCCCGAGGGCGTTGCGTTTCTCGAAAAGCTCTTTGACCGGCTGGGGCCCGAGGCCTGCTATCTTGCCGCTCGTCAGGTGGGCGATGTGGCGATCTCGGGGCGCTTCGTGATAGTGCATGACAATGTGCATTACGGAATGGCCAACGATTTCAACGAGGAATATGCCGATCTTGCAGTGGGTCGAAACTCGGTCATGCAAAGTGTCCGTGACGCGTTCGAGGGGGGCGCGGCACGCTTTGACTTTACCCGCTGCAACGGATTGGTACGCGAGGTCTCGACCGACGAGCGCCCGCTGGAACGGCTCTTGATCCACCGGCGCGGCGATCCGACGCTGGCGGCCTTCTTTGCCGCGCGCGGGGTCCGGCGGTTGCGGCGCAAGGCCAGCGGCTGGCAGAAGGGCCGGCGCGGGGTGGTGTCGTGAAGGTCGTGCTGAGCCGCGATCTGACGCCCGGACAGCACGCAGCGGTCAGGACCTTTTGCGATGCCAGCCCCGGCTACAGCTATCTGCAGGATCCCGACTGGCCGGGCCTCATGCAGGACGAGGGCGGGCGGCACAGCTATCGGCATGTGCTGGTCACGCGCGACGCGGGCGGGTTGGCCGCCTATGGTGTACTGCGGCTCAGCCGGTTGCCGGGCGGTTTGTCGCTGGGGGTGTTCCGGCGGGGTCCGGTGGTGGCCGCCCCCGCCGACCTGGAGCCGGTGCTGGCGGCGCTTCTGCCTGCCCTGCGCAATGCGGGCCTGATCACCGTCGCCATGAACCCGCGATGGGAGGATGCCGAGGCCGAGATCGTCGAACGCCTGCTGGCGCGGCTGGGCGGGCAGGTGGCCCCGCCGGCACGGCAACGGCTGCACAGTTGCACCGGCCTGATCGACCTTTCGCCCGCGCCCGAGGAGGTCTTTGCCGCCTGCAGTGCCCATGCAAGGCGCAACCTGCGCAAGCTCGACAAGCTGGGCTTGACCCTGCGCCCGGTCGCGGACGGGGCCGAGATGGCGCGGGTCCGTGACTGGACCGAGGCCTTCGCCCGCGCCCGCGATCTAACCACGCGCGGACTGCCGGGGCTCGAGGCACAGCGCGACTGGATCGCCCTCCATGGCGGCGCGCTGATGTTGGTCGAGGCCGAGGGCGCCCCGGTCGGGGCCTTTTCCCTGCTGCGCGACGGGCCGCGCCTGCTGAACATGTCCAACGGCTGGGCCGATCCCGATGCGCGCCTGCCGCGCTCATATCTTGTCTATTGGTACGCGATCCGGCGCTGGGCGGGGAACGCCGAGGCGGACGGGCCGCGCTGGCTGGACCTGGCCGGGCGCGACGACCCGCGCGTGCCCCGCAGCGATGCCGGGGCCGAGGGGCGCGAGCGGTTCAAGGACGGGTTTCCACAGCGCCATGTGGTCCTGCCCCGGATGCACCGGTTCGTCCTGCGCCCGCTGCTGGCCCGGGCGCTCGACGGGGTCGAGCGCCTGCGCGCTCAGGGCCAGCGCTCCAAGGTGACGGCGCCCAGATAGAGGATGACGGTCTCGGGGTTGGAATTGGCGGTAATGCCGATCTGCAAGCGGTCGATGGCGGCGCGCTCGGAGGGCACATCAGGCAGGGTGCGACCCCGGTTGTCGAGAACCTTTTGCCCGTCGAGATAGACCTGCGATGTGCCGGGCTCCGCATCGGTTCCCAGGCTCAGGTCCCAGGTGACCTGGTGCCAGAGGCCCGTAGTCAGCGTCGGCGCGCTGTCGTCGGTCCAGGCATGGCCGCCGCCGATCTTCTTGCGGTCCACCCGCAGGCGGCCATGGCGCAGGTAGAGCCGCAGCCCGGGATTGCCGGACTGGCCGCAGAACTTGCATTCCAGATCGAACAGGTGGATCGAGTTCGCCGGGTTGCCGGTCGGCAGGAACAGCTCGGCCGTGACCCGGATACGGGCACCGGGGCCAAGCGGGTCAAAGGGCAGGATCAGCGCCGCCTTGCCCACCTTGCCCGCCTGTTTCGCGCCGGCCTGCGCGCGGACCACTTGGCGGGTGCCGACGGGGTCGGGGGCGGGGGTAAGGGTGCCGTTCTGCTGTTGCAGGCGCAGGTCGGGCCGGGCCATCAGTTCCGGCGCGCTCGCGTGATGCTCCGCCAGTGGGGCCGCGTGCGCCGTGGTGGCGGCGATCAGCAGTGGAACAAGCGATCTCAACAACGGGTGCATCGGGGCCTCGGCTCTGGTGGCCTAAGGCTGTCATTCCGGAGGTCGCACTGCAAGGGGGGCGATCCGGTCGGCAAAGATACGCGCAGCAGCAGCATGTGCATACAACCCGGCCTGCGCAGGCGCGGCGGCCAGCGCCGCGCTCAGGGCCTCGTCTTGGCCCGCCATCTCGGTAATGCCCAATGCCATGGCGTCGGTATCGCCGATGGGAACGATCCGGCCAGCCGCCCCGGCCTGGCCGAGCAGCCGCCTTGGCCCGTCACAATCTGTGGCCAGCACCGGCGTACCCTGGGCCAGTGCCTCGACCACCACATTGCCGAACCCCTCGCGATGCGAGGGCAGCACGAATAATCCGGCGCGCGCCATATGCCGCGCCACGTCCGGGCTGTAGCCGGGCAGGGTGACCCGGTCCTGCAAGTCCATCGCCGTGACCAGCGCCTCCAGCTCGGGCCGGGCCTCGCCCTCGCCGAGGATGGTCAGCCGCAACTCGGGCCGGGTCCGCAGGGCGTGGGCAAAGGCGCGGATCAGGTCGGCATGCCCCTTGGCCGGATGCAAGCGACCGACCGCCAGCACTTGCGCCGGATCACGGGGCGGGCCGTCGCCTTGTACCACTTGCGTGGACAGCGCCAGCGCCTCGGGTGACAGGACCGGGTTGGGCAGGGTTGCCACCGCGGGCCGGTCCAGCCCCAGCGCCGCCAGCCAATCGGCGCCCAGCCCCTCGGTCGGGGCCACCAGCAGATCGGCCAGCGGATAGAGCCGCCGCATCAGCCAGCGGCGCGGGCCGGGATGGCGGGCCATCGCCATATAGGCTTCGGGAGAGCTGTGTTCGCTGATGATCACCGCCGGGCGGCGGCGGGCCGGAAGCAGCCGTGCCGCCAGCAGGGCCGAGATGTTGCGCGCATTGGTGCCGGAATAGACCGCGTCCGTTCCTGCCAGCGCCGCGCGCAGCGCCCAGAGCGAGGCCATGGCACGCCGCCCGCCCAGGTCGATCGTCTCGACCGTGTCGGGGATCTGATCCAGTAGCGCACCGGTGCGGCTGCCCAGGATCAGGCGGATTCGGAATCGGTGTCCCTGTAGTTGCCGGATCAGCGCGACGGTCGATGTTTCGATGCCACCGGGCCGCAAATGGGGCAGCAGAATGGCAAGCTGGGGAAGCATCGCACGGGAATTATCCATAATCGTGTCGCCCCGGAATTGTATTCGGGTGACAGTCGCGGTCTGAGGCGGCTAACATTCTCATATTAAGGCAAAACAATAAGGGCCATCGAGCTGAACTGTCTCGGAAACAGACTGTTTCCAACCGCCTGTTATGTTCAAGGTTAATGTGTCGATAAGGTGGCGACATTGTGACCGTTTCGAAGGGGGAGCCCATTTTCGGGCAAGCGAGACGGGTATGAGGGGTTTGGCAGATGAAGATAGACATCTATGAGATCGACCCAGATCTTGCCGGTGTCGACGGGGGGGCGCGGCTGTTCGATGCCATCGCTCCAATGCCGGCAAAGGTGTTGCGCGAGGCATCGACTGGGCAATCCCTGCGCGAGGGCACAGTGGTCCCGCTGCCTGGGCAGGGAGAGAAGTCGCCGGCGGATGCGGCCCCGCTGCGCGGGCTGATGTCTCCGGCGAATGTCAGGTCGGGTTATGTGCCGCGTTACCCGCGCTTCGACGCGGCGTTGAACCAAGTGCTTGCGGGACTGGCGTTGTTCGCGGTTGCGCCCGCGATGCTGGTTCTTTCGGTCCTGGTTCTGGTGTCGTCCGGGCGACCGGTGTTCTACTCCGGGGTGCGATTAGGCAAGGATCGCAAGCCATTCAAGATTTTGAAATTCAGAACTCTGTTGTCCGCCGCCGCTGCCCAGACCAGCCAAACGACCCTGCCGCGTCGTACCTTGCTGGAAACCAATATCGGTTCTTACCTGCGCAAATCCCGCCTGGACGAGCTGCCGCAGCTGATCAACATCGTCAAAGGCGACATGGTCTTTTTCGGACCGCGTCCGGTCAGGCCCGACCTCCTTGATCTCTACATGCGCGAAGCAGCCGGGTTCGGCCTGCGTTTCAACGTCAAGCCGGGCCTTGTGGGCATGTCGCAGGCGCTGCTGCCGCATTCGGCGGGCAAGCGGTTGCGCGGGCGGTTCAACTCGCTCTGCTGCCGGGCGCCGATGAATTACTGGGCGACGCTGGGATTTGTCCTGCATGTGGGACTGACCGTGATACGCCGGGCCGGGCGCGGCGTTCTGGATATGGCGCTGAACCTGGGCAGTCCGGCGATGCAGTTCAATTTCCTGCGCTCGGGTTTTCACCGGCCGCGCAATACGGTGGCGCAATTCGAAATGGAGGGCGAGGTCGTGACAGCCGGCGTGGTCGGCATCTCGGACCAGATCGTGCAATTCGTCAGCCCTCTGCCGCCGCGCCGCAGAAGCTATGCTCTGACCGTCGACCGCAAGCTGGCCTCGGGGCGGCACCTGCGGATCGAGATCAAGGCCGAGGTGAAGTCGGTCTTTCCGCTGGGCGTCGGCAAGTCGGGTTTCCTGTGCCATGCCTCTTATGCGGCTAGTACCCCCTATCAGCGGTATCGGATCGAGCGTTATCTGCTCGACGAGACCGTTCTGTCGACCTGAGGTGCGGTGATGTCCGATGCCCGGTCCCTGACCCCGCATACGACCGCCCGCCGTGCCACGCGCCGGCGCCTGTTGCTACGGATGCTGGCGGTGACGCTGCTCTGCGGTCTCGCGGGCGGCGGGTTGGTGGCGCTGGCCGGGGTCCCGGCGGCCGGGCTGCTCGGGCTGCTGGCGGGGGGCGCAGGTTTCCTTGCGGCGGCGCGCTTCTGGCGGCTGGAGCCGGGGGTTCCGGTGCTTACCTATCATAGTGTCAGCGAAAACGCGGGCTGGTTGCCGTGGCGCTCCGAGATTTCGATCCGGCCGGCCTCGCTCGACCGGCAGCTGCGCCTGTTCCGCCGCATGGGGATGCAGATCGTCGACAGCGAGACCCTGGTGCGGGCGCGGCTGGCAGGGCGGCCGGTGCCGGGTAACTGGATGGCGCTGCATTTCGACGATGGCTATCTGGACAATTGGGTCGCCGCCACGTCGATCCTGCGCCGCCATGGCGCCTGTGCAACGCTGTTCGTGTCCACAGATTTTATCGCACCGCCGCAGCCCTTGCGCCCGATGCAGGGGCAGGAAGGCCCGTTGCGCTGGGACGGTTACCTCAGCTGGGACGAGCTGCGCGCGCTCGAGGCCGAAGGCACGTTTCGCATCGAGGCGCATGGCACCGATCATGGCCGCATCGCAACGGGACCCGAGACGGTCGACCATCTGACGCCCGAGAATGCGGGGCGTCTGTCGTGGATGCAATGGGCGCGAATGCCGGGGGACAAGCACGACTGGTATCTGCGCCGCAGCCGCCCGGTGCCACTGGGCAGCGCCGTTCCGGTCAGCGCGCCGGCGCTTGCCGCGCGGGGCTGGTCGCCGGATACCGGTCAGGAAAACGAAGCCGCCTATGATGCGCGGGTGCGGGCGGTGCTGGCCACCAGCAGGGCGGTGATCGCCCGCGAGATGGGCCGCGCGCCGGTGCTGTTCTGCTGGCCGCAGAACCAGACCAGCGACCGCGCTCGGGCTTTGGCGCGCGAGGCGGGGTTCATTGCGACCACGGCGGGGCAGGCGCGCAACGCCGCATCGGACCCGGCGGCGACCTTGTCGCGGGTTCATATCGGCGAAGATTACGCGGGCTTCCGCTGCGGCTGGATCGACGATCTGGCGGTGCGGGCGCAGATCCGCTGTTTTCAGGGTTACGTGGGATGGGTTGTCGTGTTGGGCGCAGTGGGCGCGCTGCGCCGCGCCGTGCGGCTGCTGGCCCGGACGCGTGTCCGGGGCCGTGGCGCCGGATCGGGCGCCTTGCAGGAGGGGATGTCATGAAACTGGCCGTTATCGTTACCGAATTTCCCAAGACAACCGAAACCTTCATCCTGCGCGACCTGATGACATTTCTCGAGGCCGGGGTGGACCTGCGCTTGTATCACCTGGCGCCCTGGCGCACCGATCAGATCTTGCACGATTTCGGGGCCGAGGCGGGACGCCGCGCGCGGCATGTACCGCTGTTCGCGCCACGCTCGCTTGCGGCGCTGGCGTCGCATCCGCTGGCTGCGGCACAGCTGGCGGGCAGCATCGCGCTGCATCAGGGGCGCGAGGCGAAATTCGCCGCCAAGTCGTTGGCCTTGCTGCCCGCGGCGCTGCGGCTGGGGCGAGAGCTGCGCGACTGGGGCGCCGATCACATCCATGCCGAGTTTGCCGGTCATCCCGCCACCGCCGCCTGGATCGCCCATCGCGTGTCTGGCGTGCCCTATTCGATCAGCTGCCGGGCGCATGACATCTTCCGCAGCCAGCG
This sequence comes from Ruegeria sp. YKSD163, assembly GCF_059612905.1. Lineage (NCBI taxonomy): Bacteria > Pseudomonadati > Pseudomonadota > Alphaproteobacteria > Rhodobacterales > Roseobacteraceae > Ruegeria > Ruegeria sp. YKSD163. Next base: position 21,704 of record NZ_JBXWRM010000025.1, read on the forward strand.
ACTGCTGGAACAAAAATTCGCTGATGCCGCGCTGGTGCGGGCGGTCAGCACCTATGCCAGCCGCTTCCTGGCCGAGCATGTGCCGGGCATCCGTCAGCAGGATGTGGCCGTCATCCATTCCAGCGTCGATGTCTCGGCGATCACCCCCAGCGCCTCGCCGCCTCCCGAATACGGGTTTCGCATCCTCTATGTCGGCTCGCTGCAACAGCGCAAGGGCGTCGACGTGCTGCTCAAGGCGCTGGCCGGTTTCGACCGGCCGGATTGGCAGCTCGACATCGTGGGCGACGGGCCGGATCGCGCCAAGCTCGAGGCGCTGAGCGCCGGGCTGGGCCTGGATGACCGGGTGCATTTTCTCGGCCAGCGGCCATTCGGCGAGATCGACGGGTTCTACCGCGCCGCATCGGTATGTGTCGCGCCCTCGATCATCGGGCCCAATGGCCGGACCGAGGGCATTCCCAATGTGATGATCGAGGCGCTGGCCTATGCCCGTCCCGCCATCTCGACCAATGTCTCGGGCATTCCCGAACTGATCCGGCCCGGCGAGACCGGCTGGCTGACCGAGCCGGGCGATGTGGCGGGTCTGACGGCGGCGCTTTGCGCCGTGCATGACGCGCCCGAGGCGGCCAGCAAACTGGCCTGGCAGGGGCGGGCGCTGGTCGAGCGCGAGTTCGACCTGCGGGTCAATGCCCGGCGCCAGCTGGAACTGTTCGCCGCTGCCGGCAAGGGGCAGGCGCCGCAGGGCGCCCGCACGGTGACGCCATGACCGCGCCGCGCCCCATCTTTGTTTTGGGCCTGCAACGTTCGGGCACCACGCTGATCGGCAACCTGCTGGCGGCGCATCCGGATGTGGCCGGGGTGACCGATCCGCGCCATAGGGGCATTCACGAGAGCGTGTTCTTTTCTCATTTCGCCCGTGCCTGGGACTGGACCGATGCCAGCGCCCGCGCGCAGGCTGTGGCGGCATTTCTGGACAGCGATTATGGCCGCCTGCTGGACCTGACGGACGAGGACAGGCACCGGTTGGAGCGCGTTGGCGATCCGGAGGTGTTCTTTCGCCAGGCGATGACCGCCCATGCCCGCCAGCAGGGCGCGTTGGCCTGGGTCGAGAAATCGCCCCATCACGTGCACGAGGCGGCCCGGATCGCCGCGGCCTATCCCGACGCGCTCTTTGTTGCGATCCATCGCGACAGCGCCGGTCTGGTGCGCTCGCGGCTCTGGGCCTATGGCCGGGTGCCGCGCACGGGGCTGGCCCGGCTACCGGCGGTGCTGCGCGGGGCGCTGTCCAATACCTATCACCGGCGGGTTCTGCGCCGGTTCGCACGCCAGTTCCCCGAGCGGGTGAGCGTGCTCGACTATCGCGGCTTCGTCGCGGGTGGCGCCGCATCGGTGGCGGCGATGGTCGATGCGCTGGGCTTGCCGCCCGCGCCAGGCCTTGCGCCGGAATACGCGCCCAACAGCAGCTTTGCCGCGCCCGGTGCGGCGGGCGGGCTGACCCGTGCCGACCATGCCGCTATCGCGGTGGCCGAGGCGCTGTCGGCGCTGGTGCCGCTCTGGCTGCTTGATCGTCTGCGTACCGGCGTCTCCGGGCGTCGTCCCGAATTTCCCCGCTGGGTATGGAGCGGCCTCGTGCCGCCGCCAACCACTCGTTCCGGACCCTCGTTCGCGGCGCCGCTTGGCGCCGAGGCGACGGCCCCATTGCAGGAGAGCCCCTCGCCATGTCGCGACTAGAGTTGATCCACGACCTGCCCAGCCCCACCCGCAACCGGCCCGCCGACCCGTCCGGCCCGCGCGAGGGGGGTGGCGAGGCACCGCGTCAGAACGAGGCGGGCGCCGCCATCCGCCATGTGGCCGAGTTGATGCGGCAGAGCCGTCGGCTGATCCTGCTGCTGATGCTGGCCTGCGCGGCGCTGTCCTGTGCCTATGCGGTCTACAAGCTGAATTTCTCGCCGGTCTACCGGGCCTCGGCCAAGGTGACCGCCCAGCCCACCGACGCCGAACTGCGCTATTCGCAGGTCTATGTACGCTCGTCCTCGCTGGACAGCGCCAATGTGATCACCCGCAGCCATATCGAATATCTCAAGAGCCGCGAGATCGCCGAACGCGCCCGGCTTGAGGTGTTCGGCGCCGCGGCGGCCGCGCCCGAAGAACAGCAGATCCCGGCGCTGCTCGCCTTTGCCAAGGAGGCCAAGCAACAGGTCGAGGCCGGTCTGCGCTGGCTCAATTCCGGCAGCGCCGGGGCAGCGGCGGGCGAAAAGGATCTGGTGACCGAGATCCAGGACGCGATCGAGTTGAAGATGGTCGAAAGCTCGTTCGTGATGGAAATCTCGGTGGCCTGGGAGGATCCGAAGATCGCTGCCGAACTGGCCAATGTGCTGGCCCGCGTTTATCGCGCCCGCAGCCGCGAACAGGTGGCCGCCACCACCGGCGAGTTGGCAAGCTTCCTCGAGACGCAGAAATTGGCGACCGAGCGCCGCCTGTCCGACCTGATCGACGAGCGCAACGCGCTGCGTACTGCCTCGGGCGTGGTCGAGATCGAGACCGAGCGGCGCGAATTGCTGGCCCGCCTGTTTGCCGAATCCGCCCAACGCGATGCCGACCGCCGCAGCCTGCTGGCCATTCAGGCGCAGTTGCGCGCCTTTTTGCCCGACCGGCCGCTCAACCGGCATGACGGGCTGACTCAGACCACCAAGGAAGAGCTGAACCTGTCGCGCCTGCGCGAGGTGGAACTGGCCGCCGCGGTGGTCGAAAGCGACAAGATCGTCGCCCGGCTGGAACAGCGGATCGCGGCGCTGGCCAAGCTTGAGACTCGGTTCGAGGGGCTGAACTCGGAAATCGAGCGCACCCGGGGGCAGCTGAACGATATCGACGCGCGCCTGTTGGAGGTCCGCATCAGCGAGGCCGAAAGCATCGAGACCCTGCGCATCGTCGATCTGGCAACGCCGCCGGTGCTGCCGGAGGAGCCCAAGGTGGTGAACCGGACCGTGATGGGGGCGATGTCGGGCTTCCTGCTGGCGATGATGCTCGTGCTCAGCCGCGACTACATGGCGACCCGTCTGCGCACCCAGACCGATCTGTCTGGCGTGTCCGGGCTGCGGGTGCTGTCTCCGGCGGCGCTGGGCGCGGCCGAGCTGACGGGCGCACCGGCGGCCGAGGAAAAGGGCGCCACCGCATCCGAGCTGTCACGGCCCTATCTGGACTGGGATGCGCTGGATACCGACGACATGGTGGCGGTCCTCGACGTGTCGGATCCGCGCCGCGCCGAGGCGGTGGGCCGCCGGGTGATGCAGAGCTATCCCTATAGCGACCAGGTTCATACCGGGCTGCTGCGCCGGGCGGTGCGACCGGGCAACATGCCGCCCAGTGCGGCGGTGCTGATCACGCTGGGCCGGGACGAGCTGTCGGCGGCCGAGCTGCGCGACTATCTCGACCAGTTGCGCAACCTGTCGCGGTCTCTGCCGGTGGCGGTGGCCTATGTCGATATCCGGGGGCGCGTGGGATGATCCCGGCGCCCCGGCAGCTGGCGCTGGGTTTTGGCGGAGCAGTGATGGCCGCCGCGGCCGCGCTGTCCGGCCCGGCCATGGCCGCGGGCCTGCTGGCCGCGGCGCTGGGCGGGTTTGCCGTGCTGGGCAACACCGTGCTGGGCGCCTACCTGCTTGTGGCGCTGGCCCAGCTCGACGGGATCGCGCTGCTGGTCGATCAGAGACTGCCAATCTCGCTGTTCAAGGCGGTCACCGCGCTGGTTCTGCTGTCGCTCTTGCTGACGGTGCGGCGCCATCCGCTGATGCAGGGGCGGTTGCGGCTGTCGCCCACGGCGATGTTCACCCTGCTGTTCGCCATCTGGCTGTGTGTCTCGTATCTGGCCTCGGATTGGCAGGCCTATTCCTATGACCATACCAAGGGGTTCCTGCAGACCCTGCTGCTGGTGCCGATCCTTGGCCTGACGGTCACCTCGCATCTGCATCTGCGGCGTATGGTGCTGGTGATTGCGGCCAGCGGCGCGATTTCGGCGGTCTTTGTCATCCTCGAGACCGTGTTCGGACTGCGGCTTTTGCCCTATGCTGACGAGGCTGATGTGGCCGCCTGGCTGGGGGCGGTGCGGTCCGCCGGGGCCTCGGCCTATAACCCCACCACCTCGTCACATCTGATGGCGGTCAGCCTGATGCTGGCGCTGGTGATGGCGCTCTATGACCGGCGCGGGCGGCGGTTGTGGGTCTTGATTTCGCTGCTCTGCCTGGTGGCGCTGCCGATGATGGGCGCGCGATCGGGGGCGATTGCCGTGGCCATGGGGATCGGGCTGATCGGCTTTCGCATGCGGCATCACCGGCTGTTCCCGGTGGTGGCGCTGGGGGCGCTGGCGGCACTGGTGGTCGCGGTGCTGAACGCGCCCGACACGCTGGTCGAGCGGTTCGGTGTGCTGGGCGATTTCCTGGGCGAGGGCGATACATCGGACCGGTCGCTGCTGCGGCGGCTCAGCTACAACCAGATCGGACTGGCGCTGTGGGCCGAACATCCGGTGACCGGGCTGGGGCCGGGGGCCTATCCGGTCAATTATGCCAGCGACGCCTTCCGCTGGTATCCTGGGCGCGAGGCCGAGGCGCGCCAGCTTCACAACGCCTATCTCGAGGTGGCGGTGGAAACCGGTATCGTGGGCATCGTGCTGTTCCTGGGCGCGCTGCTGAGCGCGGCCTGGGCGGCGCTGAAGGCCGGGCTGCAACCGGTGACCGAGACACAGGTGCTGGCCCAGGCACTGGGCGTCGCGATGGCGGTGTTCATGTTCGCCAGCCTGTTCATGCCCAACGAGGACATCAAATACACCTGGATCCTCGCCGCGCTCTGCGCGCGCGCGGCACAGCTGGCGGGTGGCTGGCGGGTGGATGCGGGGCAGGCGGCATGACGGTGCTGTTCTGGACCTGCCTGGGGCTGATCCTGTACTCGCTGGTTGGTTATGGCCTGCTCTGGATCGCTCTGGCGCGGCTGGTGCGCGACCGTCCGGCGCATCCACCGGTGACGCTGTCGGCCACGGTACTGATCGCCGCGCGCAACGAGGCGCGCGATATCGGCGCCAAGATCCGCTCGCTCAGGGCGCAGCGCCGGGACGGTCACCGGGTGCGGGTACTGGTGGTTTCGGACGGGTCCGAGGATGCCACCCTGACCGAGGCCGCAGCGGCGGCCGAGGGTGACGCTGATATCCAGGTGATCGGGTTGTCGCAGCATGGCGGCAAGGCGGCAGCGCTCAATCACGGGCTGGCGATGATCCCCGAGGACGAGATCGTGATCTTCTCGGATGCCAACAGCCTGCTGGACCCGGACGCCTTGATCCGCCTGTTGGCACCCTTTGCCGACCCCGGGGTCGGGGGCAGTATCGGACAACTGGGGATCAAGGGTCGCGACGGGCTGTTGGCGCGGGCCGAACGGCTTTACTGGCGCTATGACAATGCGCTCAAACAGGCCGAAGACCGGATCGCGGGCACGGTCTCGGCGCAGGGGACGCTTTACGCGGTGCGGCGGGGGCTGGTCGGGGTGGTGCCGGCGGACATGGCCGACGATCTGGCGATCTCGCTGGGCGTGGTGGCGCGCGGATACCGGCTGGCCTATGCGCCGGGTGCGGTGGCGCGCGAGGCGGTGACCTCGAACCTGCGCGGAGAATTCGGGCGGCGGGTGCGCTCGACCGAGCGCGGCTGGCGTGGATTGATGCATTATGCGGGGCTGATGAACCCGGGCCGGACCGGGCTCTATGCGGTGCAACTCTTCTGCCACAAGGTGCTGCGCCGTCTGGTGGCGGGGCTTCTGCCACTGCTGCTGCTGGCCAATGTCGCCCTATTGGATCAGGGCGCGTTCTATGTGGCGATGTTCGGCGCGCAGGTCGCGCTTTGTGCCGTTGCGCTGGCCGCGGTGACGACCCGCTGGGGCCGGCGGCTTCCGGGCGCGTCGGTGGCGGTGCTGTTCGTGATGGGGCACGCGGCGATCTTCTGGGCGCTGCTGCGCTATGCGATGGGTGTCCGTTCGACCAAATGGGCGCCGGTGCGCGGATAGCGCGCGGAATCGGGGCGCCGGAACCGCGTCAGGCGTGTCCAGAGGTCGCGCGGATGCCAGAGGGCATCTGCGGGCCGCGGCACCTCTTGAACAGGTGCCTGTGTTCCTTGGCTTGCTCGAAACGATCTTGGCGCGTCTTGCAAAACAGAGGCCGAGACAGGAGGCAAGCGGCCGACGCCAGGGGTGCGCTGGCGTTCCACCGGACTGCACTGCGGGTGGTCAACCGTGGTCAGGGTGCGCGCTTGGGGCGTGGAAACCGTTCCGCTTGACAAGAGTGCGACGGCCAATCTACACGGCTCTCAGGCAACAGACGCCTGCCGCCCGCCGACATTTGTCACGGTGAAGTTCTGTAGCAGACACGATCTTCGTCATCCTCGGCACCTGTCGCGCGGATGGTAATGCGGGCCCCGTCCAATCCTTGCGCGACCTGAGCCGGAAGGAAAACGGGGTCATGTCGTCCCAGACCAACTCATTTCTCGAAGGGCCGCTTGGCCTGATCTACGCACGCACGGCGCTTCCCATCATCTTTGTCATGGGCGTGAACGGCGCGCTCGCCGTCGTCGATGCCCTCTTCCTCGGGCATTTCGCGGGACCGGAGGCGCTGGCCGCGGTCACGCTGATGTTTCCGCTCTACATGCTGATCGTCGCGCTGGCCACGCTGGTCTCCTCGGGCATGTCGAGCATCCTTGCCCGGCAGTTCGGCGCCTGGCGCGTTGACGCGGCGCGCGCCACGTTCTCGGCGGCGCACGGGCTCGCTGTCTTTATCGGTCTGATCCTGATCGCGCTCTTCCTGACTTTTGGCAAGCCGGTCGCGGTCTTGGCCGCCGGCGGGTCAGAGGAGCTGGCCGAGATGGGGCTGATCTACCTGCGCATCAGTGTCTTCGCCGCGCCCTTGATCTTTGTGCTTTCAGTCAATTCCGATGCCCTTCGCAATGAAGGGCTGGTGATGTTCATGGCCGCGATGAGCCTGCTCGTGTCGCTTGCAAACATGGGCTTCAACTACGTGCTGATCGGCCTGTTCGACATGGGCGTGGCGGGCTCTGCCTATGGCACCGCGATGGCACAGGCCCTGGCGCTGACCATTATCTTAACATTCCGGGTCTTTGGCGACACCGGGTTGCGACCCTCTGCGCTCTGGCACCATTCGCCGCTGTCGGGATGGCGGGACATTCTCGCGCTCGGCGCGCCGCAAAGCCTCAATTTCCTCGGGTTCGCCTTGGGATCGGGGGCGATCATCGCCGCGCTGCAATGGGTGGAGGCCCCGGATTACGATGCGAGTGTTTCGGCCTACGGGATCGTCACGCGGCTGATCACCTTTGCCTTCCTGCCGCTCCTTGGCCTTGCCCATGCGATGCAGACGATTACGGGCAACAATTATGGGGCGGGCGCCTTACGTCGCAGCGACACGAGCCTTAGGACAGCGGTCCTCGCGGCTTTCGGTTATTGCCTGTCGCTACAGATCGGCATGACAGCTTTTGCCACTCCGATCGGATCGGCCTTCGTTTCGGATCCGCGAGTCGTGGCGGAGGTCGCGCGCATCTTGCCGGTGATTTCGGCCGGGTTCTTTGCCGCGGGGCCGCTGATGATGATCGCCATGCATTTCCAGGCTATCGGCGACGCGGGTCGCGCGGCGATACTGGGGCTTTCCAAACCCTATCTTTTCGCCGTGCCGCTTACATTTGCGCTGGCGGGCGCGTTGGGAGAGCCGGGCATCTGGTTCGCGGCACCGGTAGCGGAGGTCCTGCTCGTCGGGCTGACGGGACTCGTACTGGCGCAGATCGCACGGGCGCAGTCCCTGCGCTGGGGTCTTTTCAGCACGGGCCGGGAGGTGCGGGCATGACACGCGACTTGTCAACGATCACGCGAGACTGGAACACCTTGTATGCCGAGGTGCTGCACTGACCGCGGAAAGACCGGGGGCGGCGGGCGGGTGACCGGGTGCTGCCTGTCACAGTCTTTCGACGCAATGGTGCTTGTGCCCCAGGCGCTCCGGCCCGGAAGGGTCCGGCTGGTGTGCGACCTTGACGAAGCGGTGGACGTCGTTCGCTTCGGCCGCTTCTCCAACCTGCTCACGCAGAGCCGGGTTGAGGTCGGTCCGGGGCGGCGCTCGAAGGAGCGGATCTCGGACGGCACAGCTCACGTCTTGCTGGATTGTGCCCGCACCGGTACCGACAGGGCATGCCATGAACCATGACCTGATCTTCTCGCTGTTGGGGGGATGTCGATGGCCGGCTGGGCCGCGCTCCTGCTGTCGCCGCTCATCCCGGTCTGGTCGGACAGGATCGCGGGGTTTGCCGGTCAGGATAACGACCCCAAGCTTTCTGCCAGTCCTAGGTGCTTTGCCCCTCCGCAAATCCACCTTAGGATGGGCGCCATGGGCTATGTAACCTCTCTCTTCGCGCGCAAGGTGGTCGCCGCGGCTGGCGACGCGATCGACGGCGCGGCGTTCCTGCGTGGCGCGGGCATAGATCCTGAAGGCGCATGGGACCCGAAAGCGATGATCCCGGACGGCATTTATTATGGCCTGCTGGAACGGATCGCGGCGGAGGTCGATGTCACCGATCTGCCGCTGCGGGTAGGCGCGTCGATGCGGCTTGATGAATACGGTGCGCTCGGCCTCGCATTCAAGGCGGCAACGACGCTGGGCGCTTCTTATGCGCGGGTCGAACGGTATGCGCGGCTCTGGACCAGCGTTGTGGAGTACGAGTTGCGCCCGGATCCGCGCGGCACGCTCTTCATCCTGCATCGCGAGGGCGGGCGCCGTCTGGGGATGCGGTTGTCGAACGAGGCGACGCTTGCGAGTTCCGTGTCGATTGCCCGGCAGGTCAGCCCGGTGCCGGTTGCGCCGCTCGAGGTGCTGATCCAGCATGCCGCTCCGCAGTCCGTCACCGCCCATGAGGACTGGTTCGGCAGTCCAGTCCGGTTTGATGCGGAACTCGACGCCATCCTTTTTTCTCGCGAGACGCTGGCGCAGCCGAACATCCTCGGGGATGTGGGCATTTCCCGCTATCTCGCGGGTCATCTCGAGCGCGAACTCTCCGAGATCGCCGACGAGGTCCCGCTGATTACGCGGACGAAGGATGCCATCGCGCAGGCGCTGAGCGCGGGCGCGCCGAAAATGGCGGAGATCGCGCGCGATCTCGGGCTCAGCGCACGGTCGTTCCACCGGCGGCTTTCCGAGCACGGCATGAGCTTTCAGACCCTGACCGAAGAGACCCGGCGCGACCTGGCCGAAGGGCTCTTGCGTGACGATCGGCACTCGCTGGCCGAGATCGCGTTTCTGACGGGGTTCGCCGAACAGAGTTCCTTCACCCGCGCCTTCAAACGCTGGGTCGGCATGACACCTGCGAGCTACCGCAAGGAACGCGTGGGCCGCTGACCGGCGCTGGCGGCGTCGGTCAAGACGTTGGCGACCCCGGTCAATACGGGTCGACGGCGATTGACTATCCCTTGGTCCGTCAACTCGAACCAGGGAGAAACCCCATGCAACACCAACCCATCCTCGTCATCGGTGCCACCGGCAAGACCGGGACCCGCGTCGCCGCAAAGCTGGAAGCCAAGGGTCTTCCCGTCCGTCGCGGCTCTCGCAGTTCCGGCACTCCCTTCGACTGGGAATCGCCCGAAACCTGGGCGCCCGCGCTGACTGGTGCCCGGGCAGCCTATGTCACCTACTTCCCCGATCTTGCGTTCCCCGGCGCGGTCGAAAAGCTTGAGTCGCTGGTCGAGACAGCGAAAGATGTCGGCGTCGAGCATCTGGTCCTGCTCTCGGGCCGTGGCGAGCACCACGCCCGGCTCGGCGAAGAGGTCGTGCGACAGTCCGGCGTGAACTTCACCATCGTCCGTGCCGCCTGGTTCGCGCAGAACTTCTCCGAAGGCTATCTGCGCGATCCGGTTCTGGCCGGCGTGCTGCCGATGCCGGGCGGCGATATCGCAGAGCCGATCATCGATATCGAGGACATTGCCGATGTGGCGGTCGCGGCATTGACGGAAGAGGGCCACAAAGGGCGGCTCTACGAAGTTACGGGTCCCCGGTTGATGACTTTCGCCGAGATGGCCGGGGTGTTGAGCGAGGCCACTGGGCAGAGGATCCGCCATATCCCGATCAGCTTCGAGGATTTCCACGCGAATGTCGCGGCCGCGGGTGGCGATTTCGTCGCCGATGTCTTCACCGCGATCGCCCGCGAGACGCTCGACGGCCGCAACGCCCACACCGCCGACGGCGTCATGCAGGCCCTCGGCCGTCCGCCCCGCGATTTCGCCGAGTTCGCGCGTTCCGCTGCCAAGGCGGACGCGTGGATGGTCGTGGCCTGAGCCTCGTCGTCAGCCCAATTCGGAGAAAACCCAATGACACCTGTTCAAAAAATCGCACTCGGCGTTTCTGGCATCACTTCACTGGGCATCGGCGCTTTCATCCTCGTTGCACCGCATGCCTTCTATGCAGGCTACGGGATCGTTCTGGGGCAAGAGCCCAGCCTGCTGAGCGAGTTGCGCGCGCCCGGAGCCGCGCTCGCCGCCTTCGGAGCCGTGATGCTGGCCGGCATCGTGAGACCGGCGCTGCGGCAAGCCGCCGTGACCGCCGCGCTGACTGTCTTTCTTGCCTTCCCGGCGGGCCGTGTTCTGGGCCTTGTCGTCGACGGGGTACCCTCGGGCGGCATTCTGGGCGCTCTGGTCCTGGAACTCGCGATCGCCGGGTTCTGCCTGTTCGCGTTTCGACGAAGTGCTGATCCCGCAATCACCGGTTTCGCTACCCGCTGACCGACACCTTGATGCGGTGCGACAGCCATCTGTCCCGCCGCATCCTTTGCCAAGAAAGGAATTGCCCGATGACCCCTGTCGTCTTCGTCCTGATGCAATTCGCGATCCTCGCCTATGCGCTGGTCGCGGGCGTCTTCCTCGCCTTTTCAGACTTCATCATGCGCTCGCTCGCCCTTACCGGTGGCGTCGGCGGCGTGGAGGCCATGCAGGTCATCAACCGCGAGGTCTTTCGCTGGTTGTTCATGGCTCTGTTCCTCGGCATGGCCGGCATATCTGTCATCCTCGCCGGGTATGCTTGGTTCGGGCTCGATGGCCCGGCGGCGACGCTGATCCTGCTCGCCGCGCTGGTCTATCTTGTCGGTTGCTTCGGCGTCACGGTCGCCTTCAACGTGCCGCTGAACGAGGCGCTGGCCGGGATGGACTTGTCGCAGGGCGCGACGCGAGAGTACTGGCAGCAGACCTACCTGCCGCGCTGGACCTTCTGGAACTCGGTGCGAACCGGCGCGGCGGCGCTGGGTGCAGCTCTCATGCTGTTCGGCCTCCTGTGGATGACACAAGGCCAGGCACGGCCGACCTGACGCAGTTCGGACAGGGCGGGGTCGGCCAGACCTCCCGCCCGGTCTTCCTTCGCGCTTCCCGGATCACGTGGCATTCTCGCTGCGTGATGTTCACCAATAACCCGGTCGAAAAGATCGGCATCGTGATCCCGCTTTCGACGATCACTTGCATCATCGCCATCAACAATCTGCCGAGTGCCACGGAACAGACCTCCCCGCGCGTTGCGCTGGTTCATCACTTTCCGACCAGCCTCGGCCTGTTCCACGTGCCGATCATCCTGATCTGCTGGTTTTTCCGTTCCTCCGGCATGCTCTTGGCGATCTGGGCAGAAAGACCTGCCGGGCAAGCCAGCCGGACCACGCGGTTCTCGCAAACCTGTTTCCCTTGATCACGCAGACTGTCGGTGCGCTTGCGATAGCCATCGACCTTGCCACTGTCGGGCCCCGCCTGCCGGATCAACGCGGTCTGACGCGCCCGGATGAAGGCGGATTTCATCGGGACGGGTGTATGACCGTGCCCTGCCGCCGCTCCGGATTGATGCGTCTGCCATGCCGGAGTCCTGCCCAGGCCACGGCGGCTGTTACGCACCGGCATTTCCAAAATCGGCAAGCGCAAAATCGATCAGCGCGCGCACCTTTCGAGGCAGAGTACGCCCTTCAAGGTAGACGGCAGCGACGTCGCCGCGTTCCCCGGTATGGCTTTCAAACAGCCTGACCAAATCGCCGCTATCGAGCGCATCGCGCAAGGCGAAACCTGGCACATAGGCGATCCCAAGACCGCGGCGTGCCAGATCGACCGCGGCACTTGCTGAATTGACGTGAAATCGGCCCTCGATCTGAGCCGCGACCTGAGTGCCATTATGTTCGAAGGCCCAACGCTTGGGATTCCGGCGGTTGGTATCGACGATGCAGCTGTGTTCTGAAAGATCGTTTGGGGTCTCAGGGAGGCCGGCCCGTGCGACATAGGCCGGACTGGCGACAGGCAGGCTCTGGAACGTGCCCAGTCGTCGGACCTTGAGAGAGGCTATGTCAAAGCGTCCAATCCGAAAGGCCAGGTCGATCCCCTCTGCGGCAAGATCGCTGAAGGCATCGCTCAGCCTGAGGTCGATGATGATCCCGGGGTGAAGTTCGGAGAACCGCGCCAGCATACCCGCGATGTAGACCTCGCCGAAGGTGATCGGAGCGGAAATCCTTAGAACGCCAGACAACCCTTTCGTGGAGTCCGAGATATCGGCGAGCAATTCGTTAAGATCGGCCAGCAGGGCGGGGGCTCGGGACAGAAGATCGGACCCGGCTGGGGTCAGGCCAACTTTGCGGGTTGTGCGCTGAAAGAGCCGCACACCGAGACGCTGCTCGAGTTCGGCCACATATTTCGAGGTCAATCGGTTCGACATGCCCAGCTGTGCTGCCGCCCCGGTGAAGGAGCCGGACTGCGCGGTAGCGACAAAAGCGCGGAGTTGATCAAAAAGGTCCATGTGGCCATTACGAACAAATCGTAGAAAGTAATTTACTATATTCGCCATTTTGAGGGTTATCTGCAAGGCCTATGTTCCTTCACAGACAAGCTGTCTCCGGGCGGCTTTCAACAAAAGGACACGGATATGACCACGCAAACGAATTCTGACTATGCTGCCTTCGCACTTCGCGTCACCAGCGGTTCGCTCTTTCTCGCCCATGGCTGGCTGAAGATCAGCGTCTTCACCGTCGCCGGAACCGTCGGCTTCTTCGAGAGCCTCGGCCTGCCCGGGCTTCTGGCCTATTTCACGATCGCTGCCGAGATCATCGGCGGGATCGCCCTGGTCCTCGGCATCGGCACGCGGCTTGTCTCACTGGCACTGATCCCGGTGCTTCTGGGCGCTACTTGGGTTCATGCCGGCAATGGCTGGCTGTTCTCGTCCGAAGGCGGCGGTTGGGAGTTCCCGATCTTCTGGGCAGTCGTGCAGGGTGCGATTGCAACGCTCGGCAGCGGTGCCTTTGCCCTGAAAGTCCCGGCGCTGCAGCGGACACTGGGCCAGTTCGCCTGATTTTCCATCAATCCCGGGCGGCCTTTGGGCGGCTCGGACACAATCGAAAGCGGCCCATCATGCGTATACACAGCTTACAAGACCTTAAGGAACGTTTCGCTCCCTCCGACCGGATGCCGGTCGTTTTTCTCGGGCATGGAAGCCCGATGCATGCGATCGAAGACGGGCCGTTCAGCCGATCCTGGGCGCTGCTTGGCCAGAGCCTGCCACGACCAAAAGCGATCCTCGTCGTCTCGGCACATTGGATGACCAACGGAACGACGCTTGTGGATGTCTCGGCCATGCCGCGCACGATCCATGATTTTTACGGGTTCCCCGAGGCGCTTTTTCAACAGCAGTACCCGGCACCCGGCCGGCCCGATCTGGCGCGCGAAGTGATATCGCTTCTGAGCAGCCACCGCGCCGCCGGGGATGAAACCTGGGGGCTCGACCACGGTGCCTGGGCTGTCCTGAAGTTTCTTTATCCCGATGCGGATGTTCCGGTCTTTCAGGTCTCGATCGACATGGGACGGGGGCTGGAACACCAACTCGAGGTCGGTCGGGCTCTGTCGGACCTGCGGGACCGGGGCATCCTGATCCTCGGCTCGGGCAATGTCGTCCACAACCTGCGCGCCATGCGCCCGGGTGGCACGCCACAGGATTTCGCGCAGGCGTTTGATGCGCTTTTTGCCGATCGTCTCGTGGACCGGGATTTCCGCGCGCTCGCGGATGCGGACGGGCTGGGCGCTCTTCTCACCGCAGCTCATCCGACCGTGGATCATTACTTACCAGCCCTGACCATCGCCGGCGCGTCAGATGCGCGCGACGAATTGACCTTCATGACCGATGCCATCGATCTCGGATCGGTCTCGATGCGGTCCTTCATCTTTCACGCAACCTGAGGAGACCGGCACATGCTTGTGGACGGCAAATGGATGGAGAACTGGCAGCCGGTGCAAAAAACCGACAAGGACGGCCGCTTCGTGCGCCAGACCTCCAGCTTTCGCAACTGGATCACGTCGGACGGTGCGCCCGGCCCGACAGGCGAGGAAGGGTTCAAGGCCGAACCTGGCCGCTATCGGCTTTATGTCGCGCTGATCTGTCCTTGGGCGTCGCGAACGCTGATCGCGCGCAAGCTCAAGGGCCTGGAGGACATGATCCCGGTGACCGTGGTGAACCCGTCCCTGACGGATCAGGGATGGAGTTTCGGTGGCTTTGCCGGCGCTGACGAGGATCCGCTCTTCGGCGCGCGCTACATGCACGAGCTCTACACCCGTGCCGATCCGAACTTCACCGGACGTGCAACGGTTCCGGTGCTCTGGGACACTAGGCGGAACGTGATGGTAAACAATGAAAGCGCCGATATCCTGCGCATGTTCGATAGCGCCTTCGAACATCTCGTGCCCTCAGATCTGCGACTCTATCCCCTGCATCTGGCAGCCGAGATCGACGCTCTGAATCCGCGCCTCTACGACTTGCTCAACAACGGCGTCTACAAGGCGGGGTTCGCATCATCCCAGCCCGCCTATGAAGAGGCGCTGGAGGGTGTGTTCGCCATGCTGGGCGAGATTGAGGAGCGGTTGACTGGCGACTACCTGTTCGGGGACAGCTTGACTGAAACGGACATTCGCGCCTTTGTGACACTGATCCGGTTCGACGCCGCCTATCATGGCCTGTTCAAGACCAACCGGCGACAGGTCAGGGATTACCCGCGTCTGTCGGGCTACCTCGCGCGGATGCTCGACCTGCCTGGTGTGCGAGAGACAGTGGATATCGACCACATCCTGCAAGGCTACTATTCGATAAAGGCGCTCAATCCCACGGGGATCGTGCCGATGGCGCCGGATCACCTTGCGGACCTGCTGCGCCCCTGAAGATGCGGCACGAAAAAAGCGGCGGGCAAGGATCTCCTTCGTCCGCCGCTCTTCGTTTTTGTGCCTGGTCGGCCTCTATCCGGCGGTGCTTCCCAGCCAGAGCGTGATTGCGGGGAAGGCGACCAGCACGGCAAGGCGTACGACATCGACCGCGATGAAGGGGACAAGTCCCTTGAAGATCCGGACCACCGGGACATCGGGCAGGACCGCCTTGAGCACGAACACGTTCATCCCGACGGGTGGCGTGACCAGTGCGATCTCGGTCACCACGATCACGATGATCCCGAACCAGACAAGGTCGAACCCTTGAGCGACGACGATAGGCGCGAAAAGCGGCACGAAGATCAGGATGATCGCCATGGAGTCCATCACGCAGCCCAGCACCATGAACACGAGCATGATCGCGAAGATCAGGGCATAGCCTTCCAACCCTGTGGATTGCACCAATGCCAAGACACCGGCCGCCAGCCCCGACAAGGTCAGCAGTTTGGACAGCATCAGCGCGCCGAACAGGACCGTGTAGAGCGACACCGACGTATAGGCCGTGTCGATGATCACCCTGCGCAGCACGGCCCAGGTCAGCCGCCCGTGAAAGGTTGCAATCAGGATCGCAAGGCCCGCGCCCATGCCGGCCGCTTCGGTCGGCGTGAAGAGCTTGGCATAGAGGCCGCCGATGATGAGACCGAAGAGCAGAACGAAAGGCCAAATGCCGGACAACGCTATCAGCTTTTCGGGCCACGGGGTCTTTTCGCCTTGAGGGGCGTGGCTGGGATTGCGGCCAGCAACGAACCGGATCGCGGCCATATAAAGTGCGAGGCCCAGCAGACCGGGGATCACACCGGCGATGAACAGGTCCCCGATATTGGTCTGGGTCAGGATGCCGTAGACCACCATGATGATCGAGGGCGGGATCAGGATGCCCAGCGTGCCGCCAGCGGCAATGGTGCCGGAGGCCAGCTCATCAGAATACTTGTACTTCTTCATGCTGGGATAGGCGACCTTGGCCATGGTGGCCGCCGTGGCGTAGCTTGAGCCGCAGACCGCCGAGAACCCCGAACAGGCGACCATGGTCGAGAGCGCCAGCCCTCCGCGCACATGGCCGACAAAGGCATAGGCCGCGCGGAACAGATCGTGGGCGATGCCTGTCTTGGAGATCACGTTTCCCATCAGGATGAACATCGGCACGACGGCCAGATCGTAGGACAGAACCGCATCGGAAATCGTCAATGGCAAGAGTTGCAGCGCGATGTTCCAGTTGATGGAAAAACCAATCCCGGCCACAGAGACGGCGAGCAGGGAAAAGGCGAGGGGAACCCGCAGAAAGGCCAGCATAATGGCCGCAAGCATTGCAATGGAACCGACGATCATAGCGCTTCCTCCTCATGGGTGTCTTCGGGATCGACCATCGGCCCGGTAAAGGCGGTGGCCAGGGCGGCCAGCGCCGAGAGGGCGCAGCTTGCGGCCATGTAGAAATAGAGCGGGCCACGTGGGACACGGAGAGCCTGGCTGACTTCCGAGATGCGCGACGCGTTCAGTCCGTGCTTGACAAAGAGCCAGGCGACAAGAGCCAGCACTGTGGTCACCAACACACTGATCAGGACGCGCCACCACGCCATCCAGGGCTTGTTCACAAGCTTGTCGAGCAGGTCGATTGTCAGGTGCGCCCCAGCAGCGGTCACCAGCGGAAGGCCGGCAAAAACAACCAGTGCCATCAGATGCTCTGTGATGTCATTGGCCCCGTAGATCGGCTTGCCGACGATGCGGCGGCCTATGACGTCTGCGAAGGTCAGTGCGACCATTGCCAGAAGGAACAGTGCCATGACTGTTTCAACTCCCCGGCGGACTTTCCATGCCATGGACAGCATGATCCCGTCTCCTCCCAAAAAGGCGGGGACCGGCAAACCGGTCCCCGTTGCGCGGTTTAGTTCGATGCAGACGCTGCGAATTCGGTTGCAAGCGCCTCATACGTGTCGTTGTAAAAGGACAGCATGGCCTGCGGGTCGGCAACGCCAGCGGCCTTGGCGGCCTCCACCCAGTCAGCAACCATCGTGTCGTAGATGGTATCTACCGCCGCGATCAGTTCGGGCGAGGCTTCCACGATCTCATGACCGGCCGCGCCCAGCTTTTCGGTGGCGGCGGGGTTCTGCAGGTCGAAGTTCTTGCCCCATGCGGCGGAGAGTTCTTCGCCGATGATGCCTTCGATCGCAGCTTTGTCCTGGTCAGCCAACCCATCCCATTTGGCGCCGTTCATGATGACGAAGAAGGTCGCGTCATAGAAGCCGTTCGGGAAGATGGTGTGATGCTCGAGACTGTCTTCGAGGCGGAAGTTGACTACCGATTCCATGGTGTGAAGCGATCCGTCGATGACGCCGCTTTCCAGCATCTCGTAGGCCTTGGTAGCGGGTGCGGCCACCGGAACCGAGCCCAGCGAGGTCAACAGTTTCTCCTGGATCGGCCCGCCCATGCGGAACTTGACGTTGGCCAAATCCTCGGGCGAGGTCACGGTCTTGGAGCCATGGTGCAGTTGGCCGCCGCCGAACATGCCAACCGCGAGCATCTTCACACCGTCGAAAGCAGCGTTGTCGGCGAGATAGGCGTCATAGGTTTGCCACAGTGCCCGGCTTTGAGCTTCGGCATTGGTCCCGGCATTCGGGAACTCGGCAAACCACATCGAAACGAAGCGCTCGGGCTCATAGGTGAAGTTGCCCCAGGTGATGTCGGCCACGCCGTTGCGTGCCAGTTCCCAGTGCTGCGGCGGGCTAGCCAGCGGCGCGGGCAGGATCACGACGTTGACGCGACCTTCCGTGACTTCGGTGACCTTCTCGGTGAAGGGCACAAGGAAGTCGGTGTGCACAAAGTGGGTCGGCGGCACCCAGGACGACATGGTGAGCGTCTCGGAACTTGCCATCGTCCCCGCCATCATTGCGGTTGCGGCGACAGCGCAGGTGAGCATGGACTTGGTGAAGGTGATCATCTGGATCCTCCCTAGGATGATATCTGGTTCAGGTCAGTTGGTGAGAGTTGAGCGTTGCGCTCGTGCGGTGCTTTGCCAGGTCGGCAAAGATGGCGGCTCCGACAGGGATGATTTCCGGGTCGAAGACGAATTCCGGGTGGTGAGGGGCATAGCCGCCCTGACCTATGAAGAAGCAGGCACCGGGCACGAGCCCCGAGAGTTCGGAGAAGTCCTCGGATGCCATGAGACTGCGGGCGTTCTCGGTCACTCGGCCCGGTCCAACGACCCGCGTTGCCGCAGCCACGGCCGCGGCGACGCAGGCGGGATTATTCAGCGTGACGGGCACCATGCTGGTCACGTCGATTTCGATGAGAACGCCAAAGAGAAGCTCGGTCGCGCGCACCGCGTCCTGCAGCAAATCGGCCAGCGTATCGCGCACCTCGGTCGCCGTCGTGCGCATGGTCCCTTCGATCCGAACGGTATCGGGCAGGATGTTGCGGGCCGTACCGCCTTTGATCAGACCAAAGGAAATCACCCCGGTTTGGCGTGCGTCAAAATTCCGAGTAGCGGCCTGCTGAACGGACGAGATCAGGTGGGCGGCGGCTGCGACGGCATCCTGCCCGGTATGCGGCATCGACCCGTGCGCACCTTGCGCCTGGATCGTGATATCAATGTTGTCCGCAGACGACAGCGCCGCTGTCGCCGGCACGCCGAGCTGACCGGCGGGAAGGTCCGGCGAGTTGTGCAAGGCGTAGATCTCGTCGCAGGGGAACCGCTCGAACAGGTCGTCTGCGATCATCGCGCGTGCACCGGTCAGGAGTTCCTCGGCAGGCTGGAAGATGAAGCGAATTGTGCCGTCGAAGTCCCGATGCGTCGCGAGATAGGCGGCGGCGGTCAGTGCGGTGACCATGTGTCCGTCATGCCCGCAGCCGTGAAACCGGGCAGGAACTTCGGACGCGTAGCCGACCGTGGCTTTCTCCTGCATCGGAAGGGCATCAAGTTCTGCCCGAAAGGCGATGCAACGTCCGGGTGCAGCAGGTGACGCATCTTGACCATACAAGGTCCCGACGACGCCCGTGCCGCCGATGCCAGTTGCTACACTGTAACCGAGCTCGGTCAGCCGTGCTGCGACAAAGGCCGCCGTCCGCACTTCCTCGAAGCCGATTTCGGGGTGGCGATGCAGGGTCTGCAGCCAGTCTTGCGACGTTTTGCGGTGAGTCTCGTACCAGGTGGGAAACATCTTCGCGGGCTCCAAGTTATCTCAATGTGAGAATATTGCGCGGAGATACTTTTCCGGCAAGATGGTTTCTTGTTAAGACTATTTCGTGTGGAAATCAGGGTAAGACGTGATACTTTTTTGGTATCGACTACAGGAGAAGCGGATCGTGCAGACCGACAAGACTTTCAAGAACGAGCGCCTGACATACAGATTGAACATCGTCGCCCAAGAAGCGATCCAGGCCAACGACGAGATTTTCCTGAGAGAGACGGGATGCCGGATCCGCGATCTGCGTGTGTTGCGTTTGATCGATGATCGGCCGGGCACAACTTTCGCAGAAATCGCGAAAATAACTGGTTTTGACAGAAGTTTGACCTCGAGAATCATCCAGAATTTGATCGGCGCCGGTCTGATCGAGCGAGAAAATTCAAGCGAAGACGCGCGGGTGTTCCTGCTCTCCACAACGCCAAAGGGCAAAGAGGTTCGCCAAGTGGCGCGCCGTTTGTCTGATCGGCTAGAGGTGATCCTGACGGACCCGCTCTCTGCTCAGGAGATGCGGGCGTTCAACGAAATCCTTGCTCGTCTTGGGGCCTGGGTGACCTCGGAAGACTACCGAGATGCTCTCGCCAAAGAACTGCAAAAAGATGCACTTTAAAATAGTCTTGACGTGAAACTAAATACGGTTTAGACCTTTTTCAGCCTACCAAGCTGTCACAGGAGAGGCCGATAACTCGGCGCCGAAGGAGCAACCCCCCGGAACCTCTCAGGCAAAAGGACTGTGACAAGCGCGGCGATCTGAAGCGCGCTGTGGAGCCTCCGCATCTCGCGACAGAGGGGATTGGACCTGTCATCCGGCAGGACGAAACCTTGGGTCGCGGGAGGATGCCATGACCAGAATTGCCGTAATCGGCGCCGGAATTACTGGCGTAACTACAGCATCAAGCCTGATGGACAGGGGCTATGATGTCACCTTGTTCGATCGCAATCGTTATGCCGCGATGCAGACGTCGTTCGCCAATGGCGGACAGTTGTCGGCATCGAATGCCGAAATCTGGAATCGTTGGTCGACGGTCTTCAAGGGCATGAAGTGGATGATGACCCGGGGCGCGCCACTTCTCGTCAACCCCAAGCCGAGCTGGCACAAGTATAGCTGGATGGCCGAGTTCGTGGCGTCGATCCCGCAATACCGGGCGAACACCGTCGAGACGACCCGTATGGCGATTGCTGCGCGCGGGCTTCTTCGTGAGAAGGCCGAGCGGCATGGTTTCGACTTCGACTGCGAAAACCGAGGCATCCTGCATATCTACACCGACAAGGCCGAATTCGACCACGCGACCGAGGTCAACAAGCTGCTGGCTGAGGGTGGTTTGGAGCGCCGCGCGGTGGCGCCCGAAGAGGTTCGCCAGATCGAACCGGCGCTCAGCGGGGATTTCTACGGTGGTTACTACACCGAAAGCGATTTCACCGGCGACATTCACCGCTACACGACGGGTCTTGCCAAATCCATCGAACGGGGTGGGGCGGTTTTACGCTTCGGCACCGATGTCGACGCGCTGAAGGTCGACAAGAACGAGGTCCGCCTGACCTGGAGCCGGAACAACGAAAGTCAGACCGAAACCTTCGATGCCATCGTCGTTTGTGCGGGTGTCGAAAGCCGGGCTATCGCGGAGCAGCTTGGCGACCGGGTGAACGTCTATCCGGTCAAAGGCTATTCGATCACCGTTCGCCTCGATGACGAGGAAAGCCAGCAGTCTGCTCCCTGGATCAGCTTGCTCGATGACGAGGCGAAGGTCGTGACCAGCCGCCTGGGCAAGGACCGTTTCCGCATCGCCGGCACGGCGGAGTTCAACGGCTACAACCTCGACATTCGGGACGACCGGGTACGCCCGCTGGTGAAGTGGTGCGAACGGTTCTTCCCCGGTGTGAGCACCGAACACGCCATCCCATGGGCAGGACTGCGACCGATGATGCCGAACATGATGCCCAAGGTGGGGCAGGGTGCCCGCGACCGGGTGTTCTACAAGACCGGGCACGGGCATCTTGGCTGGACGCTGTCCGCGGTTACCGCCGAAATGGTGGCCGAAAAGGTCGCGGGGTCGCGGACTGTCAACAGTGCAGGCGCGGTGATCCCGGGTGCAAGGGCTGCGCTGCAAGTGCGAGGAGCGGTATGATGTATATCCCGACCTACGAGGACATGCTTTGTGCGCATTTTCGGATTGCGCCTTATATCCGGCTTACGCCGGTGCGGGTGTCGGATTATCTGAGCGAGTTGGCGGGGTGCCAGCTGTTCTTCAAATGCGAGAACTTTCAGGAGCCTGGCGCGTTCAAGGTGCGCGGCGCGGCGAATGCGGTCTTTGGCCTGGATGAGGGGCAGGCCGCCAAAGGGGTCGCAACGCATTCCAGCGGCAATCATGCCTCGTGCCTGAGCTATGCCGCGATGCTGCGTGGCATTCCCTGCAACGTGGTCATGCCGCGCACCGCGCCGCAGGCCAAGAAAGACACGGTGCGTCGCTATGGCGGCGTGATCACCGAATGTGAGCCCTCGACGACCTCGCGCGAGGCGCGTTTTGCCGAGGTGCAGGCCGCGACGGGTGGTGATTTCGTCCACCCCTACAACGATCCGCGCGTGATCGCGGGGCAGGGCACCTGTTCCAGGGAGTTCATGGAGCAGACCGACGGGCTGGATATGGTGGTGGCTCCAATCGGGGGCGGCGGGATGATCTCGGGCACCTGTCTGACACTGTCGACGCTGGCCCCCGAAACAGATGTGATCGCCGCCGAGCCGGAACAGGCCGACGACGCCTATCGCAGCTTCAAGGCGGGTCACATCATTGCCGATGATGCACCCAAGACCATCGCTGACGGGCTCCTGGTGCCGCTCAAGGACCTGACCTGGCATTTCGTGTCAAACCACGTGTCCGAGATCTACACCGCCTCGGAACAGGAAATCGTCGATGCGATGAAGCTGATCTGGAAGCACCTGCGCATCGTGATGGAACCCTCCAGCGCGGTACCTCTGGCGACCATCCTCAAAAACCCCGACGCGTTTCGTGGCAAGCGCGTGGGCGTGATCATCACCGGCGGCAACGTCGATCTGGACAAACTGCCCTGGATGCAGGGCTGAACAGGAGAATTCCCATGAAAG
>NZ_JBXWRM010000026.1:0-43410 GCF_059612905.1 Ruegeria sp. YKSD163
AAATGCGGTCACCGTGCCATCGCTGTCCGACCAATCAAACAGAGTGCTCAGCGCAACGCTCGCGCCAGGCGCAAGCGTTTGATCGTTCCCGGATGCAGTAGGCGGCTGGTTTGGCATCAAACGCTCCAGTTGGAATCAACACAAAGACGATGTTTTTTCATATCATGAAATGAGACGCGCCACACTTGCTTAGGGGAGAAAGATGCTATCCTACGGCGCAAGAACACATAAAGCGCCTTATCCGCGCAGCGCCTTCCCGGCAGGGCACACCGGAGCAGACCTTGGGTCAATGTCCACTTGGTCCGCTTGCTACCTGTTTGAGGCCCGCGCGGCGAACGACAGCAGATCGGGATTCTGCCCATCGGATGCTGCACCGCAGAACGGTCTTGACTGAGAAGACCAATGAGCGCTCGGACAACCAAATCCACCGCCATTTCTGGACAAAAACTGGTCGAAATCCTGTGTCGTAGAAGTTGGCTTTTCGTATATTTCAATTGAAAAACAACGCGCTGCCCGATATCAAAGCGCAACGGGAAATGCTTTCACAAATCGGCCCCCGGGCACCATTTTTACCAGATAAAACAAATGCTTCGCGGCGTGAACGTTGTGCCCAGTGCATGGGCGCATTGGGCTGGGTGCTCATTGGGGGCAGAATTCAGCGTGAAAAGGTGTTGTCGGTGACCCGAACCGCTGAGGCGTTTGCTGCACGGCGGATGATCGATCGGATCACGGACCGCTTCGACATGACGCCAGACAAGCTGGTTGGCGATACGGGCTACGGATCAGCAGAGATGCTGGGCTTGCTGGTGGAAGAGCGCGGCATCGCCCCGCACATTCCGGTCTGGGACAAGTCGAAACGGACGGACGGCACATTCTCACGAGAAGACTTTGTCTATGACCCTGCAACTGACAGCTACACATGCCCTGGCAACAAGGAACTGCGGACGTATCGCCCGAACTTCTCCACGCCGCGCAAGCCGAACGGCGGCAAAGACGGGTTCCTAAAATATCGAGCGTCAAAGCACGACTGTGACACATGCCCATTAAAAGCGAATTGCTGTCCAAAACAGCCAGCCCGAAACGTGCTTCGTTCCGTCCATGAAGCAGCACGCGACGTGGCCCGCGATATCCGAAAAACCGATGCCTGCATGACGTCGTTCATTCAGAGGCGGAAAGTCGAGATGCTGTTTGCACATCTAAAGCGATACATTGGCGTGCCGATGATGCGGCTACGAGGACCCAAAGGCGCATACGAACCGTTCCAACTCGCAGCCACCGCCCAAAATCTCCGGAAGCTCGCAAAACTGATACCCGAAGCAAAACCAACAGGTTGAGAAGAGGACAACCAGCCGCCTTCGCCGTCACCCACCAAACGCTCAGACAACGACTTCTTCAACACTATCCGGAAAGAGCCGCCGTTTGGCTGTGGCCTCTGAACGGCCGGTAGCGCAAGTCTCGGAGCCAAAACGATCTTAAGTAAAGTGTACAGTCTCCTTCTTTGGAACGCTGTGTTGGTAGCGCGCGTGGCCACAGGTTCTAACGGATCAAGGGTTCAGAAGTTCGGCCGGAGCCAACAGTACGGTTGTAGCCTCCTGCGCGAGAAGAACGGTTCCAGGAATCGCGCCTGCTCGGCCGGCTTGGTCTGTTTGCATCCCCGCTCGTACAGCCTCGGTTTGTCGCAAAAACGAGATCACCGCAGGCGAGGTTGCAGCTGCGAGGTGGCGTGAGGCCGCATCACGGGCCTCCGTCAGGTCAATAATGATGATCTTCTGACCCGCGACCGGCTCAATCGAGGAGAGGTTGCCGAGGCGGGTGCCGTGCCCGGTCAATCGCGCCGACAGGCGCAGGGCCGGATCGCGCCGGGAGACAAAGACGACAAACGGGTCTGGCAGCGTGCCGATATCCTCAGCCTGCGCTTTGAAGACCTCGGGATCGATATCTGGCGACATCAGCACCACACCGCCGACGCGAGCCAGGGTGGGGCTGTCGCGCAAAGCCATTTGACGCAAGACCTCCATCGTCAGTTGCGAGCCCATGGAGTGCGCGACGATCACCACGCTGCGCGCTCCCGCGCGCACGAGGTCATCCAGCATTCCCTCTAGCCCGTTGCGCGCAAGCAGAACCGCGTCACGATCTGCCGCATAGCCAAGCGGCTGGCCGTGCGAGGGCCACGCATAGTGGAAGGTCGGCCCCTCAATTTCGAAATCCGCAATCATCTGCGCGGTTCGGAAAATACCGTCTGCCATGCGGTTGTTGAACCCGTGCACCGTCAGGACGACCTCTCGGCTGAGGCTCGCCCGCGCCGCGAGTTCACGGGAGGTACGTGCGCGAAAGGCGCTCCGATCGGCGAACCGTCCGACGCTTGCAGTCAGGAAGTCCTTGCGCGGATCGGGATCAACACTAGGCAGTGTCACCGTGCCAGGCGTCCGATCCGGCGGCACGCTCACGTCGACCAAGCCGTATGTAAGCGGGCCGGGTTCGGTGCGGGACCATAGTCCGTCTGTCGTCGGCTGCCGCGTCGTCCCGACCAAGACGGGAAAACGAAGCTCTGCTGTCTGAGCCATCGGGTCTGGAACAAGGTCAGCCCTAGGAGCGCAGCTCGCAGCCACAGTGATCGCGAGCAGTGCGAAAATCCGCAGTAGCCGGGGTTTGGGCCGTGCGCCAGGCGGCATAGGGATGGCAGACCATTTTTGCTCTTGCACCGCCTTGAGTATCGACATCAAAACCACCCACCTTATTGATTTCTGGCCACCATGACGTCGTCGGTCCCGGCCGCTGCCCAGTTTCATTTGCTCGTGTCTTGCGTCTCAAGCTCTCTTCTCTGCAGCGGCGCGCAGGGTCATATAGTTCACCACCCCGGCGGCCAGGCCGGCGATCAGCCCGAGCATGATAATCGCGACCGGCAGCGACACCGAGATGGACCCTATGAGCCTCTGCCAGAGCACCGCGAAGGTCACAAGGATGCCCAACGCGAAGAAACCGTGCTTTACCACCAACCAGAGGAAGGCCGGATAAAATGGCGGTTTGGGAGGTTTGACAGTACCATAGGCGACAGCGGTAAGGATCATCGCAAGGCTCACCGCAAGCGGCACCGCGGCTCCAAAGACCGTATGGGTGTCATTCGTGATCCCATCAACCGTCAGTGGCAAGGGACCGTGCCCCGCGAGGAGATACCACTGGATCGCGCCGTTGATAATTGCGTTGATCAAGCCAGAGATGACAGCGCCCTTCAGGAGGTCGGAGTGCTCGGGTGTGGCTATCGTGGACATTGGCTCTCTCCTCGCTTTCGATATCTATTGCGCGCCGACTGCCAAGATCTCGTCCAGGGTGGGAAACAGAACCGTTCGACATTTTTCAAGACCCGCCTCGCGATTGCGGAAATTGGACCGCGCGACCTCTAGGTCGGCCTCTCGCGCGAGAACGGTGCTGAAAGGGAGCGAGCCGCGCGCATTGAGTTGACGGGCGCGTTCCAACGCCTTCTGGGCATAGGCGGCCCAGGCCTTGTGTGCAACAACCTCGTCCGGGCCCTTGTCGCAGCCCGCATCCCAGCCGCGGCGGAAGGTGCCGTAAAGCTCCTCGACGGTCACGCTTTCCCCGCCAAAGAACCGCGCCATCTGGGTCATCGCCTCGTATTCAGCGCTGACGTAGTCGAGGCTATTCTCGGCGACGATCAGCTGCTTCCGGTTCCAGGCGTCTTTCAGCTGCGAGATTTCCAGTTCGATCAGCGGGATCGCATTTTTTTCGAACAGGTCCTGGTTCTGTTCGAGGATCTTCCGGTCCCGCTCAAGCTGCGCTCGCACAGTGTCGAGCTGGATCCGCGCCATCATGGTCTGGTAACCAAAGGATCGTCCCTGATCGACGAAGAGCAGGACGCCGAGTTGCGTGGTGTTCAGGGGCGTTCCGGTTTCCTCCGACCAAGCCGGCTGAAACGTCAGAACCATGAGACATGCCGCCCCAAAGGTGACACGACGCTTGGCCAGCGACGCGAACATCCTGAGGCAGGCACGCAGGACACGCACGCCTTCAACTCCCGAAGAGACGCACGACGGCGCCGCCACCATGGACGTTGATGATCTGGCCGCTGACCCAGCTCGACGCGGGCGAGGTCAGATAAAGCATGGCGTTCGCGATATCCTCCATCTTGCCTGCCCGGCCGGTCAAGTTGTCGGGATGCGCCAGCTTTTCCTGCATCTCGGGTGTGACACCTGCGTCGGTGTAGCCCGGGGTAATGACCGTCCCGATCAGGACGGAGTTCACGCGCACCCGCTTGTTCAGCATATGGGCCAGCGACACCATCATCTGGTTCAGCGCGGCCTTGGCCGTGCCATAGGGCAGGATATCGTAAGCCGGCACGGCAGACGAGAACGAGCCGGAGTTGGTTATCGAGGCGTTCTGGGCCTTCTCCAGGTAGGGTAAGCAGGCCATGCTCATCCGGTAGGCGCTAACCGTATTCAGGTCGTAGGACTTCAGAAACTCTTCCCGCGAGATCGCGGCCGGGTCAGGCTGGCGACCGCCCCAGCCGACGTTGTTGACAAGGGTCGAGACGCCACCGAAAGCCTTGACCGTGGCGTCCACTACGGCCTGAATGTCCTCGTCCTTTGTCACGTCGCAGCCCATTCCGTGGACTTCGTTGCCGGTCTCCTTGGCGATGTCCGAGGCCGTGTCGGCAGATTTCTCGGCCTGTAGGTCGCAGATCATCACCTTCGCACCTGCAGCGGAGAGGGTTTTGGCGATCTGGGCGCCAATGTTCTGCGCGCCGCCGGTGATGATGACATTGTGGCCGTCCATACGGAAATCGGCAAATGCGTCTATACTCATGGATGTCTCCTGTTGTTTTGAAATAGCCGGCTCAAGCGGGTCGTGCTTCGGGCCTACGACAGGTTCGCGTCAATCGAGTTCCTGCACGCCGCCGCCAGAAACGGTCAGGATCTGACCGCTAACCCATGCCGCCGCAGGCGAACACAGATAGAGTGCGGCGCCCGCAATATCCGAGGGCTCGCCAAGGCGCTTGATCGGCGTGTGCTTGAGCATGGCCTTCTCGACCTCGGGTGTGAGCACGGTAGCCAGCGCCGCCGTCCGGATCGCTCCGGGCGCAATTCCGTTCACCCGAATGTTCCGCGACCCCAAGTCATGGGCGATGTTGCGGGTCAGATGGCTGATCGCGGCCTTGGAAGAGGAGTAAGAGGCCATGTGCACGTTCTTGTTTTCGGCCGACATTGACGAAATGTTGAGCACCGCTCCTCCGCCGGCGGCTTCCATGTGCGGTGCAGCAAGCTGAGTGAGGCGAAACGGCGCAAACACGTTCAGCTCATAAGCCCAGCGAAAATCCTCCATCGGCATGTCGAAGGGCTTCGGCCCCCCGCCGCCGGCGTTGTTCACGAGGATCGTCAGGCTGCCGAAATTGTCGATCGCCGCCTGAACGGCCGCTTCCAGATCGGCTTCCTTCGTGACGTTGCAGGCGAGACCGATGGCCTTGCCGCCAGCCTTGGTGATGCCCTTGGCGACTTCGTCTGCGGTCTCTTGCTTGAGGTCGCTGACGACGACGGCCGCGCCGGCGCCGGCGAACATCTCTGCAATACCTCTGCCAATACCGGCCCCCGCGCCGGTGACAATGGCCACTTGGCCATCAAGTTGAAATGCCTTTGGATCGAACATGCGTGCCTCCGCTTCGCTTCTCTCTAGAAAAGTAGAGCGGCGACAACGTGCTGGCACGGAAACAGGTGCTCATTTTGAGCACCTAGCAGCGTCTTGCCCCTATCGGCTTTTCGCGATCAGGCGCTCGTCCTTTTCAATGAGCTTCTGGAGGTCGGCGAACAGCCGTGCGACGCGCCGGATCGCAAGGCTATCCAATTCTGCAAGATCGTGGCGAGCGCTGGATTGGCCTTCGACAGACACGAGCCGATAGGCCCCTGCGTCATCCCGTTCAATCCAGCCGCGCTCCATAAGCGATTGCAACTTGCGCCGGACAGTCTGGCGCGGGATCTTGGTGATGTCGGAGATACGGGACGCGTTCGTGCTTTCTGCAGAAGCCTCCACATCCAGCACGGACAAATCCGGATTGGCAGTGGCACGCACGGCGCTGAGCCGAGCTTGTCCCAGCACCGCCATTACGAGCATCTCCTGATAATCCCCGTCGAACGGGCTCACCGCGTCGACCATATGACCGATCAGAAACTCGACGAAAACGTACTGGTAGTCGAGGTAGTGTGCATTAAACGCGGCTGCGATTCCGTCCACCCGATGAGAGCGCTTTGGGGAGCCATGAATGCTATTTTTCTTCTTGGACAAAATCGACCCCTCGTCCATTTGATTTGGCTCGTCAGTGCATATCGAGCCTGTCAAGTCGCCGATGCGAGTCGATTGACGGAAATTGTTTATTTGCAATAACTGCGCGCTTGCTCTCGTATCAGGCTCGTACACTGGCTATTCTTCCCAGAAGGTCCAGCGACCGCAAGGTCCGTCTGCATTCGTAAGTCCGGCAATCACACTGCACGGTGACCGAACAGCCGAATTGGAGAAGCAGCGTTGCAGGGGCACCGCGCTTGGGAAGTCGTTGCACTCGACCCGCGTTCACTATGGCTTCGTCCGCTGATCGTGCACTTCGCCAGTTCGAATGGTTCGTAGCTAGGTCCGTTGTGGGCTCGAAGCAGCCTTGCGGCAACGCAGCGGGTTGAGCTGCGACCTAGTCCCGAATGCAGACATTACGAAAATCGAGATGATCCAACGCTTTCAAAGTCTTGTGTTGCGATGCCGACATTCAGCTTTCAGATGCTGTCGTTGGCATGACACTGGCTGTGCGACGGCTTCGAGACCAATGAAGACCAATTTTTCCCCTATGAGTTTGTCAGCGATACGAATTTTTTCGTCTCGTGGCACTGGTACGATCGGCTTTCGTCGTGGCGTCAAAGAGGAAATTCCTTACTTGCGTTCCTGTGCACCTCACAAAGCATTTCGCATCTGTATCGACCGACGTCACGCAGTTGGGCGGCGTTCAGTTTAGCCAGGGCCCTGGTACGTTTCTGACGTTCTGCATACTTCTTTCGGCGCGCGACCAAATTGCTCCAAATTTTCTCAATTCTGCCGATACGTGAAGGAGACAGTACAAATGAAATCGGCATATCAGTCATTGTTCGGCGTGCACCGGAGAATTTGCGGGTATGCGCTTTACCAAGTGCGCAGGCGGGCCGTCCGGACCCCACCAGATTTCGCGGCGTCCATTGGATGTTAACCAGTGATTGTCCCACCTTGCGATGTCGCGCTCGGCAGCTTCTCGATTGAAACCCGCGACTGCCGCTCCAAGAGCGTCGATACTGTCAACTGGGAGCCCTGTGCCTCCGCCAGGTGTTGGTAGCGGATCACCACTCGGATCAAGACAGGCTCCATAAAGATCTTCAGAGATCGAACATTTGAAGAAGAAAAGTTTTGCGTTGGTATCGGACATTTTCTGGCACCTTTCGCGATGTTGGTGCCCGCAGGTTAACTTAGCAGCAATATATCGCACCAACAGATATAATCTGTTAACTATACAACTATCAGCGATACTAAACGTCTTGACTCGAGGCTTCTCTTTGCCTTCGCCGCCACCTACGAGGAAGGGAGTGTATCCCGTGCTGCTGACCGGTTGGGCCTTACGCAGCAAGGCCTGAGTGGCTCGATCGCGCGGCTGAGGGACCTGCTCGGTGATCCTCTCTTCGTGCGCCAAGGGCACGGTGTCGTGCTTCCTTGCGCTCCATCGCGTCGAAGAGCGCCTCTCTTGTATTCTCTCGCGCCCACACGGCTGCAAGGCCCGAGGCCAGTGCATCTGCGTGTCTCAGATCGTCTGACACGTCGTCCTTCGTCATCTCATCGCTACGTTCTCCCTTGTAGCATGAGCAGGATTTCACTGGGTCGATACAGGGTCTCCGTAAGGTTCGTGGTTGAAGTCGCCAAACTCTTCCTCGACCATACACCTCGATGGCCACCCGGGATTACACCAATGACGGCGCAGAAATTACACCACGTGCGCGGACACTAACACCGGATACGGAACGCATTCGCTTCGCCGAACCAAAGCGGCTGAGATCTACCGGAAAACAGGAAACCTGCGTGCTGTGCAGCTGTTGTTGGGACATACTAAGATCGATAGCACAGTACGCTATCTCGGTGTCGAGCTGGAAGATGCGCTGAGCATAGCGGAACAGATCGACATATGAACCATGCGGGCGAGCCGCGATTCCGCTCGCAATCGCCGGAACCAAAACAACTGGCAAGATTATAGGGATACCAGGACGCCATCGAACAATTTCGAGAGAGATACTACACCAATGTTTGTCAAGTGTCGTTTTTTTGGTCATTTTGCGGACATGGAATTCTTGGAAGTCAGTCATAACAACCTTCTCGTTGCCATGTCTTGCCTGGTTGCTCTGGTTGCGGGATTCACCGGATTGTCTTTGACACGTGACCTCGGCTCGAAACCAGACTTCGAGAAAAAGGTATCGATCGCATTGGCCGCCATCGCGCTCGGTGGTGGGATATGGGCCATGCATTTCGTGGCAATGCTTGGTCTGCAGATGCCCATCTTGTTCTATTACGATGCCGCGATCACGCTGATCTCCGCGCTGACCGCAATCCTGATCGTCGGGGGCGCGCTGATCATCCTGCATTTCACCGTCCGTAACCGTTTTATGGTGTCCTTGGCTGGCGGCATTGTTGGTGTGGGTATCCTTGCCATGCACTACATCGGGATGGCTGGGCTTGAGTTGTGTCGCGCGGTCTACACGCCATTTGGCGTCATAGTGTCGTCGCTCGTGGCGGTTCTGCTGTGCAGTCTGGCGTTTGGCATTGCCTATGGTCAGAGGACCAACCGGAACATCATTCTTGGCACTTTGTGTTTTGCGATCGCGGTGGTAAGCGTGCATTTTCTGGCCATGTCGGGGACCCAGTTTGTAGTGGTGTCTGATGGAACAGAGTTTGGCCCATTGATGAGCAATGAGACACTTGCCCTTGGTGTCAGCTTTTTCAGTTTCGTCATGTTCGGTGCCTGCCTTTGGGTCGGAGTGACTTACCTTCCGCGACCAAAGCAAGATGCGCAGCCCAGTGGGGATAAAGGCTCCACCGATCCGCGACCTCTACCGCTTCAAGTTCCTTGTGAGCGTGAGGGGGGCAAAGTTTTCGTATCTGCCAGGGACATTATGTTTGTGCGGGCGGACGCTCATTACACCCAAGTCTATACGGAAGAAGACCGGTTGTTCTGCGTGTGGTCCGTGACCGAAGCAATGAAGCGTCTTGTTCCGCTGGGCTTCCTTCAGACCCATCGAAGTTACTTGGTCAATCCAGAACACGTCGTCCGATTTGAGAGGACAAAAGACAGCGGCAAATGCGTGTTCGAAGGCCCAGAAACACCGCCGGTACCCGTGAGCCGTTCCAAGTTGAAGGCTATACAGGACGCATTGGCTTCGCAGGCCAGCGCAAGTCGTGCGAGCTGAAGCGCATTTCGTGCAAAACACCTGTCGTTCATAGGTTTGTTGAAGCTCTAACATACGAACGTATGCACTTCTCCATCTCAGCAATTTGAATCGCTTTGAGGGAGGACAGTCGATGATACCAGCGGCATTTGAGTATTACAGACCCAAGGATATGGCAGCTGTTCTGTCTATCCTGCAAGAACATGGCGATGACGCGCGTGTGATGGCTGGCGGTCACAGCCTGATCCCCATGATGAAGCTGCGCATGGCCGACGTTCCGCACCTGATCGACCTTCAGGATGTTGGCGGGATGTCTGATATCGAGATCGGCGCCGACAGCATCCGTATCGGAGCCATGGTCACGCAGCATGACATCATCGACCATGATGCGCTTGCGCAGGCGGCGCCAATCTTGCGCGAAGCGGCGCTGCAGATTGCTGATCCGCAAGTGCGTTACATGGGCACTGTTGGCGGCAATGTCGCCAACGGAGACCCGGGCAATGATATGCCCGGCCTGATGCAGTGCCTCAACGCGACCTTCACCGTTGTGGGCTCTGACGGTGAGCGCGAGATCCCCGCGCGGGAGTTCTATGAGGCCGCCTACATGACTGCCCGCGAAGACGACGAAGTTCTGACCGCGGTCACGATCCCGATGCCACAGGGCGGCCATGCTTACGAAAAGCAGAAGCGGAAGATTGGCGATTACGCAACTGCTGCCGCTGCGGTGCAAATCGTAAAAGACGGGGCCACCTGCGTGTCGGCGTCGATTGCGATGACGAACCTGAGCGATACGCCGGTCTATTCCGAGGCGGCAGGTGCTGCGCTGGTTGGAACTTCGGTGGATGATGCCGCGATCAAGGCCGCGATGGCCGCAATGCTGAATGACATCGACCCGACCGAAGACAATCGCGGTCCCGTCGCCTTCAAGAAACATGTTGCAGGTGTGATCCTGCGCCGCGCCATCGAGCGCGCCTGGTCACGCACCTGAGGGAGAGGACGCAATGGGAAAGAAACAGCATTACAAAATCACGGTGAACGGCAAGGAAGAAGAATTCCTTGCCGAGCCGCGTGAGCTGCTCATCTATACGCTGCGTGAGCGGCTCAACATCACCGGCCCGCATATCGGTTGCGAGACGTCGCATTGCGGGGCCTGCACCGTCACCATTGATGGAAAGTCGGTAAAATCCTGCACCATGTTCGTGGCCCAGGCCGACGGCAAGGACATCACGACCATCGAAGGCATCGGCGGGCCAGATAACCTGCATCCGCTTCAGGTCGCGTTCAAGGAACATCACGGCCTTCAGTGCGGCTACTGCACGCCGGGGATGATCACCCGGGCCAAGAAGCTGCTTGAGGAGAACCCGAACCCAACCGAAGAGGAGATCCGCTTCGGAATGGCGGGCAACATCTGCCGCTGCACCGGGTACCAGAACATCGTGAAGTCCATACGCGCGGCCGCGGCGGATATGAATGCAGCCAAGGAGGCGGCAGAATGAAAGACGAAGTAACAAGCCGCGAGGAGCGGATCGAGAACCTCAAAGGCATGGGTTGCTCGCGCAAGCGGGTAGAGGACGCACGGTTCACCCAGGGCAAAGGCAACTATGTCGATGACATCAAGCTGGACGGCATGTTGTTTGGCGACTTTGTCCGCTCGCCCTATGCCCACGCGAAGATCGTCAATATCGACACCGCTGCCGCGCTAGAGGTGCCGGGCGTTTTGGCCGTCCTGACGGCCAAGGATCTGGAGCCCTTGGGCCTGCACTGGATGCCGACGCTTGCGGGCGACAGGCAGATGGTGCTGGCCGACGGCAAGGTTCTGTTCCAGGGTCAGGAGGTTGCCTTTGTCGTGGCCGAAGATCGCTATGCCGCCGCAGATGGGATCGAAGCGGTTGAGGTGGAATACGAAGAGCTGGAGGTTCTTGTTGATCCGTTCAAGGCGATGCAATCCGATGTGGTGCTAAGGCCAGACACGGTTGCCGAGGACGGCAGCCCGGCTGATGGTGCGCACGGCCCCCGCAAGCACCACAATCACATCTTTACATGGGAAGCTGGCGACAAGGGCCCGACTTTCGAGACCATCGACAACGCCGAAGTCGTGGCTGAAGAAACCATGTATTACCACCGCACCCATCCGTGCCCGCTGGAAACCTGCGGCTGCGTGGCGTCGATGGACAAGGTGAACGGCAAGCTGACCCTCTGGGGCACGTTCCAGGCACCGCACGCCATCCGGACCGTTGTGTCGCTGATCTCCGGGATTGAAGAGCACAATATCCGCGTGATCAGCCCTGACATCGGCGGCGGCTTTGGTAACAAGGTGGGCGCCTATCCGGGCTATGTCTGCTCGGTCGTGGCCTCCATCGTGACGGGCAAACCGGTCAAGTGGATCGAAGACCGGATGGACAACCTGATGACCACCGCCTTCGCGCGTGACTACCACATGACGGGTCGGATCAGCGCCACCAGGGAAGGCAAGATCACTGGCCTGCATTGTCACGTGACTGCCGACCATGGCGGATTTGACGCCTGTGCCGACCCAACGAAGTTCCCGGCCGGGTTCATGAACATCTGCACCGGGTCCTATGACATCCCGACCGCGTTCCTGGAAGTCGACGGCGTCTATACCAACAAGGCGCCAGGTGGGGTCAGTTACCGCTGTTCCTTCCGCGTGACCGAGGCCGTGTATTTCATCGAACGGATGATCGAAGTTCTGGCGATCGAGTTGAACATGGATGCAGCAGAGCTGCGCCGGATCAATTTCATCAGGAAAGAGCAGTTCCCCTACAAAGCCGCGTTGGGTTGGGAATACGATTCTGGCGATTACCACACCGCTTGGGACAAGGCGCTGAAGGCCGTCGACTACGAGGCTCTGCGTGCCGAGCAGGCGCAGCGGGTCGAGGATTTCAGAGCGGGTAGAACGCGCAAACTGATGGGCATCGGGCTGTCGTTCTTTACCGAGATCGTCGGCGCCGGCCCGGTCAAGAACTGCGATATTCTTGGGCTTGGCATGTTCGACAGCTGCGAAATCCGCATCCACCCGACAGGCTCCGCGATTGCGCGGCTGGGCACGATTTCGCAAGGGCAGGGCCACGCGACGACCTTTGCGCAAATCCTTGCGTCCGAGATCGGTCTGCCTGCGGACAGCATCACCATCGAAGAGGGCGACACCGACACCGCGCCATATGGCCTGGGCACCTATGGCTCCCGGTCCACTCCGGTAGCGGGTGCTGCGACAGCCATGGCCGGGCGCAAGATCCGCGCCAAGGCGCAGATGATTGCGGCCTACTTGCTCGAAGTCCATGACGACGACGTGGAATTCGACGTGGATCGCTTCGTGGTCAAAGGTGCGCCTGAGAAGTTCAAGACGATGAAGGAAATCGCCTTCGCTGCTTACAACCAGGCCATTCCGGGGATTGAGCCGGGTCTCGAAGCGGTCAGCTATTACGATCCGCCCAACATGACCTACCCGTTTGGCGCCTATGTCTGCGTGATGGACATTGATGTCGATACGGGCGTGCCGGAAATCCGCCGTTTCTATGCGCTGGATGATTGCGGCACCCGGATCAACCCGATGATCATCGAGGGGCAGATCCACGGTGGTCTGACCGAAGCCCTCGCAGTCGCGCTGGGGCAGGAGATTGCCTATGACGATATGGGCAACGTGAAGACCGGCACGTTGATGGACTTCTTCCTGCCGACTGCATGGGAGGTTCCGAACTACGAAACCGACTACACCGTGACGCCTTCGCCGCACCACCCCATTGGGGCGAAAGGTGTCGGCGAGAGCCCGCATGTGGGTGGCGTGCCGTGTTTCTCGAATGCCATTCAGGACGCCTTCCGTCCTTTCGGGAATCGGCACACGAACATGCCGCATGATCACTGGCGGATCTGGAAGACCGCCAATGAACTTGGCCTGCATGACTAAGTCGTAACGGCAGGGCGCGTTGGTTTGACAACGCGCCTTGACCACGGAGGTTTCGATGACTTGGCACTCCCTTCAATCTGCGCTGGCCGCGCACAGCTATGTCGCGTCTGACGATCTGTCGGTAGCGTTGCATCTTGCGCTCTCGCTGGGGCGCCCATTGTTGCTGGAAGGCGCGGCAGGTGTCGGCAAGACCGAGATCGCCCGCACGCTGAGCCTGACTCAGGATACGAAGTTAATCCGCCTTCAATGCTATGAAGGTCTGGACGCCTCGCAAGCGATTTACGAGTGGAACTACCAGCGCCAGCTGCTGACGATCCGCTCTGCAGCAGAAGCCGGTGAGACCGGCAAATCGGTCGAGGATCGCATCTTTTCCCGCGACTTTCTGTTGGAACGTCCCTTGCTTGCCGCGATTACTCAAGATCAGCCGCCGGTTCTTTTGATCGATGAGATCGACCGCGCGGATGAAGAGTTCGAGGCTTACCTGCTCGAGGTTTTGTCCGACTATCAAGTGTCCGTCCCCGAACTTGGTACGATCACGGCCACCTGTAAGCCTATCGTGATCCTGACATCAAACGGCACCCGCGATCTGTCCGATGCGCTGCGCCGCCGCTGCCTTTACACCTATGTCGAATATCCCGACCGCGCGACAGAGTTGGCGATCCTCAAGGCGCGCTGCCCGCGGGTCGAGGCGCGATTGGCGGATCAGATCATTGGTTTCGTGCAAAAACTGCGGGAAGAGGAGCTGGAGAAGATCCCCGGCATCGCCGAAATGCTCGACTTTGCGGCAGCTCTGATGGGGCTTGGCATTGCCGACCTCACCCATGATCCGGCAGTGTTGCAATCGACGCTTACCACCCTTTTGAAAACGCAAAGCGATCAGGCGCAAATCACATCCGACGTTGCCGCGCGTATCGCAGGCAAAGCCGCATGACACGGGTCACCCGCTTTGCCGCCCGCGACCCGGGGCCCGCCGCGCGTGTCGTTGGGTTTGTGGCGCATTTGCGCGACAACGGGCTGCGTTTGGGAGTGTCCGAGGCGGATCTCAGCCTGACCGCGCTCACCCATGTAAACGCAACCTCTCCGGACGAATGCCGCCGCGTCCTGCGTGCCATCTGCACCGGATGCAAGGAAGAGGCAGAGAGGTTCGATGCCCTCTTTGACGGCTATTGGTTGGATGCGGGACGGGTAAAACAGCGCATCATCCCCAAGCCGCAAGCCACACTCAATGAGTCCGTCCATAGCTCTCGCGATGGCAGTGGCGAAGATGCCGGGTCAAGCGGCACGTCGACGACCCCCGATACCGAAGACGGCGAAGCCGACAGCGGCGGCACCGGCAAACTTATCGCGGCCGAACAGCGCAACCTCAGCCGCCGTGACCTGCGAGATCTTGTTCGTTCCGAAGAGATTGCAGAGGCCGAGGCGATCGCACGCCGCATGGGCGCCGCCTTGCGCGACAAGCGCTCGCGCCGCCGCATCGCTGCGCGCAAAGGCGACCGTCTGCACTTCCGCAAGACTATCCGCCGCAGCCTGTCCACTGGTGGCGAACCCCTGCGCCTGCTGCGCAAGCGCCGACCGGATCGCGCGCGCAAGATTGTGGCGTTGTGCGATGTCTCGGGTTCGATGAACGTCTATGCCCAGGTCTTCCTTGCCTTCCTCGCGGGTCTGATGCGAGCAGACAAA
Source organism: Ruegeria sp. YKSD163 (assembly GCF_059612905.1). Classification (NCBI taxonomy): domain Bacteria; kingdom Pseudomonadati; phylum Pseudomonadota; class Alphaproteobacteria; order Rhodobacterales; family Roseobacteraceae; genus Ruegeria; species Ruegeria sp. YKSD163. Next base: position 15,046 of record NZ_JBXWRM010000026.1, read on the forward strand.
GAGGCCGACGCATATCTGTTCCACACGCGCCTCGTCCGGATAACCGAGGCGCTGCGCGACAAGGACACGATGCGGGCCATTGGGCGCATGTCCCTGATGGCTGACGGGTTCGGTGGAGGGTCCAAAATCGGCCCGTCCCTACAGCGCTTTGCCGACACCTATGCCAAACGCTTTGTCGATGGGCGCAGCGTTGTCCTGATCCTGTCGGACGGCTGCGATACCGAACCTCCGGACCAGCTGGATACGGCGCTGACCAAACTCAGAAAGCGCGGCTGCAAGATCATCTGGCTCAATCCTCTCAAAGGGTGGCGCGACTACGCGCCCGTCGCCGGTGGCATGGCAGCGGCCTTGCCTCACCTCGACCTGTTCAAAGCAGCCAATACACTCGATGATCTGGCCGCACTTGAAACCGAATTGGGTGCGCTATGAGCCCGGCAGAGATCCTTGACACCGATCTGGCCGACGCAGCGCAGGACTTGCGGGCGCGGCAGGTGCCATTTGCCTTTGCAACCATCGTGCGGACGGCTGGAGCGACGGCGGCAAAGCCGGGGGCCAAGGCGCTATTAAGTGCGGACGGCACCATTGTGCATGGCTGGCTGGGCGGAGGATGCACGCGTGGCGCAGTCAAACGAGCGGCGGTCGAAGCCCTGCAAAGCGGCGTGCCGCAACTCATCTCGGTCGCACCAGAAGAACTTCTCGCCGAGAAAGGCATCGCCCCCGGCGATACCGTCGATGGCACGCACTTTGCCCGAAATGGCTGCCCGTCGCGCGGCACTGTCGATATTTTTATCGAGCCTTGCCTGCCAATGCCCGAATTGGTGATCTTGGGCACATCTCCGGTCGCCCAAGCCCTCAGCACGCTTGCTCCGCAGTTTCATTGGTCGGTTTCCGCAGCCATTGCGTCTGAGCCGGTGGACGCGCAGCAAAAATTCATCGTGATCGCGACCCAGGGGCAGGGCGACCTTGATGCGCTGAAAGCGGCGCTCGCGGTCGACGCCGCATATGTCGCCTTTGTCGGCAGCCGCCGGAAATTTGCGTCTCTTGCCGAGAAACTTCACAGCGCAGGGATCGGGCCAGAAAAGACAAGCACTGTAAACGCGCCTGCCGGGTTGGATTTGGGCGCTGTCACGCCAGAGGAAATCGCACTCTCGATCCTGGCCCAGCTGTTGCGAGTGCGCCGCACAGAAACAGCGGTGGGGCATGAGTGATGTTGCGGCAATTCTTCTCGCCGCGGGCCCGTCTCGCCGCATGGGTGCGCGCAACAAGCTGTTGATGCCGATAGACCACAAACCCATGGTGCGACATCTGGCGGAAACTTACCTGTGCTTGTTGACGACACCGCTGACGGTTGTCACCGGACATGAAGCGGACGATGTGCGCGCCGCACTTGCCGGGTTGCCGATCGTCTTTACTCACAACGAAAACTTCGCCGAGGGTCACCGTCACGACCGGATTCATGCTGCCGCGCATAGCGAACATCAAAGACGTGGATGGACCGCACGAAGTTGAACTCAGGTCCACTAGTATCGATGTCTGCGCGATCTTGAACGTGCTGGAGAGCCCAGTTGGCTGGAACGAGACCGTCGACTGGCAAGGATTGGAGCGGTCGACCGCTGTTGGGCCGGTACAAGGCTTCAAAGATGCGGCCAGCGCTGTCTAATGGCCGATCGCTCTCATATGAGGCGCCCAGCCAATAAAGATTGCTCATCGATCAGGTCTCCTTGCGGAGCCTGAATCACGCCAGAAGCCTGAAATCAATGGGTCTGGAGCCTAGCGTTTTGTGAAGAGCTCTTCTGGATCGACATTGAATATTGGCTGCAATCATATCCAGCACTTCTCAATCGTGCGCCGAAATTCGTACGCATATATTAACCGAATAGGCGTGCAAAAAAATTGAAAAATCACAAAAAACAATATCTTATGATGGTGTTTGGGTGCCGGTAAAGGGGAATCGTTGGCGAGATCAAAGTTCTAAATGCTATTTGCAAGGTGCTCGGCTTAGCTGTGAAATTCTCTTCAGGGTTTTCAAAAGAAGATGGATCTCTGTCTGTGATAGCCCGGATAGAATTCGCGACTCAAAACGTGATAATTCCGACATCCATGCAATAACCAAAGTTTGACCTTCTGGAGATAGGCTTAGCTCATAATTCCTTCGGTCACGCAAACTTCTTTTTTTGACCACTAGGTCTTCACTTCCTAGAGAATTGACCAGTTTAACAACGCGCGGCGTCTCCACGTCCAGTAACTTGGCGAGGCCGACTTGGTTGATGCCTGGATTTTCTGAAATAATTGTCAATGCCGCGAAAGAAATACCCGTGACATTCTTTGATTCATATATCCTGTTCAGTTTGGCAAACATTCGTACATCGGCAACCCGCAGCCAGTAACTTAGTGTGCCCTCCAAGAAGTCCTTGGATAGGTCTTCGGTAGTGTCCTTATGACTAGCCAAGCGATTAGATCCTTTTCCGTACGCATCCGTTCACCCGACTGTTTACGTGCTCGGGCGAAGATAGTCAAAAAAAAGTTCTTGACGTTAATGATTAATGCCATTAATTAATTGAACAAGCTAGGGGAGGGCGGATCGATGGAAGCTTGGGGGCAGGCTCACTGCAGTATTCAGCAAAGGCCCGATGGCGCGGTGATCTTGGATGGTGGTCACAGGGCGCCAAAAAAGGCCGAGACGTTTCAAGATCTTTTCAGCATTGTTGCCTCGGAGTGTGGCGATCGTAGCTTTATTATCGAGCCCAAGCCGGGCGCAGAAAGAGAGATCACCTACCGCGAGTTCGATGAGCGTTCGACTGTGCTGGCAAGAATCTTGCTCCGGATAGGCTTAAGTGCCGAAGCGCCGCTTGTTCTTCTGTCGGGCAATAGTATTCAGCACGCTTTGTTGACTGTGGCTGGATACAAGTCTGGTGTTCCGGTGGCACCGATTTCGGTGGCCTATTCCGGCTTAAAAGACCGTACGATTCTGCGCGGTATTCTTGATTTGCTCAAGCCAGGACTCGTTTGGGCAGAGAGCGGCGCTTTGTTTCAGGGCGCTTTGATGGACGCTGCCGAACGTCACTTCCCTATCGCATTTGACATGGGCAATGAAGCGCTTGAGGCGATACCTGAGCGCGTCGTTTTGGAACCGACCGAGCGGGATCTGTGTGGTGAAGTTGCGCTACCCAAAGTCAGGGCTCAGGACACGTGTAAATACATGTTCACCTCAGGGTCCACCGGGGTTCCCAAGGCGGTTATCACTACACATGAAATGATCTTGTCCAGTCAGGATAGTATGGATTTGCGCTGGCCAGTGTTTCGGGAAAATCCCCCGATCACAGTTGATTGGTTGCCCTGGAACCACTGTTACGGTGCAAACTTCGTATTTAATTTCATAGTGCGCTATGGCGGTACAATCGTGATTGATGATGGTCGCCCGGTTCCGGGTGCATTTCACCGGACCATAGACAACATCAAAAAGTACCGTCCTACGGTCAAATTCGATGTACCGCGCGGCTACGGTGAACTACTTAAGTCCCTTGAGGCGGATGCAGAGTTCCGCAGTGCCTTTTTTGATCGATTGATCTTTATGTGCAATGCCGGGGCTGCGATCACGCGGGATGCATGGTCACGGTTCGATGAGCTCGCCAAGGGCGTGGGCAATACTGACCTAAAAAGAATCATCGCTTGGGGTGCGACCGAGACCTCCCCGGGTGTCGCAATGACACCAGCTGACAATGATCTGCATAATTCTTTGGGCTTACCGCTGGCTGGCGTGCAGATCAAGCTGGCCCCAAGCGGTGATAAGCAGGAAATCCGAGTCAAAGGCCCGATGGTCACGCCTGGGTATCTGGGGGCAAAAGACCTGACCGACGCTGCGTTTGACGACGATGGGTTTTACAAAATAGGCGATGCAGGTGTCTTGGTCGAAAAAGACGGCGTGCCGCAAGGCATCATTTTTGACGGGCGTGTGTCCGAGAATTTCAAACTCGCAACCGGAACGTGGGTCAGCGTTGGGAATGTCAGGCTGTCAATTTTGTCTCATGCCGCTCCTCTGATCAATGATGCTGTGATCACTGGGGAAAACCGCGATGAACTGGGTGCGCTACTATTTCCCGATTTGTCCGCAGTAGAAAAGCTGGTTGGCGAATCCGGAACTGCCGAAGCTTTATTCCATCACCCGGTTTTTCTGGCCAGTCTGGCCGAAAAGCTTGCCAAGATGCCCATGGGTTCGTCGCAGCGGATCCGCCGCGTCTCTATCGAGCTGACACCGCCTAGTATCGAAGCCGGTGAGATCACCGACAAGGGGTACATTAATCAACGCGGAGTGCTGGCTCGACGCTCGGGTCGCGTGGAAGCGCTGTATTCAAACGAAGCAGGATCAGCACTGATTATACCTAACGCAAAAGGAAACTGACAATGTCGGAAGAAATCTTCATTCTATCAGGGGCGAGGACGCCTATCGGCGCATTCAATGGGTCACTTAAGGATTTCACGCCCAACCAACTGGGTGTTGTTGTTTCAAGAGAAGCGATTGCGAGGTCAGGCTTGGACGCCGCAGAGGTCGGCACCTCGGTTTTTGGTAACGTGATCCCGACCGATACGGATGACATGTACTTGGGCCGCTCGGTCGGATTGGGTGCGGGCTTGCCGGAGGAAAGCACGGGGCTGACTCTGAACCGCCTTTGCGGGTCTGGCACCCAAGCTATTGTAACGGCAGCCATGATGCTGCGCGATGGCGATGCGCGGGCCGCGATCGCTGGTGGTGCCGAATGTATGACCCGCGCTCCTTTTGTCGTGGAAGGCCTGCGTACCGGCAAGAAAATGGGCAATACAAAGAACGTCGATTGGCTGAATAGCGTTCTAAGTGACCCATTTGGGAACGGAGCCATGGGCTGCACTGCCGAAAATATTGCAGAACGTCAAAACATCTCACGTGAACGTCAGGACAGCTTCGCCCTGAGCAGTCAACACAAAGCGCAAGCCGCAATCGAAGCGGGGCGCTTTTTCGATCAAATCGTGCCGATCGAGGTCAAGTCACGTCGTGAAACTAAAACGTTCACGACAGATGAACATGTACGTCACAACGCGGTTATCGAAGACTTGCAAAAGCTTCCTGCGGTGTTCCGCGAAGGAGGTACCGTCACGCCGGGTAACGCTTCCGGGATCAATGACGGGGCGGCGGCAGTCGTTATCGCAACCGACAGTCTTGTCAAAGACAAAGGTTTGACGCCGCGTGCTCGGATTGCTGGCTGGGGCCTAGGTGGTGTTTCGCCTGAAGTTATGGGGCTGGGCCCGGTCAAGGCGGTTCCAGTCGCATTGGAACGGGCGGGCATCACGGTTGCAGATCTCGACGTCATCGAATCCAACGAAGCCTTCGCAGCCCAATGCATTTCGGTCGTCGATGGTCTGGGACTGGATGAAACAAAAGTGAACCCCAACGGTGGTGCGATCGCTCTTGGTCATCCGTTGGGCGCGACCGGCGGAATTCTAACGGTTAAGGCGATGTACGAACTAGAGCGCTCTGGTGGTCGCTGGGGGTTGATCACCATGTGTATTGGCGGTGGTCAAGGCATCGCACTTGTCATTGAAAACTTACTGCGCTGAGGACTGATCCATGAATATTGCAACAGATTTCAAATCACCCGTGATCCTTGAAAGAGCCCACGACAAGAGCTTGCTGAACTTCGCTGTTGTTCTTGGCGCGGGGTCAATGGGTGCGGGCATTGCCGCCCTGATTGCTAATTCCGGGGTACCGGTTCTACTGCTGGACCAAGTATCGGACGGTGAAGATCGGTCTGCGCTGGCTAAGCTAGGTGTTGAACGTCAATTGAAGGCGGGCGGCTTCATGCACCCGAGTTTCGCGGACTTGGTGCGCTGCGGCAATATCGAAGACGATTTGGCCGAGGTTGCCCAGGCCGATTGGGTAGTCGAGGCGGTTTTTGAGGACCTGGAGATCAAGCGGAACTTGTACGGTAGCCTCCTGCCGTACTTGCGCGAAGACACAATCGTTTCGTCGAACACCTCGTCGATCCCAGTCGCGCGTTTGATTGAAGGACTGGGCGATACCTTTGCGCGCAATTTTGTCATTACCCACTTTTTCAATCCGCCACGGATTATGCAGTTGTTGGAACTGGTAACAACCACGGACAACTCAGCCCAAACTGTCGACCGGGCTGAGCGGATCGGACGCGAAGTTTTGGGCAAGAGCGTTGTGCCTTGCCGAGACACTCCTGGCTTTATTGCGAACCGTGTAGGTAATTTTTGGTGGTCAGTTGCGGTTCTGGAGGCCAAGCGCTTAGGGCTGACGGTGGAAGAGGCCGACGCAATCATGTCCCGCCCATTCGGCATCCCACGTACCGGAGTCTTTGGCCTGTTCGATTTTGTTGGGATCAACCTGATCCCGCTCGTCTGGGGTAGCTTCATGAAAATACTGGGAAATTCGGATCGTCACCGCGATTTCGATATGACCCGTGATGATTTTCTGACCGGGATGGTCGAGAGAGGTCTTGTCGGTCGCTTTGGACCTGGTGGCTTCTACCGCCGCAAGAATGACGCGGGCGAGCGCATTGACGAGGTAATGGACTTTGCGACCGGCGAATACCGAGCGCGCATCCCCGCCGCACCTGAGCTGTCGGGAACCAAACTGCGTGATATTCTAGAGCGAGATGACAAGTTTGGGCAATACGCTTGGTCGGTCCTGAGTGAGGTGGTCACCTATACTGCTCAGATTGCCGATGAGATCGCTGATGACATCAACTATATCGATGAAACTATGCGGTTGGGTTACAACTGGAAGGGGGGACCATTCCAACTGGCTGATCAGGTGGGTGTAGATTACATCATCAGTCGATTGACCAACGAAGGCCGCGAGGTGCCGTCGCTGCTGCAGGTAGCTGCAGATGGTGGTTTCTACCCAGAACCGGGTAAGCAACGCACGGCTCTGGGCGAATTGACGGGGTTTCCCAAGGTTGACGCTCTGGTGACGGTCGCGGAACTCAAGGCGTCTGGTCACGTATTGCTAGAGAACGCGTCGGCCACCTTGTTCCTTACACCCGATAGCATTGCGGTGCTGGAATTTCACACGAAGATGAACGCGCAAGACGCCGACATAGCCGAGATTTACGCCAAATTGCCCGAACTGGTTGCAGGCAAGGTGAAAGCTGTCGTGATCGCAAATGATGACATGCGTGCGTTTTCAGCGGGTGCAAAGCTGAATGTATTTGTGGATCACATCGACGCAGGTGATTTCGATGGTTTGGCGGAATTTGTCGCCAAGGGGCAGGAGGCGTTTCTTGCATTGAAAACTTTGGACGTTCCAGTTGTTTCAGCCGTCAAAGGCTTGGCATTGGGTGCCGGGTGTGAGGTGACGCTCCACTCCGACATGGTTTTGGCTGCGGCAAACACGATGATGGGTCTGCCGGAACGTGTAGTCGGTGTCATTCCAGGCTGGGGCGGTGTTACCCAACTGACGCTGCGTAGTCAGCAACGCTATCCCAACGCCGATGAAGCCGCGATGGTGACCTACACGACGATCATGATGGGCAAGCCCTTTGGTTCGCCGGACCTAGCATATGACGCCGGGATCCTAAATGCACACGATCAGGTTGTAATGGGACGAGATCTTGTTTTGTCACAGGCTATCTCGGCTGCGAAAGCTCTTGCTCAGAGTTACACGCCACAGTTTGTGGGCAAAATTGAGCCTGCCTCGGAAAAATTTGTGGATCAGGTTGAGCAGGATATCAAGGCAAAAGGCTATTCCAGCACTGATGCCACGATTGCGCGGGCTCTTGCTGGACTCATTGCGGGTGCACGCGTGCGCACTGAGCATGAGTTTTCCGCCGATGAGCGGAAAACATTCGTTGAGCTGGCACGCAACGCAGATTGCGCTGACCGCATCCGCCACATGTTGAAGCACAACAAACCACTGACGAACTAAGTCGTAATTTAAACGCACTGTTCCCCGGCGGCGTGTTCTGGCGGGGAACACCAAAGAAATCGAAGACTGGCAAAATACAACTGGGAGGAAAAATGCTGAATTTCGTGAAACCAATACTAGCGTCAGCCGTACTGGCCCTGTCTGTTCCAATGGCGACCAGCGTAACCGCGCAGGAGGTGACGTTGAAGCTTCATCACTTCTTGCCGCCCCAAGGCGATGTTCCGCGTCGCTTTATGGAGCCTTGGGCCGAAAAGATCGCAGAAGAATCCAATGGCCGTATCAAAATCCAACTGTACCCGGCGATGCAATTGGGCGGGAAGCCGTCGGCTCTTTACGATCAGGCTAAAGATGGATTCGTTGATATTTCATGGACTCTTACCGGATATACTCCGGGCCGATTTTCCAAGGCCGAAGTTTTTGAGTTGCCCTTCATGGCGCTGGATTCGGCAAAATCTTCGGCGGCCACGTGGGAGTTCTATGACACCTATTTGAAAGATGATACATTCACGGATGTGAAAGTTCTGGCTGTTCATACTCATAGTATGGGTCTGTTTCACACCAAGAACCCAATCACCAGTCTTGACGATCTGCAAGGTATGAAACTTCGCGGTCCATCGCGGTACATCAACGCACTTCTTGAATCGTTGGGAGCAACAGCAATCGGGATGCCGATACCGGCCGCACCCGAGGCGTTGGCTAAAGGCGTTCTAGATGGAATCGTGATCCCATGGGAAGTCGTCGTCCCATTCAAGGTGCATGAATTGGTTGGCAATCATACCGGGTTCGAAGGCGACCGTGGGCTGTATACGGCGGTTTTTGTCTTGGCCATGAATAAGGACAAGTATGAAAGCCTACCCGATGATCTGAAGAGAGTCATCGACGAGAATTCGGGGCTCAGCACTTCTGTCGCCATGGGCGCAGCGCAGGACGCTGGCGCAGTTTTTGGGTTGGACAAAACTCAGACGACGGATAACTCGATCACATTCATTCCTGCAGATCAACTGGACGAATGGAAAGCTGCGTCTCAGGGTGTCGTTGAACAGTGGATCGCGGATGTGAACGCAGAGGGCGGGGATGGTCAGAAGCTGTACGATGCCGCCCGTGCATTGATCGAAAAACACGGGGCCAATTAGCTTGAATCTGTGCGGGGCTGATGGCCCCGCACATCATTTATTATCTTAACCCGATCTCTTGTACTGGGGCGCACCGTGTTAGGCAACGCTATGTTCCGCTTTGAGGAAACTCTGGCACCAACGATTCTGCGCATTGCGCAATGGTTTGCTTTGTTTGGCGGCCTTGTATTGGTCACTGTCGCGGTCGTGACCGTCGTTAGCATTCTGGGGCGCGAGCTGACACTGATTGGTCTTGGGCCAATAAAAGGTGACTTTGAAATCGTTGAAATGGGGTGCGCAATAGCGATTTTTTCGTTCCTCCCCTGGTGCCAATTGAGTTCAGGTCATGCACAGGTCGAAATTTTTGTGCGTGTTTTTGGAGACCGGATAAACTCTCTTCTAAGTTTGATTTGGAATATCTGCATGACTGTTGCCGCTGTTTTGATGTCATGGAGGATCTACATTGGTACGTTTGAGAAAATGGACTATGGCGAAACAACACTGATCCTGCGTCTACCGTTATGGATCGGATATTCGATGGGCTTTTTGCTTTTACTGATTCTGATTGCAACATGCGCCTTCTGCGTCCTGCGTGACGCCAACAAAACCCTCAATTGGAAATGAACCTCGACGATGACCGGTCTCGAAATCGCATTCTTAGTTTTTGCCCTGATGCTAGCTGCAATATTCTTGCGGATGCCGATTGGGCTGGCAATGTTTACGGCTGGCGCCCTGGGGACATGGTACGTCAGCGGAAGCTGGGTGCCGACGATGTCGACTTTGAAATCAACAACATATGAGACGTTTTCGAGCTATTCTCTGTCGGTCGTACCCCTGTTTCTTCTAATGGGCCAATTCGCGACTCGGGGAGGTATGTCCGAGGCTTTGTTCAAGGCCGCCGCGGTCTTCCTTGGGCACCGCCGGGGTGGGCTTGCGTTGGCAGCAATCGGGGGCTGCGCCGGGTTCGGTGCGATTTGCGGGTCGTCTTTAGCGACGGCGGCTACGATGGCAAATGTGGCTTTGCCGGAAATGCGCAAACAGAACTATGGGGGCTATCTGGCGGCGGGCAGCCTAGCGGCGGGTGGAACTCTGGGCATTCTAATCCCACCGTCTGTCATTCTGGTGATCTATGCAGTGCTGACCGAACAAAACATCATCAAGATGTTTACTGCAGCGCTGATACCTGGGCTCTTAGCTGCCATGGGCTACATGCTGACAGTTGCGATTATTGTGCGCCTAAAGCCCAATGCTGCCCCGCAGATGGAAAAAGCCCAACCCGGTGAACGCTTGAAAACTTTGGCTGGAATCTGGCCGGTTGCCGCAATCTTTTTGGTTGTAATAGGAGGTATTTATGCCGGTTTTTTCACCCCAACCGAGGGGGCAGCCGTAGGGGCGTTAGGGGTTGGGTTCCTAGCATGGTGGTCGGGCAACATGAGCTGGTCCGTACTGAAAGAATGCCTTCTATCCACGGCGACATCCACTGCCATGATATTTTTTATCGTTTTGGGTGCGGCTTTATTCAATACATTCTTGGCCTTCACGCAAACACCGATGCTCGCTTCTGAGTGGGTGGGGTCGCTCGACACCAGTCCTTGGTTGATCCTGCTGGTTATCCTCGCGTCATATCTTGTAATGGGGTGTGTAATGGATTCTGTATCCATGATCCTGCTGACAATTCCCGTATTCTTCCCGATTGTAATGGCGTTGGATTTTGGCCTGTCGCCTGACGAAACAGCGATTTGGTTTGGGATTCTTGTGTTGATCGTCGTCGAGACAGGTCTGATCACACCACCAGTTGGCCTGAACATCTTTATCATTCACTCGGTGGCGGGAGACATTTCTCTCAAGGATTGCTATCGCGGGGTTTTGCCCTTTGTCGCCAGTGACATTGTAAGAGTTGCGCTACTGGTTGCCCTGCCTATCCTGGTCATTGGACTAAACCGACTTATGTTCTGACGGCTATATGACCAACGAAAAATCGAAAGAAAATCCAGGCAAATGAAACTCTCAGCCTATAGTGAACAGAGGTACCAATAATGCGCGTCGGACTTTACCCTGGGAGTTTTGATCCCATCACATTGGGTCATCTTGATGTCATTGAGCGGGCCTGTTCGCTGGTTGATCGGCTCGTTGTCGGTATAGGTGTAAACGCTGGAAAAAGCCCCATGTTTTCCCTGCAAGAACGGCTTGATGTGGTAATTGACGAATGCAATACGTTGTCAAAAAAATCAGGAACCGAAATCACTGTTCATTCGTTCAACTGCCTTCTAATTGATTGTGCAAAGGAAGTTGGTGCCCAGGTAATTGTACGTGGCCTTCGGGCCGTAGCGGATTTTGAGTACGAGTTTCAGATGGTCGGTATGAACCGAGCGATGAATCCTTCCATTGAAACTGTATTTCTGATGGCAGATTCGAACCGACAGTCGATTTCTTCCAAGTTGGTTAAAGAAATTGCCGCCCTTGGGGGTGACATTAGCAGCTTTGTCACACCAGCGGTAAACGAAAAGATGTTTGAGAGACTTGGTTGCTAATCATGGATACTCCGAAATGGGACAACCTATTGCTTGCAAAGCGCCAGACGGTTCATAAGCAGATTGCGAGGGAAAGTGACGTATCAAGCTGAAACCGAAGAAACCCTATTTGTCCTCAAAAGTCTTCTTGGCCTGGGCACCGAAAAGATGCAGTTGTTTGAGAGCGTAATTGAGGAGGCAGGAAAACTATCAGCCGGCGCTTTTGCGGCAGCCCAAGAAGAGGGCGACCGGTCGACATAGCGTTGGTCGCGCTAGCACAGGATGTCGGCCTGACGGTCGGGGGCCATGTTAAGCGGTCGATGCAGGTTGTCAGGCCGGGCAGGGGGCTTGGCAAAGCGGGCATTGTAACGGGCCATGAAGCCGGGAATGAAAGCATTCGCGGCCTCCATGTCGCTGATGCCTTCAAGGCGCAGTTCCTTGACCAGACGGTCCTGCAGCGTCCGGTTCGCACGCTCGACCCGGCCCTTGGCCTGGGAGGAGTTGGCGCAAAGGATCTCGATGTTCAGTTCGGCCAGGGCCCGGCCGAACTGGGTCATGCCATGACCGGACTTCGCCTCGGCCTTGGCAACCCGGAACACCGAATGGGGTCGCTTACGGCTGGGGGCGGAATAGTACGCTAAGGGCTTAAGGACGCGATTTTCGCCATCTGTATTCACCCGTGAGCAGGATATGTGCCCATCCAAGTGGTGAGATGTGCGAGAGAAGCGCGTCTGGGCAGGCCTTTCCTTCCTTCAGTCGGGCAGCCACAGCGATGCCAAGCTGTTTGGTGTTCCAATAGATGACTATGGCGGCTAGCAGGTTCAGCCCTGCCATGCGGTAGTGTTGGCCTTCAGCGGTGCGGTCGCGGATTTCGCCCTGGCGACCGATGCGTAGAGCGTTTTTCAAGGCTGGGTAGCCTGATCTGACTGGTCCGGTTTGATTGTTATTGCATTAGTGGCCTCTGGTCCATCTGGACGATGGTTTCAGGAGCTGGCGGCCGATAGCCGAGTGCGCTGTGCGGCGGCTTGGTGTTGTAGTGTTTCCTCCAGCCTTCGATGATGATCTGAGCCTCTCTCTATGAGTAGAAGAGCTCGCGGTTCAGCAATTCGTCCCGGAGCCTGGCATTGAAGCTCTCGACATAGCCGTTCTCCCAGGGGCTGCCCGGTTCGATGAAGGCTGTCCTGGCGCCGACAGCTTCGATCCATGCCCTGACGTCTTTGGCAATGAACTCGGGGCCATTTGGACCTGTCCCGGTTTGATTCCGCTCCGGTTTCTCACTTAAGCGGCCTTTCTTTCGAAGGCCAAGGGGCTTTACCAGCCGAGGGCTGAATGCCTGCGTTGCGGATTGTAGAAGCCGTTGACGTACTCGAAGATTGCGACCTCAGCATCGCGCCGCGTGCGCCAGGAACGCTGCCATAGCAGCTCGGCCTTGATTGTCTTGAAGAAGGTTTCAACGGCTGCGTTATCATAGCAGTTCCCTGTGCCGCTCATCGATACCAGGAAGCCGTGCTGGGGCAGGATCTTCTGGTAGTCGTGCGAGCAGTATTGACTGCCACGGTCCGTGGCCGACAAGCACATCAACCTGCCGCAACTTCTGAACTATTTCCTCGGGCTTGTGCCGCTTGTTTGCCATTCTCTGTCCTCCGTTCCCTATACATAACGGTGGACCAATTCAGATGGGGCATTTCAGGGTCGGCCAAAAATCGCAAAAGACTTCTTATGTTATGTCAATTTGCGCAACACCGGGAATCCGAGATCATTCTTTTGTTGAATACATCCCTTGGCCTTTGGTGCTGCGTTTTGATATCAAATTGCACATGTGTTGCACATAGCCGTCCGTTACGCCCCTCAGAGCTATGGCAAATCTGCCGGCTCCTCCAAAAGCCCACGGTGCACGAACTATCAAATTGGACCACAAGATTAGGGCTAATCATGCGGATCCGAAGAGCGTGTTTTCGGAATGCAGGCTCGTTCCTACGGCGCCTGTTCGCTGACCAGTTGGATCAGACGGCTAGTTCCTTCAGCAAGGCTTTTCGGTCCGTCTCACTGGAGCCGTTCCCGTCCAGCACGACCGCCCCCCGTTCCAACGCGATAAACCTGTCGCAGACGGCCAACGCTTCGTGAATGTTCTGTTCGACAAGAAGAACAATACTGCCGGCCGCGCTCATCTCGCGAATTATGGCGAAGACCTCGGCCACGATCATGGGAGCGAGCCCCTCGGAAGGTTCATCCACCAACACGACGCTGGGCTCTGCAAGCAACACCCGCGCCATCGCCAGCATCTGCTGTTCACCTCCCGACAGGGTGTTTCCGGCTTGATGCCGCCTCTCGGCCAACCGAGGAAAGCGATCAAAGGCCTGATCGAGCGACGACTCGCCTTTACCTCGTCGACCCAGAAGACCCAGCCTCAGGTTTTCTTCCACTGTCAGCCCGGGGAATATCCGCCGGTCCTCAGGAACGAAACCGAAACCGGCGCGGTTCATGGCGTCGGCTTCGAGACCAGTCAGCTCCGTCTCGTCCAACGCGACGCAGCCGCCGCTTGGCTTGACCCAACCTGCGATGGTCTTGAGGAAAGTCGTCTTGCCAACTCCGTTCCGGCCGAAGATGCCAATAACGTCGCCACGTTCCGCCTGCAGGCTGACGCCTTGCAGGACATGAGCAAGCCCGTAATGGGTGTTCAGGTTCTCGATTTTCAGCATTATTCAACCATGACCAAAGTAGGCGGCCTGGACCGCAGGATCGGCACGCACCTCGGCCGGCGCCCCTTCCGAGAGCTTGCGGCCCTGGTGCATCACCACGACATGATCCGAAAGCGACATGACAAGCCCGATGTCATGTTCGATCAACACGATGGTCACCTCGTCCGACAACGAGCGGATCAGCCGAGCGGTTTCCTCTGTGTCACCATGGCTCATTCCCTGGGTCGGTTCGTCCAGCATCAGGATCTTGGGCTCCGACGCCAGGCACATCGCGATTTCCAACCGGCGCTGTTCGCCATGGCTGAGCGCGGCGACGGAGTCATGTGCCTTTGAACCGAACCCGAACCGCTCGATCAGTTCGTCCACCTTTCGGGCCGCCCTTCCGGCGCGACCGACCGGCAGAAAGGCGTCTATCACTGGATCAAGCGTCTGGGCGGCGAGACCAAGATTCTCACGCAGGGTCAGTTCGAAGAACAGGTTGGTGATCTGGAACGACCGCGCCAACCCCGTCCGTTGCAATGCCGCGGGGCGAAACCCGGTAACATCGCGCCCGTCCAGCAGTACCTTGCCGCTCGCCGGCCTGAGGCCCCCTGAAATCAGATTGAACAGCGTTGTCTTGCCGGCACCGTTCGGGCCAATCACCGTGGTGATCTGGTGCCGGGTTGCCGTGAAGCTCACCGCGTCTACGGCCTTGAGTCCGCCGAAGGCAATCGACAGACCTTCGGTTTCGAGTGCTGCCATCATGGAGTGTTTCCTTGTTCGCGCGTCGCCCGGGACCCTTCCAGCCGGAGCAGACGCCGCTCGATCGACGGTTTAACCAATCCGATCAGACCGCGCTGCATGAACAGCACCGCCGCCATGAACATCATCCCGACGAGGATCAGGTGATGCTCAGTCAAGCTCCCGACCACCGACTTAAACAGGACCAACAGGATCGCGCCCCAGATGGCACCGACCAGGGTCCCAGTGCCGCCGACGATCACCATGATCAACGCGTCGCCCGAAGCGCTGAAGAACATCAACTCGGGCGAGACGAAGCCGCGCAGCATCGGGTAGAGGCCGCCGACCGTTCCCGCGATCACCGCCGCCAATACATAGGCAACCATCCGCGGGGCCCAGGTCGAATAGCCCAGATAGGGCACCCGCTTCTCGTTGGCTTTAAGCGCAATCATCACACGTCCAAACGGGGTGCCCAGCACATAGGACATTCCCGCATAGATCAGCGTGATCACAGCCAGCACCACCAGGAAGAACTCCAGCGGATTGCCTGCCGACAAGGTCGCGATGCCCAGCGGGATCTCGACCATTGGGATGCCGATCATCCCATCCGAGGCTCCCAGCGCGCGGGTGTTGTAGACAATCTTGGCCGCGATCTGCGCCATCCCGAAGGTGATCAACGCAAAATAGACCCCGCGCACCCGGTTCGCGATCAGGCCACCGAGGATCCCGGCGACCATGCTGGCACCCGTGGCAGCAGCCATCGCAAGCCAGAAACTGGGTATGTTGCTTAGCACAAGTGCCGAGACATAGGCCCCGACGCCAAAATAGAGTGCTTGGCCGAGGGACAGAAGCCCGGTGAACCCCAACAGGATGTCGATCGACAAGGCCAGGCCCGAAAGGATCAGAGCCTCGGTCGCCAGTCTCAGGTAAAAACGTTCCCCCGTCAGACTGGCCAACATGCCGAAGACGAGAGCCGCCATGAACAGGATCGCAAAGAGCACGTGATTGGCGCGCAGTGAGATATCGAGACGGTCACGCATGGCCGATCCTCCCGAAAATGCCCTGGGGCCGGAACATCAGCACCAGCACCATGACCCCGAAGACGATAGCATCGCCCCAGACAGGCGAGATGATAAGCGCCGAGATTGCCTGCACCTGCGTCAGCAGGATCCCTGCGACCACGGCCCCCCAGATTGACCCCATGCCGCCGACGATCACGACGGTGAAGGCCAACAGAATGAAATCGTGGCCCATCGTGGGAAACACCGAATAGATCGGCGCCAGTAGCACACCCGCAAGACCGGCCAGGGCGATACCGAAGGCATAGGCTCCGGAATAGACCCACCCCACGCGCACCCCCAGCGACGCCGCCATGCTGCGGTCGAACGAGGCCGCGCGGACCATTGCCCCCAAACGCGTGCGGTAGACAACTATCGCCACCGCGACGATGACAGCGAAGCCGATGGCGATCAGGGCAAGGCGATAGGTCGGGATGAAAACTCCCAGGAATTCCGTCGCGCCGGGCAGCGGCGTCTCGGGGCGGTGCGTGTTCGGCCCAAAGAGGATTTTCAGGATATCTTCGATCACCAGCGCGAGGCCAAATGTCAGCAGCAGGGTTGAGACATGGCGATCCACACCGTCATAGACCCGGCGGATCAGGTACCGTTCGACCAGGATGCCGAGCGGCAGCAACAGGATCGGGACCAGAGCGACAAGCACCCAATAGTTCAGACCCAGCGCCGATAGAGTAAGTGCAGCAAAGGCTCCCACGGCGTAGAACTCGCCGTGGGACATGTTGATGACATCGAGCAGTCCGAAGATGATCGTCAGACCCAGTGCGACAAGGATCACCGAGATCCCCAGCGCCAGACCGTTCAACATCTGGGGAGCCAGAATGAATTGAAGATAGTCCATGACAACAGGCATTCAGATCATCTCCGGTGTTTTGGCATCAGAAGCGGTCGCAGAGATCGTCACCGATCGCGTCTTCAGCCGAGACTTGACCGACGATGCGGAATTCGCTGTTTTCGACGCGGACGACATACATTTGCTGCATCGCCTGATGGTCGGCGCCGCGGATCGTCTTGGTCCCCTGCGGTGTGCTCCAGCTCAGGTCGCGGAAACCCTCACGCAGGGCGTCCGTCTCGATAGAACCCGCTGCCTCGACGGCTGCCCGATAGGCGAACAGGACACCATAGCTGTCAGCACCGTAGAGGTCTGGATCGGCTCCGCCCGAATGCGCGCGGAAGGTCTTGAGGAAGGTGGTGTGCTCGGGCGTGTCGATCAGGGACGAATAGCCGACTCCGGTCACGAAGCCCTCGGCGGCCGCACCGATAGCGCCGATGTTCTGCGCCGTCACAGTGCCCGAGGCCCCGAGGACCGTCAGATTGGCCCGGACTCCAAAATCCTCGAGCTGGGTAAACAGACGGACGGTATCGTTACCGGCGACCGAGGTATAGAGAACGTCCGGCCGCGACGAACGCAGCGCGCCGAAATACTGACTGTAGTCGGCCGAGTCCAGTGGCGCGAAGGTTTCACCGACCGACGTCGCCCCGACCCGTTCCGCATTCGACTTGAAGGCCGCAACGGTGGAGCGCCCCATTTCGTAATCGGGGCCTAGATAGAACACGCGCGCATCCGGACGTTCCGCAGCAAGCCAAGACGCCAGCGCCACCGACTGCTGCCCGGCCCGCGCGTTTACCCGGAACACGTTCGGTGAGCAGGCCGTGCCGGTGATCGAGTCCGCAAAGGACACGGTGGTGGCCATGAGGCGCCCGGCACGCTCGGCGACCTGACCGACCGCAAGCGTCACCCCGGAACTGACCGTGCCGGTCAGGAAGTCGACATTCTCGACATCGAAGAGCCGTTCGGCGCGCGGTACCGCAGTGGCGGGGTTAGCTTCGCTGTCTTCATAGATCAGCTCCACCTGACGGCCGAGAATGCCACCAGAGGCGTTGATTTCCTCGGCTGCAAGATCAAGCCCCCAACGCACCTGCTGGCCGATGCCTGCATAGGTGCCTGACAACGGCGTCAGAACGCCGATCCGGATCTCATCCTGCGCAAAAGCTGTAGTGCCTAGCAGGACTGACGTGGCCAACGCCATGCAAAATCTGTTCTTCATAATTTCCTCCCTTGGTTGCTTTTAGGACCCGCGGAATTCCGGCAGGCGCTTTTCATGAAAGGCGCGTACGCCTTCCGCGAAATCCTCGGATTGGCGCAAACGGCTATAACAATGACCCTCCAACTCAATGCCCGTGGCCACGGTCGCGTTTTCGCTGTCGTTCAGAAGTTTTTTCGCCGTTCGCTGCGCCAGCGGCGAAAAACCCACCAACTCGGCGACTAGCGCATCGGTGGCGACGTCCAATTGATCCTCGGGCACGCATTCGACGGCGATGCCCCAATCATGCGCCTGCTGACCGCTGATCCGGCGTGAGCGCATCACGACGTCCTTGGTCCGCGCCAGCCCTATGAGACCCATGAGCCGCGCCGATCCGCCCGACCCTGGGATCTGGCCCAGTTTTTGTTCGGGCAGGGCATATTGGGTGGAAGGCGTGACGATACGGAAGTCGCAAGCCAGCGAGATTTCAAAACCGACACCGAAAGTGTAGCCCTGATTGGCAGCGATCACGGGCTTGGAACAACGCCAGGGCGCTGCGACATTGTCGGCCAAGTGGCTGACATGCTCGGGAGAGGCTTCTAGAAAGCCCTTGATATAGCCGCCCGACGAGAAATTCTTGCCTTCGGCGCGCAAGACCACAACGCGCACCCGGTCGTCCTCGTCAAGCGCCTCGAACGCGCGGCGTAGCTGGTCGCGCTGTGGCATCATGATGACATTCATCGGGGGACGGTCAAGGATGATGTCGCCGCGCTGGCGTTCAGCGTCAATCTCGACACGAAAGCCGTCGAGATCGGTAAGGCGGGGGTCGGATGTCATGAGGTTCTCCTTGAAATCATTCGTTTCGGTGATCCGATGCGCTGTCTTCGGATCGGTATTCGCCGGCCACCAACAAGCGGCGCAGCAGTTTGCCGACGGGTGATCGCGGCAAGTCGGCGACAAAGATCACCTGGCGCGGACGCTTGAAGGCAGCCAGGCCCGAGGCGCGACAATGGGCATCCAGATCGTCGGCCGAGACGCAGCCGTTTCGCTTCACAAAGGCTGCGACAATCTTGCCCCAGCGTTCATCCGGCAGTCCTACCACCGCGCATTCGCCGACGCCGGGGTGCAGCGACAGGCAGTTTTCGACCTCCACAGGGCTGACATTCTCGCCGCCGGTGATGATCATGTCGTCAACACGTCCGGTGACGAACAGGTCTCCGTCGGCATCTACCCGGCCCATGTCTCCGGTAAAATACCAGCCGGCGCGCAGTGACTTTGCGTCGGCTTCCGGGCGGCGCCAGTAGCCCTCGAAGGCCTCGTCACCCGCTAGCGTGGCGATGATTTCGCCCTCGTCGCCGGGCGTCACCCGCGCCTCGGGGTCGCCCAGTCCGGGTACCACGATGCGCAGGTCCTGGTTGAGGCCCGCCTTGCCGGCCGATCCGGGTTTTGCCGGGGCGTCCTGGTCCACCGAGAAGGTGTAGACCTCGGAGCTGCCGTAGTGGTTGACGAACAATTCGGGCTGGAAGGCAGCCTTGAGACGCTGGAGCAAGCCATCGGTCATAGATGCCCCGGCAAAGCCGAGCCTGCGCACCGAAGAAGTATCCGTCAGCGCAAAGCGCGGATGCATCAGCAGGTCGTGATAGAGCGTCGGCACCAGATAGAGGCTCGAAATCGCCTCGTCCTCGATCAACTCCAGCGCGCGCCCAACATCGAAGCGGGGCAGGCAGACGAACCGACCGCCCAAGAGCGACATCGCCAGCAACGACCGCACACCCATAGTGTGATAGAGAGGCATCACGCCCAAGGTGCGCTCGCCGCGCGGCATCAGGTTCTGCGCGACGTGGGCGACGGCCGCAGCGCGCTCGATCCGGTGGCGGCGCGGCACGCCCTTTGGGCGCGCGGTTGTGCCCGAGGTGTAGAACATCAGCGACAGGTCCTCGGGCCCGGCGCGCGGGGTCGGATCGGCGTGGCCTGTCTGCAAGGCCTCTGCCGTCGGCACGCCGTCGATCACGATGCCCGAAGCGATCCGCAGCATACCCGCCGCCCGCGCCGACGCACCGACCGCCGCCTGACTCGAAGCGTCGAAGACCAGGCCATGCGCCTCGGCGTTGTCGAGCGTGAAGTCCAGTTCCTCGGCGGTGATGCGCCAGTTGACCGGCACGATCACGATCGCAGCCATCTGGCAGGCCCAGTGCAGCGTCGCCGCGTCGGCGGTGTTCTGGAGCGCGGTGACGAGGCGATCGCCCGGCTTCAGGCCAAGCCGCTCGAGGCTATCGGCCAGGGCCGCGATGCGTGCAAGCCAGTCGGCATAGCTGAGGCGGGTCGCGCCGTCGACCAGCGCGATCGCCTGTGGATCGCGCACCACGGAGGCCAGGAAGCTGCGGCCGAGGTCAAGCATCGTTCGTCTCCGCTCGAATCAAGGCGGCCGCATCGAGCACGGCCAAGACGATGGGGTGATAGCCGGTGCAGCGGCACAGGTGGCCGGACAGGACCTCGCGGATCCGCGCCTCGTCGGGGTCAGGTTCGGTGGCGAGCAGGTGATCCATAGACATCAGGATGCCCGGGGTGCAGAAGCCGCATTGCAGGGCGTGGTGGCGCTGAAAGGCGGCCTGCAGCACCGAGAGCCGCCCCGGAGGCGTCGCCAGTCCTTCGACCGTATCGACCCGGCTGCCGTCGGCCTGCACGGCCAGCGTCAGGCAGGCTCGGGCCGGGGCGCCATCGATCAGCACGGTGCAGGCGCCGCAGACCCCGTGCTCGCAGCCGACATGCGTACCCATCGCCGCGAGGCGATGGCGCAGAAAGTCGCTGAGCAGCATGCGTGGCTCGGCCTCGGCGCTGACGGACCGTCCGTTCAACTCGATCGTGATGTCATGTCGTTTCGCTGCTGTCAGGCGCATGTTCGGGCCCTTTCGATAACATCCCGCCCGAGGCGACGTACCAGGTCGCGGCGCAGTCGGGCGCTTGCGTGCAGGTCAGTGCGTGCCTCGAGGGACCAGGCGCATTCGTTCAGCGCGTCGTCGATCTGTGCGGGGTCCAGCGCCGGCCAGTCCTGCACCACGGGGGCGTCATTGACACCGCCGATGGCGAGGCGGACCCCGCTGCCCGTCACCACCGCCGCGACCGCCACCAGAGCAAAGTCCCCATGACGGCGGCCGAACTCGGCGAAGGCTTGCGCGCCTGCGACCTGCGGAAAGCTGACCGCCTCGATCAGTTCGTCGTCGCGCAGGCTGGTCTGCATCATCCCGGTCAGGAACTCGACGGCGGGAACGACACGCGCCTTGCGTCCGCGGACATGCACTGAGCCACCCAGCGCAGCCAGCACCAGCGGGATTTCGGCCGACGGATCGGCATGGGCGACCGAGCCGCAGATCGTCCCGCGCGCACGGGTCTGCACATGCCCGGTCCAGGGTAGCGCCTGCGCCAGCAGCGGCACTTCGGAGGCCAGCGAGGGCCGGGAGAGAAGCGCACCCTGCCGGGTGCCCAGCGGAACAACAAGGGCGCCGCGCTCCAATCGCGGGGTCGATACCCCGGGAATGTGCATCACGTCGATCAGAAGCGAGGGGCGGACCAGGCGCATGTTGATCATCGCCATCAGCGACTGCCCGCCGGCCAGGATCCGTGCATCGGGTCCCTCGGCACGCAACAGCGCGGTGGCCTCGTCGATCGATGTCGCTCGGACGTAGTCGAAGGCGGCGGGTTTCATCGCGCTCCTCCGAACCATGCGCGGAACCAAGCGACCGGCCACGCGCGCTGCCAGCCCTGTCCGCCACCGGCGCGCCGGCCCAGCGCGGCAAAGAACTGCCCGATGACCATCTTCGCCGCCCCATCCAGCAGTCGGCCGCCGACCGCCGCGACCTTGCCGCCAATACGGGCACGGTAGCGATAGGCGATCTCGGTGCCGCCATCGTCGAGCGCGGTCAGGGTGACATGGCCGACCCCCTCGCCCGATCCCAGCGCCCCCGTGGCGCGACCGCTCAGCACCGCCGAGTGTGGCGGTGACAGGTCGGACAACGCCACCTCGATCCTGTAGCGCCCCTTGACCGGCCCTACGCCCAGCGTCACCTCGGCGGCAAAACGGTCGGGTGCCGGGCGGGTCACACCATGGGCGCCGGGGATGATGGCGGCCAGCTGCTCAGGATCCATCAGCATCTCCCAGACTTGCTGCGGGCTGGCCGAAACACGGGCCGTCCCGGCCCCCGCCAATCCGTCGCCGGCGTCGATCTCGGGCGCGCGCGATGGCGGGGCAGCAGGTTCGGGGCCCAGCAGGTCGGCGATCCGGGCCGGGGTGATCGGCAGCGCCAGGTCGACCCAGCCGGTCACAGGCCGCAGCGCATCGGCCACGGCGTTGGCGATGCAGACCGGGGTGGACATGCAATTGCCCTCGCCGACACCCTTGGCGCCGGTCGGCGTGACCGGCGAGGGCGTCTCGATGTGCAGGATCTCCAGCGGCGGAATCTCGTGGACGGTCGGCACCGGGTAGTCGGCGAAGGTTCCGGCGAGGAAGGCCCCGTCGGCGCCATAGGCGAACTCCTCGTAGAGCGCCGCGCCGACAGCATGGGCGAAGCCGCCGCGCACTTGGCCCTCGACCATTCCCGCGTGCAGAATGCGCCCGCAATCGTGCATGCTGACGTAGCGGTGAATCTGCACGGCGCGGGTCCTGGGATCGATCTCGACACCGCAGAAATCGAAGATGAACCCGTGGCAGAGCGACGAATTGATCCGGTCCTGCGGATCCGGTGCGGCCAGGGGCTCGGGCGTCCAGATGACCGTTTCACGGATAGCGCTCTCTCCGTTCGGCAAGGTTCCGGGTGCCCAATGGCTGGCCGAAGCGACGCGGGCAAAGGGGATGGGGGCGTGGCCGGGCGCGGCGATACCGCCCTGCGCAAAGACCAATGCGGCGGCATCGCCTCCGAGCATGGGCGCGGCGATACGAGCCAGACGGTCGCGCAGGCGCTCGGCGGCAATCTTGACCGCCCCCAGCGACGCGGCGGCGAAACGGCTGGAGTAATTGCCGGCGGCGATCGACCAGGCGTCCTTGGCGGTGTCGAATTCACTGACCACCCGCACCCGGTCCGGACTCAGCCCCAGCACCTCGGCGACCAGACCGGCGGCCACCGTCTGGTGACCTTGCCCCTGCGGGACCGAATCGATCTTCACCGTCACCGATCCCGTCGGATCGACGCCGATCGAGGCCACGGACTGGGCGCCGTTCTTGGGTCCGGCCTTGGCGCGTTCCGAAGGTGTGAGAACCGTGGAAAGATACCCCATGTTCGACACCGAAGGCTCGACCACCGCCGCATGGCCGATGCCGAACAGCCGCCCCTCGGCCCTGGCCTGCGCCTGCTGCGCGCGCAGGGCATCGTAACGGCCATCGGCCAGCGCCAGCTCCATCGCCCGGTGATAGTCGCCGCTGTCATAGGTCGCACCCGAGGCGGTGCGATACGGAAAACCCGGCACCAGATTACGCCGGATCACCGCAACCGGATCCAGCTCCAGCTCCTGTGCGATCCGCGCCATCAGCCTTTCGAGCGCAAAATAGACCTGCGGCCCGCCGAACCCCCGGTTCAGGCCGGTAGGCGTCTTGTTGGTCATCACCACCCGGTTGCGGATCGCCAGATGGGCGATGTCATAGGCGCCGCACATGTTGCCGTGCATCCGGTAAAGCGTCGCGGGCTCGGGCGCGCGGACATAGGCGCCGACATCCTCGATCTGGTCCCAGTCCAGCGCCGTCACCCGACCATCGGCCTCGACGGCTGCGCACAGGGTGGTCGTGCGGGCCGTGCCGCTGACCGAGGCCGTCAGATGCTCCAACCGGTCTTCGATCCATTTCACCGGGCGCCCGGCAAGACGCGCGCAGCCTGCCATCAGCACCATGTAGGGAAAGACACCCTGCTTGACACCGAAACTGCCGCCAGACTGTGGCGGCGTGCGCAGGCGCAGGCGGTTCCCCGGGACCTTCAGAGCCCGCGCAAGCACTGCATGGATCGAGAACGGCCCCTGGAAATTGGCGAGGATGTCAAAACCTTCGTCCGGGTCGTGGCTGGCCACGACACCATAGGTTTCCATTGGCGTGCATGAGTTGCGCGGGTAGTGGACACTCACCGAGATCCGGTGCGGCGCCCGCGCCATGGCGGCCGCCGGGTCGCCGTAGGCAAAGCTACGATCCGATGCGACATTGTGCCCAAGCTCATCGTGCAGGACGGGGGCCGACGGCGCCAGTGCGGCCTCGATCCCGGTGACCGGTGCCAGCGGTTGATAGCTGACCTCGATCAAGTCTAGCGCATCCTCTGCCAGATATCGGCTTTCCGCGAGAACCACGGCCACCGGCTCGCCGACATAGCGCACCCGCTCCACGGCCAGAACGCGGCTTTCGACCGCCACCTTGACGCCGACCAGAAGCGGGTCGGTCACCGCCGCCAATTCGGCTCCGTCATGGACGGCGAAAACCCCGCGCAGGGCCGCAGCACGGCTGGTGTCGACCTTCAGGATCCGGGCATGGGCGTGCGGGCTGCGTAGGATGGCCGCGTGCAGCGTGCCAGCGGGCTCGGGCAGGTCGTCGACAAAGCGCGCCCGGCCGGTAAGCAAAGCCGGGTCCTCGACCCGCAGCAGTGCAGAAACTTTGCCGGCTGATGCCACGCCTTCCCCTCCCATGGCCCCATACGGGCCTTGGGCAGAACTTGCGCTGTCTGGCCGGTGTTAACCCATGGGGAGGAATCCCGGATTTTACCGAAACGTCTCAAATCGCGACATCCGTCTGCTAGAGGCGGAAGGCCTCGGCGATGTCGCCGATCCGCACGATCGAGCGGAACTGGGTGGGCGCGACCCCGGTGTGATCGCGAAAGAAGCGGGTGAAATGCCCCTGGGTGGAGAACCCCAACCGCTCGGACAACTCGCCGAAACTCATGTCGGTATTGGTCGAGGCATGGACCGCCTGTTCCAGCCGGACAACGTTCAGGAACACCCTCGGAGGCACTCCGGTCGAACTCTCGAAGACCCGGAAGAAATTCGCCCGGCTCATCCCTGCCGCATCGGCCAGCCTCTCCACGGTGTCGATCTGACCGGGCGTGGTGCGGATCATGTCGATGGCCTTGCGCACGCGCCAGTCTACCGATTGCATCCGAGCGGCTTCGCTCAACGAGGTCCCGACGCTGCGCCACTCCGTGAACCGCTCGATTACCGCGATCATCAAATCTCCGAGCAATCGTTCGTGATCGGCGATCGCCGTGGGCGCGTGCACCATCGAGGTAGCAAGGTCGCGCGCCAGCTTGCGGATCTGCGGCGTGATCTGTCCCTTGCTGCTCGGGAAGAACCCCCCCTCGCGTGCGGCGATCCAGTTATCTCTGAACGAGCCCAGCCAGGCGGGCTCGATATACAGCGCCAGGATCAGCGTTCGCGGTGCATCTGGAACATGCACGTAGGCATGCGGCGTCCATGCGTTGACGAGAACGACCTGCTCATCGGTCAACTCGGCAACGCTGTCGCCGACCAGAAACCCGGTATCGGCCCCGTCCACCTTGATCAGGACATGGCAATGCGGATGCGCATGACGCACGAGGCTACGATCCATGTCGAGCAACGCGACACGGCCGAATTCCCCTGTTCTGATACGCAATGCCTCGGACATCGCGAAACGATAGCAAAGTAAGGCAAACTGTCAAACGGCTTTGTCTGTCCTGCCCCCATCGGGTGCTCAGGTTTGATTATTAGGTGTTCAGTCCCGGCATCTGATGGATCGGATCGAGGATAAATCGATCCGGCTCTGTTGTTCAGATTTTGCAGATCAGGTGCCCCTAGTTTCCTAGACACCTG
This sequence comes from Ruegeria sp. YKSD163, assembly GCF_059612905.1. NCBI lineage: Bacteria > Pseudomonadati > Pseudomonadota > Alphaproteobacteria > Rhodobacterales > Roseobacteraceae > Ruegeria > Ruegeria sp. YKSD163. The sequence continues at coordinate 40,914 of NZ_JBXWRM010000026.1, forward strand.
CCTGTTCCAGTTTCTGCTGTCTGGTCTCGAAGTCAACGGGCGACAGCATGCCGTTGTTCGTGTGCTTGCGCTTCGGGTTGTAGTAGAGCTCGATGTATTCGAACACGTCTCGTCGCCCGCCTTTGCGCAATGTGGTCAACTGCGGCAAGCAGACGTGGCTCCTTCTCGAAAGTGCGCAAAAGAGCAACCTTTGCATAGTCGTCGATGCCGGAGCTTGAGATGGCGGCTTTGATCAGTGGACGAGATCGGGCTGCATCAATGGCAGCAAGGCAAAACAGCCTCACTTCCGGTTTGTGGTTCTGAAGAGCAAACAACGGCCCCCCGTGGCAGCCCTTAAGTGACATGGCAAAGGTGACCGTGCGCATTGCGCGCCGAAGTTGCTTGGGGCTGCGTGATCGCGCGGCGCACTCAAGCATCCCTGCCCCGCGGCGCGCTCGGTAAATCAGTTTGTCGGGTATTTGTTCGTCACCTGTTTTGCCAAGGGTCTGCACAAGTCTCGTCCCGCAAACCTGACAGTCGAATGCCCAGGCCCGCCTCCAATGCCTGAGCGAAAGGCCCTCTCGGGAGCATTGCAGACAATGCTGGAATGGCATCTGGGCCGTCAGCGAGGCTTCTCGTGGCGTCATTGCCGGAAAGGTCAAAGACCGCACGACATCTGGGGCGACACGTGCAGCGCTCGCAATCTTCTCTGCCGCAGCCGCGTCGATGCTGAAGTCCAAGGCGGTGCCATACGTGGTATCGATTTCGATATGAGCCAGCAGTTCGGCATCATCACAGTAGTTGGCCACAGCTAACCGAGACAACCAACCTGACAACAACTCGTCTGGCAACGGTGCGACAGTCTTGGGCAGCGGCTTCACACGCCGGACTTCGCGAGCCGCCGATGGGCGTTCGCATGGCGCGACCAAACCGGCGTCCATTTTGCGATTGCGTCATCGGTGATGCATTCCTCACCGGTGACAATGGCGTCGATGGAAAGATCCTTGATCACGGCGAAGATGCGCGAGGTCACCCCGCCGGTTAGCGCAAGTATCTGCTTGAGTGACTTGACCTTAAGATTTGATTTCTTATCGAGGGGCATTGCCGCGATGAGTGTCTGGATCATGTCCGAGAACTCGGCATCATCGCGCCAGTTTGGCGGGTGATGTTCGTCCAGCCGCCTGGCAAGTTGGATATCACCACGGATGGCATCGACAGCCTCGCTGACCCCAAGGCAGACCAGCGACACTTCGAGTTCATTGCTGAGATACCGCAGAACATTGAGAAAGCGGCGCTGTTCGCGGTGGGTCCCGGCCAAGAGATTGTGAACCTCGTCGATCATGATCATCCGTAGGCCAAGGTCGCGCAGGAGCGCGATGACGCGGACTTCGAGGGAAGCCACATTTTGAGCGCGGGCGCTCAGTGCCGTCGCCGGGGCGCCGACGGCGGCCAGGATGTGCAGGTAGAACCGCCGTTCGTCAGGTGCGGGCGGCGCTTGCAACAGCAGAAGCGGTGTGCGGGTGATGCCTGACGCCGGTTCGTATTCTGGTGCGTACTTGCGCGACAGGTTGCGGGCGATCATCGTCGTTCCGATCCCGGACACACCATGCACAAGAAGCCCGGGCACACGAGTTTGCCGTGGCGCTTCGATCATGCCCTGCAAACGATCCAGTACTTGTTCGGCCCGCGGAAAGCCGATCCAGATGTCCGACTGAATGAGGGCGATCCGGTCGTCTTCTTCAGTTGTACCTGCCCTCAATTCACCATCTCTCCACCTTGAACAATGGGCGCGATGTATCACCAGTGTCGATCGGGCGCAGCCCTTCGGTTGACGAGACGCCCGAGTTGGCGCTCTCCAATGTCCCTTTTCTTTCACGGGTTCTGCGTTCGGCCTTCGTCAGGCCCCGGCTTTCAGCTTCGATCTGGCGTTGCTGTCGGATCAGCTCAGCCAGAACCAGCTCATTGGACCCGGACTTGCCAAGGGCCCGAGCCTTCCTCATGGCTTCGCGATATTCCCAGAGCGAGACGGGCGGAATTTCCAGGTTTCTGTACCGCGCCTCAACATACCGGCCATCGCCCAGTTCCACCCAGATCATTGAGATATCACGAGGATCGTAGCGAACGACCACCTTTCCATCCCCGCGCCCGATGTGGCCTGCAAGGGCATCGGACCAGTACCTTATCTGGAACAGATGGATGCCGTCACGCCTGATCTTGCGCAGTTCGCTCGGCAGGAAACTCACCTGAAAGGCTTCGATATCAAATGGGATGTCGCCCGTCATTTGCTCTGAGAGCGCCTCCCATTTGGCAACGGGCGTGCAGCCAAGACTTGAATGTATTCTGTTGTTGTAACGGCAGATTTCCAAAGCAAACCAACGATCGAATTCGCTCAACGTCATCGTGGCCATGTCCTTGAGCACCGCGTTTGCAGGCAAACGGATGGCGTAGAATCAGCCCGCCTCTTCCAGCCGCTCATTGATCGCGGGGATCGCTTAGGCGGCATCGGCTCGGAAGAACC
>NZ_JBXWRM010000027.1:0-41939 GCF_059612905.1 Ruegeria sp. YKSD163
ATCCTCGATCTGTCCAGCGGCGGCTGCGGGCAAGGCCCCGATCAGCGAGATCAGCGCGGCCGAGCCGAAGCGCTGCGCGAAGCGGGTATCGACAAAGCCGGTGGTGCCGGTGCGACCGAGCTCATCCCCACCGAAGGCGCTGATTTCCACGGTCTGGTTGTCAGGCAGGATGATGCGGTCCCAGGCTACCATGACCCGCGACTGCGCGAGCGCCACATCGGAACGGTACCGCCCCACGAGACGCGCGCCACGCGGGATCAGGACCCGCGTGCCGTCGAAGGAATGAACGTCCTCGGAGACGATGGCGCGGATCGCGCCGGGCAGTGTGCTGTCCAGCGCCGTCTCGGTCACGGCCTGGATCATCGTGCCCTGCACGACGGTGTTGCCGGGGTTCACGATCACTTCGGCCCGCGTCACTGGGGCGGGCATTGCGCCTGCCCGCACGAAGGCTTCGTCCTCATTCAAGCGCGCTGCCTCGAGGCTGTTCTCTCGGTCGGTCCCCGCCCCCATCCCAGAAAACGCGATCATGGGCGAGGCGATGCGTTCGGCGCGCGCCTCGGCTTCAGCGATCCTGCGGCGTTCAAGCTCGGCCAGCCGCAGATCCTCCTCGTTCGGTCCGAGGTCCGTGGGCGCAGGCGGGGTCAGCCGTGCAACTTCAAGATCCATGCGCAGCTGGTCGAGTTCCCGGTCGCGTTCGGTCAATTGCCGCTCGAGCGCGCGCTGCGCCTCGGTCGAGGCCTCCTGCAGCGCCGCGATCTGCGCCGTGAGGTCTGCGATGGCTTGTTCTGCCCCGCTGTCCGATGCCTCGACGGGCCGCGCGCGCAGGTCTTCGAGTTCAGCACGCAACGTGGCAAGGCTCTCCATTAGCGCCAGTTCCGACGCGGAGGGGCCGATCTCGACCGGTGGCGGCGGCGCAGGCTCGGCGATAGGCATGGGGGCCAGGTCGCCGAAGCCCGATCCCGCGGTCTGGAATTCTTCGGGAGCTGCGGTCGGCAGGGGCGCTTCCGGTGACGGCTGAAGGGCGGCCCAGGCAAGCCCCCCCACGGCCACAATCCCGGCCACGCCAAGAATCGCCGTTAGCGGGGATGGACGTGTGACCGCCCGCTTCTTGTCGCCCGTCGCCTCAAGGGCTGCAAGGCGCGCGGCAAGGTCTTCGGTGTCCTGGCTCATGATGTGGGCCCACCCATATCCTGAACACAGACCTCGTCTTCGCCGAGGCGCAGCACCCATTGCCGGTTCACGCCCGAGACGCGGATGACGCCGTCCTCGAGTGCCGTGCTGTTCACCGCCCGCTCGCCACCATTCGCATAGCGGAAGATCGCCGGGACCGGCGCGTTCCGCGCGAAACGGAAATACGTGAAGGTGCCGTCATCCCAGATGGCTGTCGGTGTGAACTCCTCGCTTGCGCTGACGGCGTAGTTCGCATTCGGCGCCTCTGCCGCGACCGCCCGGGCCGGTTGAACGCGGCTCTCGGGATAGCGGAACTGAACCACGTAATGCGGGGTCTCGCGCGCCTCGACCACGTGGAAGTAGTAGGAGCGGCGGTTCGTGTAGACGGTGATGTTGGTGGCGACACCAGAGGCGGCAGGCTTGATCGCGAAGGCGCGCCCGCCCGGAACGCCATCGAACTGGAAGCCCACCGTATCGCCCGCGATGATCGAGCGGATCGTCTCGCCCTCGCCGAATTCGACGGTGGTGACGCGGGTCAGGGTGGTGACAACGCGGTAGACCTGCCCCTCGGTCCAGGTCGCGATCCGGACGCGGTTGTCATGGGGTCCGGGGCGCGGCGTGGTCTCGGCAAAGGCTGCGGGTGCGGAAAGCACCAGGGCGCTGGCGATCAGCAGCGCGTGAACGGATGTGAGAACTGGAACAGAGGTCATTCGGAACGGTCCGATCGGATGGCATATTGGGTGACGGTGAAGCCGAAGGGGTTTTGCCAGACATCGTCGATCGAGCGGGTCCGTTCGGGTTGAAAGGCGAACATCAATGTTGCGGTGAAGGATCCGTCCTGTGCCCCTTGCGGGCTGGTCAGGCGCTTTCTGAGACGCACCTGCGCGCGGTTCTCGCCAATCAGCGTGATCGAGGCGATCTCGACGGCCATCTCGGCCGCGGGGCCATAGCGGGTCGGCGGATAGCTTTCCTGCCCAGAGGTCCACATGGCGCGCATGCTGGCCTCGGCCGCCCCGGTGGATTGCGCCAGCACCCGGCGCACGCGCAGATCGTTGTCGAGCTGGTTGTAGGCCTCGCGGTCGAGGATGTAGCGATAGATCTGCGCCTCGATGATGGCGGGTCGCTCAGCAAGCCGCACCGTCTCGACCGTGGCATTGGGCAAGGCCAGACCAGTCGCGGGATCATAGGGGACGACGACCGGCGGCGGTGTCTCGACCATCAGGGCAACGGCTGCAGCGGCAAGGCAGCCGAAGACCCCAAAGCCCGCCCCGCCAAGACCGATCATCCGCCAGAGCTGCTCCCGGCGCAGTGCGCCGTGGATCAGTTCCTCCTCAACGAGTTCGCGCGCGCTCATGCCCGCCGTCATGTCGGGACCCTTGCTCATGGCCGCAAGCTCGGCAGGGTGAAGTCCATGTAGCGGCGTTCTTCGGCGATGGTCGCGGCATCGACGACACCGGCGTTGCCAGCGCCAAGGGTCTGGATCGCTTCCAGCTCCCACATGCGCGTCATGGCGATGGCGAGTTCCGCCGTGACGCGGGTGTTGTGGTCCATCGATGCCTTCAGGTCTTCCATGTCCGGGATCAGGGAGACGAGTTGCTCGACGCGCTCCAGCGATTGGGCCGCCTCAGCGTGGCTGTTCTGTGCGGCGGCCGACATCACGGCGCCGGTCGTGGCGCGGGTCGCAACACCTTCCGCGCCTGGATTGCCGCTGGTGGCGATCTCGCGCAGCGTGTCCTCGTCGAAGCCCGCACTGGCCAGCGCCTGTTCCATCTGGGTGCGCAGGGGTCCTGCGTTGGGTCCGATCAAGCTCGACCAATCGCCTGTCTGAATGCCCCGGATCAGGCCCGGAATATCTTCGAAGTTCGCCTGGAGGAGTCCGTCGAGATCTCCGCCCATCGCGAGGCCAAGGATACTGCGCGGCCCGGTGAGCGAGGCATACATCTCCTCGAGCTGATCGAACTGCTGCTGCAGGAGGTCCAGCTGCGCCAGCGCATTGTCCAGAAGATCAGTCTGGATTCCAAAATCCTGCAGCATCTGTTGAAGCTGACGGATTTCCTGGGCGATGTTCTGGGTGTCGACCGTGGGCACGCCCTGTGCAGTGACGGGCCCCGCGAGGGCGGTGGTCAGCGCGAGGGTCGCGGCGGTGGTAGTGAGGGAACGGTACAAGCGCCGGATCATCGCAAATTCTCCTGAGTGAAATCCATGAACTGCCGCTCCGCGGCCTGGGCCGCCGCCATGGCGAGTTGTTCCTCGCTCAGCGGTTGGGTGTGGGCGGCCTTGATCCGGGTGCGTATCGCGACCAGGCGGGCCAGTTCGGCGCGCGCATAGGTGTTGAGCGCGATGGCCTCGTGCAGGTCTTCGGTTTCGCCGATGCGGGTGATGATATCCTGCACCCGCAAGGCAGCTGCGCGGACCGAGACCAGCGAGTAATCCCCGTAGACCCCCGCCCCATGGGCCGAGAGGCTGAAGCTCGCGTTCGCCAGAAGGACCGGGTCGATCGTGCCGAGCGCATCGATACCGCCCACGGCGGCGAGATAGCTGTTGTACTGCTGCGGGATCACCACGACGTAGTGCTGCGTCTCCGCAAAGGGTGGGACGCCGCCGTAATTCTGCACGTTGCCCGGGCCCGCGTTATAGGCCGCGAGCGCGTGGATGATGTTGCCATCGAACATGTTCAGCATCTGCGCGAGGTAACGCGCGCCCCCCGTGACCTGCAGCCAGGGATCGTCGTAATAGGCCGGATAGATTCCGAGATCGCCCGCCGTGCCGGGCATGATCTGGGTGAGGCCGAAGGCTCCCACGGGGGAGCGGGCTCCGATCTGGAACCGGCTTTCCTGCCAGATCAGCGCCTGCAGAAGGCAGCGCCACTGCACGAGCGAAAGGCCCGCACGGCTCACGCCTGGCAGCCCGTGCGTGTCACGTGCCGCGCGGATGATCAGTTCCTCAATCCCTTCCCGGGCATCGCCGAACATCCGGGCTGCAGCCGGATTGTTGTCCTCGGGCGCGTAGAGGCTGGCGGCTGCGCTTTCGACGTCACCAACCACCCCTTGCCCTGCCTCAAGCCCGACCACGGTACCAGCCACATCGCCCGAGCCGAGGGACATGGCATCCATCAGCCCCTCTAGCGAGGCGAGTTGCTGGCGCTCGATCTCGGCCAGTTCCTCCTCCCGGCTGAGCCGGTCTTGCTGCAGCGCCAGGTCGCGATCGGTCTGCTGAACGATCGCCTGCCGCTCTGCGAAGAGGCGCAGGTCGAAGGTCGGCACGCCCTGGGCAACCGCTGGCCCCGCCATGGGACCTGCCAGCGCAAGGCTGACCATCGAGAGGGGGAGCCAGGTCCGCATCGGCTTAGCCGCCCGCCCCCAGCATCACGAAATCGCACGCCGTGTCGCGCCGCGTGACGGCGGCCCCCATGGTCGAGATCGTGGTCGTCGCGGTTGCACCTCGTGCGGGCGCATCGCGGAAGTTGAAGCAATTGGCCTCTGCGGGGTTATGCTGCGCGCAGGCTGTCAGGCTCAGGCCAAGGCCAAGCAGCACGGCGCTGCGGATCATGGTAAGGGTCATGTCACTCTCCAGAAATCTTGTCGTTCGCGGTAATCAGGGCCGACGAGGGCCTCGCCCTTCTCCATGCCGCCCAGGATGGTCACGAGCGGGCCGAGGGCGCTCAGATCGGCGTCGATCACGACGGAACCCCGGTCATCGCGCACGAGCGCGAGCCGCGAGGCGGACCCGACGCCCAGAAGCACATCGAGTTCTTTCTCGCTGAGGCCGAGCATCGCGTAGTCAGCGGCGGAGGCGCGGATGTTGGGCAGGAGCACCTGGGTCGGCACTGCTTCCACGATGGTCTTGCCGGTCCGCGTGCGATCGAGCTGGCTCGCATACTGCGTCATCATCACGACGACGGCGTTCTGTTTGCGCGCGGTCACCAACCAGTTCGAGAGCCGCTCCGCGAAATACGCGTTGTCGAGGGCCTTCCAGGCCTCGTCGATCACGATGATCGTGGGCTTGCGGTCCTCGATCACGCGCTCGACCCGTCGGAACAGGTACGACAGGACCGCCATGCGTTCCCGCTCACTCTCGGAATCGAGAATGCCGGTCAGATCGAAGCCCGCGACATCAGCGTCGGTGCTGCCTCCGATCTGGAACGTGTCGTCTGTGTTCGCCCCGAAAATCCAGCCGTAGCGGCCCTCGGCCGTCCATTCCTGCATCCGCTCAAACAGATCGCCCTCGTCATCGGTCGAGACGAGGAGCGAGGCGAAGTCCGACCAGTTGCGCAAACCCGCGTTCCCCGCACTGGCGTTCTGGCGCACGACCTCCTGCAGGCGGTTGGTCTGTACCGGGGTCAACGGCCGATCGCGGCGCTCGAGGAGGCTTGCAAGCCAGTCGGCAAGCCAGGCCTGACCGCGCGGGTCGATCTCGGTCTGCAGTGGGTTCAGGCCCGTGGGCCGTCCCGCCCGCACGGTCGAATAGCTACCACCAAGCGCGCGGACGGCCATTTCCATGCCAGCGCGATAGTCGAAGACGAAGAGCCGCGCGCCTGCCCGCCGAGCCATGGTCATCAGGAAAGCCGCCAGCACCGATTTGCCTGAACCCGGGCGGCCGAGGATCAGCGTGTGCCCGCCAGTAGGCTCGCGGTCCGGTGCGCCCTGTTCGTGGAAGTTGAAGCGGAACCCGCTGCGCTCAGGCGTCGGGAAAAGCGTGATCGGCACGCCCCAGGGCACTTCCCGGCCAGTCTTGCCAAGCGGGGTGCGGTGGAAGGTGGCGAGATCGGCGAAGTTGTGGTTCGTGATCGCGGCCTTGCGGCTGCGCGCTCCGGTATTCCCCGGATGCTGCGCCATGAAATGCGCCCGCGCCCCGAAGGCTTCCGAGATCAGGTTGATGCCAGAGGTCGCGGAGATGTTGCGGATTTCGGCCGCGATGTCGTCGAGCGCGGTTTGGGATCGCGCATAGACAGCCACAGTCATGTGGTGCTCGCCGAAGATCAGGCGTTTGGATTCCAGATCGTCCTGGGCGAGTTCCAGTTCCTGCGCGAGGCTGACCGCCCCGTCATTGGCGGCCTGCATTAGGCGCAGCTGCCGCTTGATGCGACCCGCCATCATGTTGGCGTTGATCGGCACGAAGGAATGCGTGACCACCATGTCGACAGGCAGGTTCAGCTCGTCGAGCATAAGACTGTCGGTCTTGGCAGGGTAGTTCTTCACCGCAAAGATCGCCCCTAGCTTGTTGCCGACAGCACCATCGGACAGCGCAATGGTCGTGCCGCAGAAGGTGACGCGGGTATTGGCGACATCCTCGGCGATCACGCCGAGGCGCGACCGCGGGAAGAGCGGGTGCTCCTCACCGGTGTTCAGAGATCCGAGGAAGCCCAGAAGTTCGCCACTGCTGGCGGCAAGCAGCCGGGGTTTCAGTTCATCGAAGGACGACAGCAGAAACCCCACGACCTCGTCGAGCTTGCGCAGACGCCGTGTCGTGTCGGCAGCATTCCAGGCACGGGACGCCCCCAGACCGAAGGGCAGACGGCTGCCTGTCTCGGGGCGCTTCAGCACGGTCAGGGTCAGGGTCTTGTCGCGCAGGCCCGACCCGCCCAGATGCGAGCGCCAGCGCTGGTCCACCGCGGCAGCGAACCCATCGCCCGAGATGGGCGGCAGGGTCACATCGACCGCTTTTGAGACCTTGTGCAGGTAGAAGGAAAACTCGGTCCCCACCTGCGCAACGATGCCTGCCAGGAGCCCGCCGATCCGGTCGAGATGCGCATCCTCGCTCGTGGTGCTGTTCACCCCTTCAAGCCGGATGCATTGCATCAACTCGTTGCCCCGCGTCCGGATCGTCCGGTCGGTGACGAGGCTCACATAGGGCAGCATCGACGAGAGCCGCTTCTCGCCCTTGACCCATGCGGGCAGCGCGGTCAGCGGATCGAGGGCGTCTGCGACGCCATCGGCAATTCCATCACGGGGCATAGCTGTCGCCTCCGTGCAGTTTGCGGTTCGCCGTGGGCGGGGTTTCCTGCAAGGTGATCACCAGGACGTCGAGGAAGTTCGGATCCCAGTCCGCGGCCTTCCAGAGCGTCGGCCAGGCCAGCCCCGCGAACACAGCCACCACCCAGCTCTGCACCCAGAGAAACAGAAGCGTCGAGCCGAAGAGCCAGACCATGGCGTACATGATCGGCAAGCCCATCAGCTTGGGCGGCCTGAGAAGGCCGATGAACACGCGGGACTGGTCGGACATGGGTGCTTCTCAGGTCGTCCAGATTGCTGCGACGATGGTGGGCGCCGCGGCGATGCCCGCGATCGCAACCACGACCCAGAGCGCTTGGCGGAAATCGAGGATGCCGAAGAGCCAGGAGAGGAAGACGCCGATCAGCGCGAGCGTGCCGATCACGATGCCCAAGGGGCCAGTGATCGCATCGACGATGCCTTGCAGCAGGGTCTGTACGGGCGAGAGGTCGATGCTTTGCGCAAGCGCCGGTCCTGCCAGGACGATGAGGGCCATCGCGCCGAGCGCGACAATGGAAGGTTTGGACGTCACGAAAGGTCTCCTCTCAGCCGCTGGAACACGGCTGTCACACGGGCCACATGGCCTTGGGTTTCTCGAAAGGGGGGAATGCCACCATGGCGGGTGACCGCATGGGGACCGGCATTGTAGGCAGCGAGCGCCAGCGCGGGATCGCCGAACTGCTCGAGCATCATCAATAGGTAGCGCGCCGAGCCATCGAGGTTCTGGGCGATGTCATGGGGATCGACGCCGAGATCGTGCGCGGTGTCGGGCATCAGCTGGCCGAGCCCGATGGCCCCGACTGGGCTCCGCGCACGCGGGTTATAGGCGCTCTCGACCTCGATATTGGCGCGGTAGAACAGCGCCCAATCGGAGACCGACAGACCCGCCCGGCGCAAAGCGTCATGGCTGCCGTAACGCAGCGCTGCGGTCTCGATGGCGTGAAGGATTTCGGGGGAGGCGCGGACCGCGCGCGGGGCGACGGCTGCGGCAGCCGTCAAATCGCTCGGGGGAGCATCATCCCCACCGGACTGCGGTGCTGCAAAGAGAAAGAGGCGATCTGGAAGGGGCCCAGTCTGGGCATCGTCACCGGTGAACGAGCGCAGGCTGCTCGTGATCTCGGCCATGTCGATCAGTCGGCCATCGGGGCTGACCTGGAAGATGAAACCGTCGGCAAGGGCCGGGGGTGCTGAACAAACACCTGTACCCAATGCAACGACGAGCGCAAATGCGCGGTCAGTTGTCCTTGACCAGAACCGGGCCGGTTCGTGGCTCGGGCGTGCGCCCGGGTGCTGCATGGCGCTCGCGGGCGCCTTCGATGAGCGGGATGCTGGCGGTCGTGCAACCCATGTCGGCAAGGAAGCTGACAAGACCGACAATCGTCTTGAACTCGCGAACCTTGAGATAGCTACGGCTGGTGACGAGCATCTTGTCGTCACGCCCGTCCTCAGCAACGGCACGGATGACCCATGTGCCGTACCAACTGTTATGGCGTTTCTCAGCGCCATCCTTGCAGACCACCTCGATGAGGTAGTGTTCGGCCAGCAGGCCGCGCAATCCGTCTTCTGTAACCACATTCGGTGCTTCTTCTATCATGGCCTTCCCTTGGGTCCTTTCCTGCCTGAGGTGCAGTACCGGTCCCACGGGTTCGAAACACCGTGGGCGATACAAGACAACATAAACGTTAGCAAGACAATAATAACGACTTGACGAAGATCGCCTTGCTTCGATAAGAGTGATACCCGACAGATCGACAATCTTAAAGGCGGCAAAGGAGTTTTGCCCTGCACATAAACTGTGCGCGCAATGTAACCTTTATGCTGCTGGTCCTGGGCGTGGGAGCGGCCGGTCCAGCTGCTGCCTGCATTTCCCCTGAGCGACCGTTTCTTCCCCAGTCTCAAGAGGACATGCGCACCTACGCGGACCTCATCCGGGGGGATTTCGAGGCCTATATCGCCGATGTGCAGGAGTATTTCCGCTGCATTGACGAGGAGCGCGCTCGCGCCTTTATTGAGGCCGGAGAAGTGAGCGAGGAATACGGGCGGTTCATCGAAGTTGTCGAGTAGCCCCATTCCCGCAGGCACTGGGCGGCCTTGAGCCTGTGCCGATGATACATTGATGATTTTGTTGGAGCATGTTCGGCCTGGATCACGTCCAAGGCCGCACGCATCGGTTGCCTATGCGGCGGCCATGCGGTTCAATCAGAGTTCGTCTCCGGCCAATTTACCGAAAGGATCTACGCCCCGTGTCACTGCGTTTCTGGCAACGTATCCGTCTTGCGCCCGGGGTGACGCTGAACCTCTCGAAATCGACGGCATCTCTGTCGTTCGGTCCTCGTGGTGCCAAATACACCGTCAGCCCCCGTGGAAACCGCGCCACACTCGGGCTGCCGGGAACGGGCCTCTTCTACACCATCCAGGACCGCAAGGGCGCGCATGCAGCCACCCCAACGCGGGACAAGCTATCACTCGGGTTTTTCCGAAGGCTCGTGACTCCACCCGAGGAAAAGGCGCTCATAGACGGGCTGCGTGCGCTCAATGAGGGTGATGAGGATGCGGCACTCTCACAGCTGGAAGCCGCAAGCAATTTGTCCGACGCCGCCTGGATGGCCGGCATGATGCGCTTGAAGCGGGAGGCATTCGCGCAGGCGCGCGCGCATCTGGAAAGCGCGGTTGCGGCGGACGACAGGCTCGGCGCGCTGTTCAAGAAATATGATCTTTCGCCCCAAATCACCCTGCCGATCGCCAATGGCATTTATGCGCACATCTCCCCCACCGAGCGCGGCACACGGCTTGCGCTCGTGGAACTGTGCGAGGCGAGCGCGGACGCCGAAGGCGCGGCGCATCATCTCGAGAGGCTGCTGGTCATCGCGCCTGAGGATCCCGTAGTGCTCTTGTCCTTTGTCCAGATCGCGCTCGACACACCTCAAAACCAAAACCTGCTGGACCGGGTGATCACCCTGACCGTCGCAACCCAGAATGAGACGCCCATCGACACGGGCATTCTGCTCTACCGGGCTCGAGCGCTCGCCGCCCGTGGCCTGCCCGACGCAGCCATCGAGGTGCTGACCCGCGCTGGCCGCCGCCGCAAGGACCGCCCGAAGCGCCTGCTTCAGCAGATCCGGTATGATCGCGCGTTGCTTTATGAAGAGGTAGGTCGCAAGGCGCAGGCACGGCGCGAGTTCGAGAAACTGTATGCCGATGCGCCAGGATTTGAAGGATTGGCAGAAAGGCTGGGGTTGTGCTGAAGCCGTAGGTAGAACAGTGTTGCGAAGGGCGGATTGCCTACATTCGCCGGACTTGAAAGCTATCAAGCGCCTACCAGCGCAAGCTGGCATTCGCATCGTGGATGTATCGACATACAATGGCCTTAAGCGTCTTTGGCAATTCCAACTGCTAACAAAGGGATGAGCTTTCGCTATTGACCCAGCTTTGGAGCCCTTTGATGTTGAAGATTACATTTTGCTAGAAAGATTAATACGGTGATGTCGGACAGCGCGATCATAGGCAAAGGCGATGACACTGTCCCCAAACGTCTATTGGTTTGGTCGGAGAACCGTCCATTATGGCAACGCGATGCGCTGCGCCGCATTGTTCTGAACGGTTATCCGGATGAAGAGGCTTTCGAGGAGTTACTGGCGCTCTGCAAGAAAGAGCATGGCGATGCCACGGTGACGCTAGTGGCGAAGCCACTTTCGAAGGACCATCTGCCGATTGATCCTGGCGATGGCGAGTCGATTTCCTTGTCCAGCATCACAAATGTTTCCGGTGTAAACCAGCTCGCCACCGGCCAGACTCTGAATTTTGAGGAGTCGGGTATGACCATAGTTTACGGGCAGAACGGTACCGGAAAATCCGGCTATACGCGGATTCTCAAGAAGGCTTGCCGCTCACGGCATGCCGGCGAAATCATGCCCGATGTTTACAGCACTTCCCCGACGCGAACAGCAAAGGCCGATCTGAAAATCACCCGTACCGGCGGCGCATCAGAAACCGTCGCGTGGGAAGATGACGGCGGGTCCGCCGAGACGCTTTCCGCGATCACGGTCTTTGACCGTGACGCGGCTTCGGTACACGTTCAGAAGAAAAACGAGGTTTGGTTTCGTCCCTTCGGTCTTGATATTCCGGATGACCTCGCCGGTGTCTGTCAGGAAATCAAAACGCGCCTGACAAGCGAGAAAGAATCATTAGAGCAAAAGCGCAACTCCGTTTTTGCCAACCCGACCTGGTCTAGCCGCTCGGCGCTCGGCAAAGCCCTGTCTTCGCTTCAGCATGATACCGATATCGCGGCCATAACGCCCAAGACACCCTTTTCGGATGCGGACGAAGCGCGCCTGACCAAGCTGCAAGCTGATCTCGCCCAAGACCCCGCCGTCGCGGCAAAAGCGCAGCGTGACTACGCGAACCAGCTTGATCAACTGGCATCCTATTTGAAGCGAATTGAGCAGGCGCTGAATGACGAGGCCATTCAGGGGCTGTATGCTACGAAGAAGAGTGCTGATGACATGCGCACGGCCGCGAACACGGCCGCGCATGATGCGTTTTCCGGATTAGCGCTTGAGGGCGTTGGTGAAACCGTGTGGCGGACTCTCTGGGAATCCGCCAGATCATATTCGCAAGTGGCGAAGGAAGCTGGGGCGGTGTTTCCACCATCGCCAGGAGATATCTGCGTTCTGTGCCATCAGGAGATCGACGAGCCCACCGCCGCGCGGATGCTTGGCTTTGAGGACTTCATCAAGAAGGACACGGAAACCAAAGCGGCTGAGGCCGAGCGCACCTTCAAGGAAGCGGAGAAAGAATTCCGCGATGTCGCCGTCCACATCAACAAGGTCTCTGCGGCCTATCGGAACTTGAAGGCCGGTAACTTCACGCTCGCAAGACAAGTTCTGAGATTTATCGCGCTTGCGCGGCGTGTGCAGGTCCAGACGCTTGCGCAGCTCTCCGGCGAAGATGTGCCGAACCCGCTGGCTTTGCCTGAATCTGGCGCGGAGGCCGTAAACACCGAAGCCGCGCAGACACGCGCCTATGCGGCTTCTCTCGATGACGCATCCGGCGGCGAAGCGCGGGAAGCCGTGCTCAACGAACAGGCCGATTTGCAGGATCGGAAACAAAGTCGCGAGCTGCTGGATATCGTGAAAACAGAGATCGCGCGGCTCGCAGAGTTAAAGCGCACTGAAAACTGCTTGCGCGATACTGCCACCACGGCGATCACGCGGCTCGGAAACGAGATTGCCGATAACCTGATCACGCCACGCATGCGCGACCGGTTTCAACAAGAGATTGTCGCGCTGGCCGGTAATCGCGTGCGGGTCGAGGTCGTGCGTTCGGGGGGCAAGTTTGGTTCCCCCCAATACGAGGTGAAGCTCTACGCGAACCCAAAAGCCAAGGTGCATGATGTGCTGAGCGAGGGCGAGCAGACCTGTGTCGCGCTGGCCTCGTACCTTACCGAACTAGCCAACGCGTCACATACGTCGGCGCTGGTGTTCGACGATCCGGTTTCGTCACTGGATCATCGCTGGCGCTCTAAAGTCGCCAAGCGCCTGGCCAAGGAAGCCAGTGAGCGGCAGGTCATCGTGTTCACGCATGACATGATCTTCGTCAACGATCTGGCACAATTGGCCTCGAAGCGAAATACGCCGATAGCGCTTGCACATCTAACGCGGGGACAGGATGTCGTCGGCATCGTCAACAAGGACTTGCCATGGACAGCATCGAGCATTCGCGACCGGATCGACAAGCTCGAAAAGGAGGCGCGCGCCGCCAAGCGCCTGTTCGAGGCGCATGATGACGAAGGCTACAAAACGGAAGTGTCATCCCTTTACAGTCGCCTGCGGGCGACTTGGGAACGGGCGCTGGAGGACATCGTGTTTGCCAATGTCGTGATGCGTCACCGTGGTTATATCGACACCAAGAACCTGAAACGCGTGACAGCTCTGGAAGATGCCGATGTGCAAGGCTTCCAAAGCGGGTTCAAGAAATGCTGTGACTTCGTTGACGCGCACGATCCCTCCCGCGGGCATGATCCGGAGCCGCCAGAGCCGGTAGAGATCATGGCCGATATTCAGGCGCTGAAAGACTGGTCGGAAGCTTTACGGATTAAGATGAACGGGATCTCTTGAAACCATGACCTCATAAGGAGAGCCGGGAAACTTCCACTGGAGCGGAATTCCTAGTCTTCCCAATCTTCATCAAGGTTCATTCCGCCAATGTTACCGGTCCCATGGAATGCCTGTCGATGAAGGTGGATGTTCACCCGCGCTGCTACGTTTTTCTGTGGCGTATCGATGCCAATTTCTTCGTTGATGGTGGTCTGGTAGATCATCTCTTCACCCCAGACATTAAGGTCACCGACCCAGACGTCACTATTCTCGATCAGTTCTTGAGCGGCCGCTTCAAAGTCCCACTCTTCATCCTTGTTCCGGACGATGTACCAAGCGCCGTCCGTTGGGTAATCGATGCGGTCCAATGGGCGGCTTGCAAAACCACCCTCTTCGCGCGGGCGGGTGCTCCCCCAGTCACCATAGATTATACGCGCACGGTTGGACCTGCGCGAGATTTGGTCGATTAGCTGGCGGTTGCTGAATGGAACCGGCGTGATGCCGCTAAATGCAGAGAACATCTTCGGAATGGAAGTACACGAAAGTACCACAGGTACAGCCGCATCAATCTCTTGCAGGCTTTCGGCAATAACGCCCTCGAACCACACCGAAAGAGTCAATGGGTCCCGAGTCCAGCCTCCTTCTAAGATGATCGCGAAGTCGGCAGCGCCCCCAGCGGCGAAGGCCGCAACGATTTCTTGAATGTTGCTCGGAAACCGATCCCGCACGATTCTCATGCAATACGGACGGCCCAGCTCCTGGATAGCCTCGATTTGTCGTCTTAGGTCTGCTTCACCCTGTCCTCTGGACTGAATACAGGGCCATATACGTTCATGCCGCCCCACGAATTCGACCCAGTTCGCGTAGGCGTTGTCCGGCTCCATCAAGCGCGCCAGTTCCTGCTGCGGCCCGCTTTCAAGGTTCGTGAATTGGTAGTCGCGGTCAATATCTAGGAAATAGTTGCGATTAGGGAATGCCCGCTCAACACGGTCAATCGCCCGGTCCAAGGTGAGGGAGTTGGCCCAAGGGGCGAGCAGAATACAGGGCGACATCCTGTCTTTCGTAGCCCCTGGCAAGAACTCAAGCCCGTTCATTTCGCTGGCGCGGATAGCCAAAGTTGGAACGTAGCTCTTGTTCTCTAGGACCATGGTTCACTCACTCATGCTTCTGCGAAAGTCGATAGACGGATTTCCATTGCAGCTTTGGATACTTGGAACCGCGCTGCAAGGCTTTCTATCGTAGCCTCTGTGACTACGCCGTTGAACTCGTCGCGCAGTACTTGTTCGACAAGCGGCATGGGCATAACAATATCCGCTGCCAGACGATTGGCCTCATACTCAATACGCTCAGGCTCCCCAGAGCGATATAGGACGTTGTCCTTGATCCCTTCCGGCGAGCTGTCAATGACAGCCTTGTGCAGGAAGAAATGGGAAAGCTCGTGCGCGATCGTGAACCTTTGGCGCTCACGCGCCTCATGCCGGTTCACACGAATGGTGTAGTGATCGTCCTCCTTCATGATCTGACCAGAAATGCCGGTGCCCATGCTGGACACCTTGATGGAAACGCCCAGGTCTTTTGCAAGTTGCCCCAGCTTTACCGGATATTCAGTAAGATACCGGTCAAGGATTTCCTTGGCCGGCCCTTCAATTCGCTTGTACTCACGTGAAGTCATGGTTTCTCCCTCCCTAGCGGTTGCCCGTGTCGTCTGGATCAAAGTCTTCATCCAGTTCACCACGCGGCCCTTGTCCAAATGCGATTTCGTCAATGCGTGCCTTAATCGCTTCGTCCGACAGTTTCTCGTTTACTAGCTCGATCACCCTCTCACTGGCGACCTTCTGAGCTTCGTTCTTGATCCCGCCAAAAGTGAAGAAGGCAACAACGCCAATTCCGATAGCGACCGCAGCCAACACCGCCGTTACCGCTGTCATCATCGCAGATATAAATCCGAGATATGTGGGCAGTGCGATTGCGGGTTCTTGCATCGTGCCCGGCACTCCGTCGACTACGTCAACGACACCAAGCGACAAAAGGAGGTAGCAGAGAACCGCACCCCCGATGATGCAGGCCACGTAACTTACCACCCTCATAGTTTCGGTTTTACCTGTTCAAACATTGCACCCCGTAGTGTTCTTAATTTGTTCCTGTCAAGCGAAATATTCTTCAGTGTGACAGCTTCAAGCTGATTTGGCTAGAGTTCGGTAGCTTTAGTCTGATCCGACCCTAACAACGCCACCCACTAATGTCCGGTCTGAGCGGAACACGTCTGGAACCTCATCGCTTTGCTTCGGAACAGGTCAAATCTGCCGGCCCCATAACGTAACGATGAAATCGCCTTGCTATCGTTCGTGTTGTTTTGTATCGCGGCACCATTATAGTGGGAGTCGGCGTCATGAAGCACAGGGTCCGAAGCGCGGCAGCCGCCGCTGCTATCACCGTATCGAGCCTCATCGGTTCAGTCGAGCAGGCGCAAGCCTACCAGGTTGACTGCGCCATCTTGCTCTGCCTTGCCGGAGGCTGGCCAGCATCGGCGCCTTGCGCCCATGCTCGGGCCGTCTTCATTCGGCGGATTACACCGTGGCCGATCGAGCCGCCCCTACAGATCTGGCGATGCCCGATGGGAGTGTCGTTCAGCGCCCCTGTCCCGCTTTCGCCGATGGAACGGCTCTACGACATCGCTTTCCGAACTGAGCCTCAGATCAGCGTGCCGCAAGACCCGCCGCTCTTTTTGCCAGTGCAGGCAGAAGAACAGGCTGACATCGACATCTCAGGCGATGCCTTCGACTTCGTTCGCAGCATTCGCGTCTATCACATCCAGTTCAGCCAGCGCGAAAACCGGGATGGCGATTGCAACCGTTACGACAGCACCCGCCTCGGTTCATATGGGGTGCAAGGCGACTATCGTTGGACACGGTCGAGCGTAGCCGATGTCCCTGTAGCATCGCAACTTCCCGAGCCCGTTCACTGCAGATCGATCAGCTACCGTTCCGTCTTCGTGGACTGGCGAGACCACGAGGGAAACTACGGCTTCGAAGAGGTCCGCTACTGACCCTGCGCGGGGCGGCGTGGCGCCGGCCCGTATCCGATAAACCCTGCACCAGAGACCGTGCACCGACCCCAAAAAGGGAAACGACGCCAGACCGTGAAACCTGACGCCGCGCTAGAAAAAAACCCGTGAACAAGGTTCTTCTAGCGCACTGTCCGAACCTCTGCAACCAGCAAAGTTGTTTTGCTGGCAAAAGTGTTGTTACCTCACGGCATGGCCTCGGCTCTCTCAGGAGAAACCGACCATGGAACCCACAACCGGCCTGATCTTGCGACGGATCACACAGACAGTGCTTTCCGTATCCGCCCATAAGTTGGCAACGATCATCCTCGATGGCATCGCCTGGAAGGAAGGCTACAACGGCTTGTCACGCGGGACAGCCGCGTTCACCCTATCTGCGCTCGCAGAAAAAACGGGCGTTTCGCGCCAGTATCTGACCGTGCTCTTGACTGAACTCGAAGCCTCCCAGCTGCAACTCACCCGCCAAAAGCCCAATGGCAAGTATGCACCGTGGCTCTTTCGCTTCACAGCCTTTGATGAAGAAGGCGAGATCGAAGATGTCGCGTCAGGTAGAGACGACACATCACTATCTAGTAAAGATTATAACAAAACTGTATTCTCAGGACATATCAACATTAATGCAGTTTCGAACGTGTTCCAGACATGCTGGGCCGACTTGATCAAGGCTGCGAAGACCGTGCTTCCATGCTGGAATGTCGACACGCAAGTGATCTGGGATCGCTTCCTTGCGTTCAACCGCGCGCGCGGCAACGAGAAGGTTCCAGCGGGTTTTTTGCTCGGCTTCATGCGCAGATGGCGCACCGCGCCAGGCGCTACACCTCGACCAAGAGAAGTGCCCGAACCGCAGGTGATGCTCGATCCGAGAGAGCGCGAGTTACGCGATCAGATCAAGGCCGCGCCGAGCACAAACCGCCAATTTCATGCTTCCGACCTGTGTAGCAAGATCGGTATGGCCGCTTATGAGGCGCGGGTTCTCGAGGTCATCCGCCAGTTTGGATGCCAGCGGTTCACGGCCATGCTGGCTGTGCATGGTCGAGCTGTATTGGCTGGGGAGATTGCGCGATGACAATGGAGAGGTTAGCACCTGCAATGCCAAAACGAGTTGAGCACGCCAAGACCCGCGATGGCGCCAATCAGAGCAGATCGGCAAACTGCTCCAGGTCAGCAACAGTTGCGACCAGCCCTTGTTGCGTCAGGATCGACAGATATTCGTCAACGTTCTTGGGCGGGTTTTTGAGGCGGGCGCGAACTTTTCGCAGCGCGGAGCAGACCAGACCGGGCGCGAGAGAAAGCTGGTTCCGGAAAAAGTCGTCGGGGTGCTGAGTTTCGATGCCGAATGGTGCAAGTGCCTCTGGTGGGAAGTCCTTCAGGTTCTGCGTGACGATGGCGTCACAGCGCCCGACGATAGCGGCCGCCAGAACGTGCCGGTCGTCGGGATCCGGCAATATGAGGGCCGGCACCAAGGCCTCATAGCCGGTGACCAGACAATCGCGTGTGGCCCTGTCCATCAAGTCACGTGTTCGTTCCAGCGCCGCGCGGTCCCGATGAGGTTCATTGCGTAGAAGCGCGTCGATCCATTCCCGATGGATGTCCGCCGTCCACTTGGCCTTGAAAAGATCCGTGACCGCCAGTTGCATCAGCGCGTCCCGCATGGGCGCAGGGTAGAGGACATTCGCGTCGAAAAGGACCGTGTACTGGCTCATTTAGAGCCATAGCCCATGTCCTGGTCCTGTGCGTCGGCGGCCAGTTGATCAAGGACGGCTTCGCGCTCGTTGTCGATGGCTGCCTTGTACGACATGACGTCTTCCATGCGGATACGGCGATGCTTGCCGACCTTCCGATGCGGGATACTGCCATCCTCAAGCAATTTGATCAGGAACGGCCGAGAGACATTCAACACCTCTGCCGCCTGGACTGTCGAGAGTTCGGCGTTCTCGGGAATGATGGTGACGCCGCGACCGGCTGCCATCGCCTCAAGGATCTCCATGAGTAGCGCAACAGCGCCGGCGGGAAGTTCGATCGGTTCCATCTGCTCCGCGTCTGTAACGCGAAGCTTCAAGGGTCCTCGGGCTGCCGCAAAGCGCGACAAGGCCTGTCCAGAGACACGCGCGATCGCAGCGTCCTGCGGGGTCGGTGGAAGATGCCGGTGTGCCAACATGTTCATGGTGGTCTCCTCTCCGTTTTCTGCTGTCTACCACCATATATGAAATAAGTGCAACAAATGCATTAACTGCAAACGGTTTTCTTCGCATCCTACTGGCGCGAGGGTTATGGAGTACACCTCTGCCGTCAACAAGATCGGCGAAGTCTGCCGCATCCTTCAGTTCGTGGCACGCCACATCCGATAACGCCCCTGCCCCGTCACCTCGCGGATTAAACCACGCGCTTCCATCCAGGCGAGGTTGCGCTGGACGGCGGCGCGGCTGGCACCGGTCAGAGCTTCGGCCATCGGGGCGGATACAAGGGGCCATTCGGTCAACACGGCGCGCAAGGCGCGAGGAGTCTTTCCCGAAAGTGAGGTCATCTCGGCTTCCGCCCGCACTGACCACGCTTCAATATCGTCTAGGTGCCGCATCGCGGTCAGGCATGCTGTTTCCATCCCGTCGAGCCAGCGCGCCAGACGGTCAGCGGGTGAGCCGCCAGCACGCAGCCCACCTGCCCCGCCCATGGCCAGAGGTGCAAAGACGGCGCCCTTGCCCTCGCTGGCCGCGATCCGCGCCGCCGTAACCGCCGCCTCCATCCGGTCGCCGTGCTGCCCGAGGCCCGCGAGGCTCCAGAGGTGATAACCCGCGCAAGCACGGGCTATAGGGTGCAGCTCGGCGGCTTGTGCCATCAGATCAAGCCAACTGCCCGCGCGATCCGCGAAAGGTTCGGCCTCATCATCCAGGTTCTCGGGATCGCGGCGATCAAGGAAGGCAGACATGTCCACCTCTGGGCCTGGCCCTCCTGTCAGACGGCGCACCGCCCATCCGACCCGCGCGAGCGCCGTTGTGTCGTCGTGTACGCCACACAGTCGCATGGAGATCCAGAGTGCCAGCCGATCTGGGCCGATGCGGTCACCCGCGAACCAGCTCAGGTCTCCCGCCTCGATCAACGCAAGCCTGTGCCGCCATCCTTCCGGGCCGCGCTTCAAACGGTCGTCCAGCGCGCCGACGCGACCGGCCACACGAGCAAGACGCGCGGCATGAGCCGCCTCTGCTTTCCGCCAATCGTCGAGGACCTCGGCTTCATGCGGTTCGGCCCGTGGTCCGGGGGGTAGATAATCTGGCTCCTCTTCCATGGGACCGGGCAGGAACCAAAGATCGTCATCGGACGATTGCTCGACCTCCTGATTATCGAGGAAGAGAGCATCCGATTCATCATGCAAAGCAGGCGCTTGAGGTTTCATATGTGCAAAATACTGATATTTTGCACTTTACCCAAGGGTTTTATCATAGTGCGCTCACGCTCCTTATATAGCACGCGCGGGCGATGGTCGGCGAGGGCTCTCTGATCGCGCTCAGCCTATGGAAACCAAGGGCTTTCCGTTGAGCAATGCCACAGAGAGCGCCCTTGCATTTGTTTACAAACGGTCGTTTAGTAGCGATGTATGAAACTACAAAACGATTGTTTTGATGCCCCTGATTGGTTATGCACGCGTATCTACCGAGGATCAGACCCCCCTGCCCCAGTCGCAGGCCCTGAAATCCGCAGGCTGCGCCGAAATCCACGAAGAACAGGCCTCGGGCGGCAATCGCGCGCGGCCGGTGCTGGCGCGGGTGCTTGAACGGATCAGCAAGGGCGACACGCTGGTCGTCGTTCGGATCGACCGACTGGCGCGGTCGCTGTCGCATCTGCTGGAGGTGATCGAGCGGCTGGAGGCCAAGGGGGCGTTCTTTCGTTCCATTCAGGACCCGATCGACACCGGATCCCCGCAAGGCAAGTTCACGCTTCAGGTTCTGGGCGCCGCGGCCGAGTTCGAGCGCGCCCTGATCCGGGAACGCACCAAGGCGGGGCTGGCATCTGCGCGCACCAAGGGCCGCGTGGGCGGCAACCCTGGGCTGCGGGCCAAAGACCCTGCTGCTCTTCGCAAGATGCGGCTGGCGCGACAGGACGGCTACATGGAGCGTCTGAACGAGACTGCCCAGGACTGGGTGCCCCATGTCCGCCGCCTGCGGCCCGACTTGGCCTGGGAAGACGTGGTGCGCATCATCAACAGCCCCTTGCCCGAGGCGCGTCGCTGGACCCAAAGCCGCCTGCTGCGCGCTGTGAAGGCCTATGTCCGCGACGGCTTCCTGCCTACCAAGGTGCTGGCCCGCGCCGGGCGCCGCGAAACCGACGATCGCCTGCCTGCCATCGTCGCCGGCATCAAGGGCGCGGACCCCGACATCACGCTTCAGGCGATCTGCACCCGGCTGGAATCAATGCGCGAGCGCACGCCCCGCGGGCGGACAAGCTGGCAGCCTTCGTCGGTGAAGATGCTGCTGGAGCGGGCCGAGAGGCTGGGGTTGCTCGACTGAGATCCCCGAGAATCGTCCATCCGATTCTGCCGACTGATTTCTGTACGCACTCACAATACATCTTGTGGTCGCTTCGTAGCTGGCAACGAGGTGTTGAAGTAAAGTGAGAGCGCAGTCGCCCAAGACGCTGATTTTTAACAGTTTACCGTCGACAGAAATCAGCGCCTTCAACGCGCTCAGGCCGCTCAACGGTTTGGTCTGGATTTATCCACAATATCTGTTAAGCTTTGCAAAACAATAAAGACTTGAGGGCAGTGATGAACGGGATACGGGCCTCCCAGAGATTTGAAGTCATGTCCAAGCGGCTTGGTAGTCGGTTGCGTGAACATGCGCAGGAAACCTTCCCACCGGACGCTCAGAAGGGCCTCCGCCGCTTCGCCATGCGGGAAGCGGCTGAACTTCTTCGCATTAATCAGAATACCTTCCGCCATCATGTGTCAAACCTCGAAGGCTTCCCCGAAGGAGTTCTGGAGGGCGGCAACCGCCGTAGCTTCTCTGCAGAGGAGATGGTCGAGGCACAACGCGTACTTCTCGAGACTGGAAGGATCAAGCCAGAAGAACACCCGCACAGAAGACCGGGAGAGGCTTGTCAGGTCTTGACGATCTTCAACCTGAAGGGTGGGTCGGCCAAGACGTCATCTGTTGCCCATGTAGGGCAACTACTTGGTCTGCGCGGCTACCGGGTGTTACTGATCGACCTCGACAGCCAGGCAAGTCTGACAAACCTATTTGGGGTTACTCCCGAGCTGGATCCGGATATGCCGACGTCATACGATCTTATCCGATCCGATGATCCACTGCCCGCAGCAGAGATCATTCGCAAAACAAACTTCCCGACCGTGGATCTGATCCCGGCATCCATGGACATCATGGAGTACGAGTTCGAGGTCGCCCTGAGCTTCAGACACGGCGCCACCACGTTCCATAGCCGCATCCGGGAAGCGCTTGAGCCCGTCCTCAACCACTATGATGTGGTGATATTTGACACCCCACCGCAGCTGAACTTCTCGGTGATCTCTGCCCTCTTTGCATCGACCGGGGTCCTGATCCCGCTCAACGCGTCGATGCTCGATGTCATGTCGCTGGCGAGCTTTCTGGGCATGGCGAGCAACCTAATGGGCGTCGTCGAGGCACACGCCCCGGAACATGGACTGAACTTCGTGCGAGTTCTGATCACCCGCTACGAAAATACGGATGGTCCGCAGGTGCAGATTTCGTCTCTACTTCGGACAGTCCTCGGGGATGCCGTCCTGTCTGCCGAGTTCCTGAAATCAACAGCCGTGGGTGATGCTGCGAACACCCAGCAGAGCATCTTCGAGGTCGAACCTCGCGACGTGAACCGCAGGACTTACGAGCGCGCGATCGAGTCCGTCTCGCGCGTGACCGACGAAGTCGAACGCGAAATCCTGAAAGCATGGGGGCGTAGCCATGGCGCGTAAGGTCTTCGGGGACTCACTCAAGAACGCGATGGGCAAAACGCCGCCTTCGGACGAGGATCTGGATGTGAAGCGAACGAGCCCGACCGTAGCTCGCGCACAAGCATCCGTGCTCGAAGAGGATAAACACGCCACGCGGCTTATCGACCCAAGCGCCATACGGATGTCCGCGGTCATGGACCGCATCGATCCAAGCGATGGTCTGGATGAGCTTGTCTCGTCGATCCGCGAGCACGGTCAAAAGGTTCCAGTGCTGGTTCGCCGAACCCAGGACGGTGCGCTTGAGATCGTCTATGGACGCCGTCGGCTTCTCGCTTGTCGCCAACTTGGTCAGAAAGTGCGCGCCACGGTCATGGAGATGACCGACGAGGAAGCTCTCATTGCCCAAGGCGTAGAGAATAATGCGCGCCAAGATCCATCGTTCATCGAGAGGGCTCTGTTTGTCGCCGGGATCATTCGAGAACTTGGGAAAACCGACGAAACGCGCAAGAACGCTCAAACGATCGCGTATCGGGCGCTTCAGATCGATGAATCGCTCGTCTCGCGGATGAACCGTATCGCTACGGGCATCCCGATGGAACTGATCCAGGCTATCGGACCTGCACACGGCGTTGGTCGACGGGTTTGGGAAAAGCTTTTCAGGCTGTGCGAGAAAGACGTTGCAAGAGCCCGAGAAGTTGCCAGCGAAATCCCTCGCAACATGCCGGGCCCCGACCGTCTTGAAGCGGCGGTCACCTTGCTGACAGCCACCAAACCATCGACGCAGAAGACACACCCCAGTGAGCGCGTGAAGATCGGCCGAAAGGGCAACCGCATCACCATCGATGTGGACGCTGATCTTGTTTCTCGTGTTGAGGAGGCAGTCCGGAAACTGGTCATAGAGCTTCTTGACCGCGGTCAAGACGGGCCAGAGTGACGACCCCCGTGTCTTGACCGCGGTCAAGACATCAAAAGCAACGAGCAGAAAACGAAAGGAGGACCGGCTAGAAAAAGAAAGACCCCCCGAAAGCGATGCTTCCGAAGGGCCTCAATCAGTCTCGACACCTGATTGATACCCCCAAAACGAATCGATTTCAACACCGCTCGCGGTGAACGGGGAAGCTTTTTCTTCCGAAACACCATGAGACATGCAACTGAAACAACAACCGCCCTGGCGGAACGGACATCTCTACCCTGTCCTAACCCCTACGAGCTTCTGGGTCCGGTTCGCGTACTGAGGAAGGAGCTCGGTCTCACAACCAATGACCTCGCCGTTCTGACCGCGCTCATTAGCTTCCTACCCCGCAAAGAACGTGAGATTCAGGACAGCCAGCGACTTACGCTCACTGTCGTGTTCCCATCGAACGCTTCTCTGTCAGAGCGCGCCAATGGACTCGATGAGAGAACACTTCGACGCAGCCTGGGACGCCTCTCAGCTGCTGAACTGATCGAACGCAAGAACTCAGCAAATGGCAAACGCTTTCCGCTGCGGTATGGAGGCGTTATCAGAGATGCCTTCGGCATCGACCTGAAGCCCTTGATCCATAGGTACGGCTCGCTCTCGACGCAAGCCTTGCAACTCACCGAAGAACGCGAGCGCTTGCGCTCACTGAAGGCTGAGGCGTTGGCCCTACGAGCTTCGCTACTCCAACAGACACGCTTCGATGACGCAAAGCTCTCTACCCTCAACATGATCAGAAATGTCCTGCGTCGAGCAACATTAACCGTTGATGCAGTCCTGAGCGTTATCTCGGAACTTAGAGCCCTCGGAGCCGATACCGACGCAAGCTACGGTGAACACCATGCCGCAGAAAAAGCTGGTTCCGAAGATAATTTACAAGCTATCGAACACCGACCTTATGCACCAGAATCCAACGATCTGCCCGCCACAAACGGACAAAATGTCCGGCACATAGAGTCTATAAAAAAAGATATTAAAAAGATTGCTCCCTCTGCGGTCAATCGCAGTGAACAAACCGCAAAAACCAAACCGACGATGAACCGAGACCCAGCACGCATGGCATGGGAGGATTTCACCCATGTTGCAGGATTTTTCCCAGAACCGCCGCGGACAGGAGAAGCCCTTACCCGCATTCTATACGACCTCGGTCGATTGCTTAGAATAAGCCAAGACGAACTTCGGTATGGCATCCAGAAAGCTGGCGCGGGAAAACTGCTTCTCGTCTTCGACTACCTGATAGCAAGAGCAGACACGATCAAACACCCTGACGCCTATTTCGAAAGGATCCTACGCACACAACTTGCGCCCACATGAACTTCTTGACCGCGGTCAAGAACGATCGTGAGAGGGAAAGGAGTGTTGGTTTGAGGGTGACGGGAAGTGAGATCGGTAGAGTGGCTTCCGGCGCCCGTCGTGGAGAAGATCTGATGACAAAAGCTGTCCAGAAAATCACTCTGTCCCCTTCGCGGGATATCCCTTTCGACAAGCTGGTGCTGAGCCAGTCGAATGTGCGGCGCATCAAGGCTGGCGTGTCCGTCGAGGAACTCGCCGAAGATATCGCTCGCCGCGGTCTGTTGCAGAGCCTGAGCGTACGGCCCGTGTTGGCTGACGATGGCACCGAGACCGGCAAGTTCGAAATCCCGGCCGGTGGCCGCCGGTTCCAAGCATTGTCCATGCTGGTGAAGCAGAAGCGTTTGGCAAAGACCACGCCCATTCCCTGCATCGTACGCGATGCGGGGTCCGCGATCCTCGCCGAGGACGATTCCCTTGCGGAAAACATGCAGCGCGTCACCCTACACCCGCTCGACCAGTTCCGCGCGTTTGTGTCCCTGCGTGACAAAGGTCAGAGCGACGCAGAGATTGCTGCGGCCTTCTTCGTGACGCCGCAGATCGTGAAGCAGCGCCTCAAACTTGCCTCCGTTGCCCCTGCCCTGCTTGAGATCTATGCCGAGGATGGCATGACGCTGGAGCAGCTCATGGCCTTCACCGTGAACCCTGATCACGCGCGTCAGGTTCAGGTCTGGGATGTGATCCATTCATCCTGGAACAAGGAGCCATTCCAGATCCGGCGCATGCTTACCGAGACCTCGGTTCGGGCGTCCGACCGACGTGCGGTCTTTGTGGGTGTTGAGGCCTATGAAGCGGCGGGCGGCACGATGTTGCATGACCTCTTTCAGGGCGATGACGGTGGCTGGCTCGAGGACCCTGCCCTGCTCGATCGGCTGGTGGTGGACAAACTCCAGGCCGAGGCTGAGACGGTTGCGGTTGAGGGCTGGAAGTGGATCGAGGTCGCGCTTGACCTGCCCTACGGCTACAGCCACGGCCTGCGGTCCCTGTCCGGTGATCCGGCACCGATGACGGATGACGAAGGTGCGGCTCATGCCAAGCTGCTCGACGAGTACCGGGCGCTGGAAGAGGAGTACGCGGGTCAGGATGAAATCCCCGACGAAATCGACACGCGGCTTGGCGTGTTGGAAACGGAGATGGAAAAGATCGAGACCCGGCCGTTGATCTTCGACGCGGAGGAGATCGGGCGGGCAGGGGCGTTCGTCACGCTCGACCGCTACGGCGCGCTGGCCGTCTATCGCGGGTATATGCGTCCAGAGGATGAGCCTGTTGAGGAGACCGCGGTCCAGTATGGTACTGATCCTGCAGTGGCGGGGCAGGGGGCTGATCGTGATTTCACCGATGGCCATGCCAGTGCCGGTCATGGCGGAACCGTCATCATGTCGGGTGGCCAGCCGATTGGCGGCGATCTGCCGGAGGATGAGGATGACGGAGCGCTGAAGCCACTGCCCGAGCGGTTGGTCATGGAGTTGACGGCACACCGGACGCTGGCTTTGCGTGAAGCGATCGGGCGCTCGCCGGATGTCGCGCTGACGCTGCTGCTTCTGAAGCTGGTGACGGACACCTTCCGCACTTCCTCTGCTTCGGGCAGCTGTCTCGAGGCATCCGTGCGTCACGTCTACATGTCGGCGCAGGCGCCCGATCTCAAGGACAGCGTGGTGGCCAAGCTGGTCGACGAGCGTCACGCGGAATGGGAAGCCGATCTGCCGCTTGGCGACGATGCGGCGCTCTGGGACTATCTGACGGTCCTCGACCAGGGCAGCCGTCTAGCTCTGCTGGCGCATTGCCTCAGCTTCGGTGTCAACGCTCTGCATGAGAAGGTGAATCCTTACGGGGCAGGCATCTCTGTAGGCGGTTTGACCCGGCGGATGGCGCATGCCGATCTCGTGGCGCGTGCCACAGGTCTCGATATGGTCGAGGCGGGCTGGGAGCCGACGGTCGACACCTATCTTAACCGTGTGCCCAAGGCCCGCATCCTCGAGGCCGTGCGCGAGGCGAAGGGGGAGGGGACTGCCCAACTCCTCGATCACCTGAAGAAAGGCGAGATGGCCAGTGAGGCCGAGCGCCTACTCAAGGGCAGCGGTTGGTTGCCCGAGGTCCTGCGCCGGAACGATCTCGTGGCGCTGGACGGTGAGGACTGTGCCGAAGGGCAGGGGGCGGATGTTGATGCCGAAGTGGCCGACAGCGTCAGTGAAGCTAACCTTCCCGCGTTCCTGACGGATGACCTACCTGCTGAAGGTGTGTCGATGCTGGCCGCGGAATAACGTGATCCAGCGGGGGGCGGGGATTCCGCCCCCAATCACCCTATAGTGTAACAATATCAATAAGATGAATGCGATTGCTCGCATTCGGAATGAGGAATCATGTCTGCAACAACCATCATCGACACCGCCCCCCTCGGGGCGCTCATTCGCTACACCGACGGCAGTCCCAAGCCGCCGGCACGCTTCACCAAGAAGCTTGCAGCCTGGGAGCGCTCGAACGGCGTTGGCCGTCTTGTGAAAAAGGAACCACCCCGGCCCTATCCGACCTGGACGGCTCCCGCGTCGTTCACGCTGCATGAGGGTAACTTCTCCTCGGAGGGGGTGATCCTCGTGACCATCATGCGTACCCATTCGGCTGACAGCGCCCTCGTTTTCGAGGTGGCCGAGGAGCCGAAGCCCGGGCAGGTGCGCGTGCTCCTCGACTTCAGCGGCAACACCGAGCTGCTGCATCTGGCGGAAACCATCACCGCGGCCGAGCTTTGGATCGCCAAGGAAGGATACCGCAACGCGCGGCTTGAAATCGTCGGCGATGAACAGGGCGAAAGGGCAGGGGGCGCGGACCTGGCCGCCTGAGCCCAACTGAAACCGAGGGGCCCGCCCAAGCGCGGGCCTCTCAACTATCACAACCTCGTCCTTTGAGTTAGCGGGGCACCAAAGGATCAATCCCCAAAGATGGAGTCTTCAACCAAGAGCGTGGCCGGGAGGCTGGCGGCGTTCCAAGCATCAGCGGGACAACAGGCTCCAGTCGTCAGGGTACCATCCCCCGCTCGCCATTCCCTTCCTTGCCCCGAATCCCGTCTTCGAGATCAACCCGCGGGGGGTCGGACTACGGGCGAGCCCGTGCCGCCGGGCGGATTCGGACGAGCCGAACGCACCCGGTGATGTCAGCCAGTCTTCGGGCCTTCGAGGTCCTGTCGCGCGGGGGATGGTCCCCCGCCTCCAAGACAGGAGCCAAACAGATGTCCCGCAAAGATGCTCACGCCTTCGCCGCCTCCCTCGCCGCCACGCTCATGGTCTCGATCGTCGTCTTCCAGGCAGGGGATGGAACCTTCGGCGCCGTCCCCGCCGACGAAATCGACGGCGACGAGGTCGTGATCGTCTCGGAGTACGATCCCTTCGGGTGAGGCTTCGGCCTCACTTCTCCAGCGCCCGGGCGCGGCGCAGGTGCGCCCCGAGTCTATCGGCGACCGAATGATCGTCGGTGCCGATCTGAGGAACGCCCGTGTGCCGGTTGGCGGATACATTGCTGCGCGCAGGGCGGGGGAGCGGGCGTTCGCTGCGTGATGGGCGAAGGTCCGCTGTGCCGAACGGAGCCGCCGTTTGCGTTGCGGCATTGAACGTCCGCTTTTATGCTTCGTGCCAGTAAAGTATACACTGTGAAACAACCGGCCACCCAAGGAAATCAATGACATCAATTCATTCTCTCGAAGTCCCGAAACCGAAGAATTGGCAGGATTTCGAAGCCATTGCCTTGGATGCTCTACGTCTCCGTTGGAATTCGCCTGATCTGGCCGCGAACGGTCGTCCGGGTCAGCAACAGCAAGGTGTCGATATCTTCGGGCCGGACGACATCGGACGGAAGATCGGAGTTCAATGCAAACGGTACGCAGCACCGTTGAAGATCGATCTAGTTAAAGCGGAAGTGGAGAATTCCGACGCTTTCGAGCCTGCACTCAACACGATATATATTGCGACCACTCGGGATCGTGACGCAAAGCTTCAGATGGAAGTGAGGTTGTACTCCGATAAAAGGGTCAGTGAGGGCAAGTCAGCTGTCAGCCTCCTGTTCTGGGACGATATCGTGGGAAGCCTAGGTACCAACCCGTCAACGTTCAAAACCCATTTCCCCAACTTTACCCTTCCGGAGGCTTATGCCTTCCCTCGAGAACGTCTAGTAGCGGCATTGAACCTCGGCTACTTCGGCAGCCCTCTGTGGGATTACGCCGAATTGATCCACGGCGAGTTCGGTTGGATGGCAAATACCGATCCTCACGAGTTCCAAATTGTCCTGGGCATAGTAAGGCAGTACTCTCATTCGTTCCTTCCGGCCAAGGAAAGAGATGCCGTAGTGGGCTCGTTAGACGAAATCGTAGCGATCATGAGCACCGAGAAAGCTTTGAACCGTGGCGATTGGGAGGTGATCGAGACCCTCTGTAAACGAGTTTCCAGACGGGTAGTCTCGCTCTCATCAGTTGTTATCTTAGAGTCGAATACGCTCGAAGTTGGTCGTCGCCTTGGTTCGATTTATTTTGGACCGGCCGAGAACGTTGGTGCAGCCACAAGTGCTGAAATGAAGAGGCAAGTAGACGCAATTTTGCCTAGTGAATGTGTTAAACGAACGGCTGCGAAATTCGACGAAGCGGATACAATGAAATATCCATACGGATACTACTGGGCACCTAAAATACTCGCTTATGTTGAGCGGGAGATAAGGTTCGCCAATCCCATGAACCAATAGGCACAATGCGGCAAGCGTTCACAAAGAGTGCACCTATCAGAGACAGCCACAGAACAAGGTCTGGCCGTTTTAGTGGCTTCCTCCCAGACTTCTGAAGGCGCTGCTAGGCAGCTTAGGCTCCAAATGAAACAACCGTTCGTGCGATGAAGTCGGACGGCCGCTCTGGGCCGGATCGCGTACGTCAAGTCTTCAACTGATGGCCAGGTCGCTCGCGGTCTTCCCCGCCTCCAACGCCTCAACGAACCACTGCGGTTTGCGCCCCCGGCCCGACCAGGTGAGTGCCGGGTTTTCAGGATGCCGGTATTTTGCCGCGGCAGGCGCGCGCGCGGATTTCGTATCGGTGCCGACAAGTTCGGCAAAGGAGCAGCCCAGTTCCCGGGCGAGAGCTTCTACCTTGGCGCGGGCTTCCGCCTTCTGCCGATCCTCATAGGTTGAAATCGCCTTGGCGACGTCCTTCTTCTGCATTTTCTTCAGCTCGCCGAGCGACAGTGCGTCGAGATCGAAATCAGCCATTGATGCGCTCCGTGTCCTGAATGTCCCGGTATCGATACTCCGCCGCAGTGGGGCGCTGCAACTCCCGGAAGGCAAGGGCAGGGGTGGCGGGGTGTTGTTTGTCGTCGCCGCCAGTGAGGTGCTGAACTGGGGGTCAAGTTGCCCCGATTGGCAGGGTGACAGGGTCTGGCTTGGGCTCCCCGCGCATCTCTGGCTTCTGGGCCATCCCTTCGACTGACAATCCCCTAATCCCGTTCGGTCTCCTGCGCGCAACCCCGCGTCAGCCCGGGCCGTGTTGGCCGCCTATGGCGTCCTGCCCGCTCCACCCCGGTCCTTTGGGGGTTTCCGGTGTCCATGCTGTCCACCGTGCACGCATCACCCGACGGGCTTTTTCCGGGTCTTGTCGAAGGGACGGTCCCGAAGACAGGACACACAGGAGCTTACCATGCAGAACATCGTCATCCTCGCCGGCAACATCGGTCAGAAACCCGAAACCCGCACCACCCAGGGCGGCACCAACATCACCAACTTCAGCCTCGCCACCTCGCGCCCCCGCCTCTCGGAAGGTCGCGTCCTGCGCGACGAAAACGGCTACCGGGTCATGGACACCGAATGGCACCGCATCACCTGCTTCAACGGTCTGGGCAAGACGGTCGCGGAGCATTGCGAAAAGGGCATGAAGGTCCTCGTCCACGGCCGCATCCACTACACCAAGTGGATCGACACCATGGGGAACGACCGCTACGGCTGCGAGATCATCGCCGAGAAGGTCGACTTCCTGAGCCGCCCGAAGTCGGCCGAGAATGAAAACCCCGAGCTGGTCGACCGCGACGACGAGATTCCGTTCTGAAGAACGGGGTCTCCCCCTCGGGCCCGGCGGGGAAACCCGCCGGGTTCGCTGCACTGCCGCAAGGCAGCTTTGAGCCCAAACCTACTGAATGCTGCAGGATGCACGGATGTCTGCAATCACGGCGAAACCAAAGACATTAGACCGTTTCGTGGGGTTTGAACTGGGTTTGTTTTTTGAGCTCTAACACTGGACTATTCACAAGGACTTTTAGCCTCAATACTTCACATCGATGGTTCCAACCAGATCATAAAGAGCTGTTAAGCTTGCGTCTGAAAGCGGGGTGTCGTTCGCACGCATCATGTCGATTTCCGTTTTCTGGTTGCGGATATCGAGCTTCTTAAGTGATCGCATCCGAGAGATGTCAGGCGTGACATGAGTCAGCCTATTTCCGCTCAGGTCGATCGCATGTACATCCGCGAGCCTATGAATTCCATCTTCCACCCGGCTGATTTGATTGTCCTCAAGATCAAGCCTCTGCAGAGATACGCAATGGTATAGTTCGGTGGGAATGGCGGTAATCTTGTTGTTTGTGATGCAGATGCCTTGGAGCAAGGGAAGTTTTGCAATTTCGGCCGGGATCTCCGTGATCCCATGGCCTTCGGTCACCAACAAGAAACGCAAATTGTTGAGATCACGAACATTCCGGGGCACTCCAGCCTGCTTGTAGAAAGTTGCATCAAAGCGCTGAAGTTGAGGCAGGTTGTGGTCATTTGCCCACTCAATGATGCGGCTGAAGTTGCGAGACGTATCTACGGCACGTTCGTTAAGGGCGCTGCTGCTACGATGCAGCTTGTTATTGATCGCTGTATAGTCGCCGCTCTTGGCAGCATCGACAAGCGCCGATGAACTCACCCCCGCCATAGAGGTGATCGTATATGACAGGTTGATGGCTTCTTGGACTTCGAATGCGACATCAAGGGGAAGCCCCATATTCCAACCGCCAGCTACATTTTCAAACCACTCCAGACATTTGGCATTCTCCATTAGTGCGCTGAACTGTTTGATCAGGGGATGTATTTCACTGTTGGATTTCGTTTTTGAAAAGGGCCACATACTTTTTTCTCACAGTAATTTTTTGAACGGGCCGAGTGGCCTGTCTCTTTTGGTTACACTTGCACAGCTGAACCCAAGGGATCGATCCGTTTGCGCTAGCTCTCTTGGCTCAAAAAATCCGCTGCCGATTGAACGACCTCTGGCTGCGGATTTGTCATCGACCAAAGTTGGTCACCGTAATCACGGCGCAAAAGGTATTCATGGATGTCGTAAAGCATCAAGCGCCGCAGCTGGCGCATGTCAGGTTCGTCGTAGGAACATAGAAACATGTTGAGCAGGGCTTCCGAGTGGGAGTATGCTGCGAAATCAACAGGGCCATTCACTTTTTGAGCGATGAATTTCGCAGGGTAGAGCGCAAGAAACTCTTTGGCTTCCGGGTAGAAATTGGGGTCTTCAAATCGCGCGACATTGTCCAATTCGTTGAAGAAATGGTATTCTGAAAGGGGGTGGCGATATGGCTCATACTCGCTTCCAGCGCCCCTGAAAGTTACCCCCCAAATGCGTTGTGCGACATACCGCAAGTCGGAGAATGATTCATTGTGGGCACGGAAATCTTCAACCAGTTTTTCCCTTGTCCCGTTCCGATAGTTTTCCAAGTAGGGGGATACTTCTTGGATATCGGCCTCTATCTCGCTGATCATCTCTTGATTTTGTTCTTGATCTAAGCGCAGCGCCTGCCAGAGATCGTCAAGCGCTTCTTTGTGGCGAATCTTTTTTACCAAAACTCTTGCGCGATTGAGATAAGGGGCGGGATTTGGGCAGGCCTCAATCGAAGCTGAGTAGAGCAGAAACGCATCGTGAAAATGTTCTTGGGCCGCTGCGGCAACGCCAAGGTCAAAAAGACGTTGGCCCTCGGCGTAGCCTTCCGGTTTCTGAGGAGAGGTCTTTCGAAATTTTGTAAACAACCGAGTTCTCCTGAGGAATCTACGAGTGATTTCCGTCTGTTGAAGTTACAGGGATCCAGTCAAGTGAGCTACGATCAAAATCAAGAACCGTCATCTTGCCTCCACCTGCAGGTGTAATTTCTACCCGGATACGCCCTTCTGTTTCTTTGTGAGATATCGCCTTCGCAAGCGCGTCATCAAGGCTTATGCAGCGAATGAAATCCTCGTTTTCGAAGGTAAGCAAAACGAGGTCGTGCATAGTTGTTTAGTCCTTATTGCTTATTCGTTACCGGCACTTCCGAAGCAAAACACCGATAAGAGAGCCTTACCGCTATCTTGTCATTGAACGCGGTTCCGGAGCACCCTACGCTGTTGCTCTTGTATCTGACAAGACCGTCGAACCGGCTAGTGTTGGTCACCTGACGGACGATTCCCATTCTTGATGCCGTGTGCCATGTTCGGGGCATGAGACGAGATGACATCTGCCTTTACCTTGGCCCCGCTGACCGTGCGCGGCTTCAAGTTCTGCTCACCGACCGTAACACGCCGCGCAAGGTTGTCTGGCGCGCCGAGATCGTGCTGGCGACGGCAGATGGTTGCGGCACCAATGAGATCATGCGGCGCGCGAACACGTCCAAGCCCACCGTCTGGCGCTGGCAAGCGCGTTATCTTGACGAGGGCGTGGACGGGCTCAGGCGCGACAAGACTCGGCCGTCCCGGGTGCCGCCTTTGCCCCGGGAAACACGCCTCAAGGTGATCACAATGACGGTGCAGGAGACCCCGCCCAATGCCACCCATTGGAGCCGCGCCCTGATGGCGGAAACCGTGGGCATTTCGCCGTCGAGCGTTGGGCGTATCTGGGCGGAAGCCGGTCTCAAGCCGCACCTGACGCGCGGGTTCAAGGTGTCGAACGACCCGATGTTTGAGGAGAAAGTCACCGAGATCGTCGGGCTTTACCTCAACCCGCCGGACCGGGCGGTCGTGCTTTGCGTGGACGAGAAGTCGCAGATCCAGGCGCTCGACCGGACCCAGCCGGGGCTGCCGCTCAAGAAGGGGCGCGCCGCAACCATGACCCATGATTACCTCCGTCACGGCACGACCACGTTGTTTGCAGCACTCGATGTGAAATCGGGCATGGTCATGGGCGAATGCATGCCCCGCCATCGGGCCAAGGAGTTCCTGGCATTCCTGCGCCGCATTGACCGCGCCGTCCTCAAGCCGCGCGATATCCACATCATTCTCGACAACTATGCCACCCACAAGACACCTGAGGTGACGGCTTGGCTGGAGAAGCATCCGCGCTTCAGGCTGCATTTCACGCCCACCAGCGCGTCGTGGATGAACCTGGTCGAGCGCTTTTTCGCCGAGATCACCACAAGGCGCATTCGCCGGGGCAGCTACTGCAGCGTCGATGATTTGGAAGAGGCGATCTACGATTACCTTCTGCTTCACAACACCAAGCCGAAGCCCTTCGTATGGGCCAAATCCGCCGAGGATATCCTCACCCGAGAACGCCGCGCTCTCGACGCCCTCGATGAAATCCGCAGAAACCGGTAGCAAGCGTCAGACTCAGAACACTAGCCTTAACTGCACGCCCTTCTATCTGCGCTTTCGCAAACCCTAAGAATATAACGGTTCGTTGAACGGCTTTCATTGAAGCCGACATGGGCGCAGCCGCAGCGAAAGTTCACTTTGTCCGCATTGCGGCCGATCATGCCAAGCTTTCGAGAGTGAGAGGAGTGCCGGTTTCCCGGTGACGGGTTGATGGCTGGGAGAGTGGCTCCCGGCGCCCGTCGCGGGAGATAGCCGATGGGCGTTGTAGAAGTTCTGGATCCGGTTCAGCCGGCGCGGGCTGGTGGCTGGAAAGTGGATGTGAGCCGGGGTGAGCGGAACGGGCGGGTGTCGTCCGAATGGTTCAACCGCCCGGATGACGAGCGGTATCTGTCGCTCGACGATCTCTGGGCATCGGTGAAGGGCCGGTCGGAACGCAGCCGCAGCCGGGTGGTGCAGACGGCAGATATCCGGGTCGAAGCCGCGCGTGACAACCCCGAGCGGCTGCACCTGATGCTGCCGAAGGCGCAAGAACCGGTCGCGCCCACGCATTGGGCGTTCGGCCAGCTTGCCAGCATCGTTGGCGCACCGGCGTCCTACCTGCGCCAGTTGCCCGCGCCGCTGGCGGGGATCAATCTGCAGTATGGCCTGACCAACCACCGCGCCGAGCAGGTGAAGACCTTCGAGACCGAAGATGGCCGCACGGAACTGCGCGCCGTGACCGGCCCGGACTACGGCCGCATCCATGACCATGAACTGGTCGAGGCGGTGCAGCGCATCGCGGGCAATGGCACCGGCGACACGCGCTGGAAGGTGCCGGGTGTGCTCGACTGGTCGACCGGGGTCTACAACCCCGATGTCGAGATCAGCCGCGACACGACCACGCTCTACGCCTCGGACCGCGATGTCTTCCTGTTCCTCGTTGACGATCACAACCCGATCGAGGCGGGCCGGTTGCCGGATGGCTCCCCCGATCTCTACTTCCGGGGCTTTTATTGCTGGAACTCCGAGGTGGGTGCCAAAACCCTCGGCATGGCGAGCTTCTACCTGCGGGCGGTGTGTCAAAACAGGAATCTGTGGGGCGTCGAGGATTTTCAGGAGATCAAGATCCGCCACTCGAAGTATGCCGCCTCGCGCTTCGCCCATGAGGCGGCGCCAGCGCTGACGCGCTTCGCCAATTCCTCGCCTCAGGGGTTCGTGAATGGCATCAGGGCCGCGCGGCAGCAGATCGTGGCGCGGACGGACGAGGATCGCGATGAATTCTTGCGGAAGCGCGGCTTCTCGAGGGCGGAGTCGGGCAAGATCATCGAAAAGGTGCTGATGGAAGAAGGCCGCCCGCCCGAAAGTATCTTCGACTTCGTGCAGGGCATCACGCGGCTTGCACGCGTCAAGACCCAGCAGGATGCTCGCCTCGACATGGAAGGGCGCGCCAAGAAGCTCCTCGACCGGGTCGGCTGACGCCGGGCTCGACAACGCGACCGCCTGCATCGGCGGCGGTCGCGCTTTCCCCTTCCAAATGCATGCCACTGGCCCCACCCGAGAGGGCAGGGGGGCTTCGGCCTGCGCATTTCAGCGAGACCCCCATGACACCCCAGGAAGAAACTATCGTCCTCGAGGCCCGTGACATCCTCGGCCGCTACCTCAACCAAAACCCAGTCATCGGCAGCTGGCAGGCGCTGATCGACTATTGCGCGCTCACCGTCCGTGGCCCGATCGAGCGATTCCATGTCCTCTATCTCGACCGCAAGAACCGCATCATCGCCGATGAGCTTTTGTCGACCGGCACAGTCGATCATGTCCCCGTCTATCCGCGCGAGGTGATCAAGCGAGCGCTGATGCTGAACGCCAGCGCCCTGATCCTGATCCACAACCACCCATCGGGTGATCCGGCGCCGTCGGAGGCCGATCTCAGCATGACCAAAGAGATCCACAAGGGGTGCAGGTATCTCGGCCTGACTTTGCACGACCACATCATCGTCGGTGCCGGGACGGAGCTAAGCCTGCGGTCCCTCGGCAAGCTCTGAGGGCCCATCGGACCCCTCGCCGCGGCCCCTTCGAGGAAGAGGGCGGCGGTTTGGTCTTTGACGGATGAGGCGGGGAGAGAGGCTTCCCGCGCCGTCGGAGATCTTCCCATGTTCGACCTGCCATTGCCCATCCACCCGACCACTTACGCGCGGGTCGTACCACCGTACTTTTCAACTGGTGATGTCGACCCCAATCACCCCTTCGCCCTGACCCTGTCGCGCCGCGCACCGGCCGATCTGATGTCGGGCTGCGCCGCGCCCCTAGTGCTCGCCCGCTTCGCGACGCTGGCCGAGGCCATGCAGGGCGCGATCGACCATGCCGAGGGCATCGCCCTGGATGCCACGCCCCAGCTTCTTGCGATCCTTGACCGCGACGAGCGCCTTGTTCTGGCCGGGGCCGCCAGCGACCACGCCGTCGCCTGGTGCCACCCGGTAACGAGCGCGGTCGAGGCGAGGGGCGTGGTGACCGAGGCAAGCCAGCTGCGCGCGCAGGCGGGCCGCGCGGCCGACTGGGGCGAGTCCGATCTGGCGGTTCGACTGCGCCACCGCGCCGATCTTCTCGATGCACGGCTCGTAGACCCGCTCTGGCGCGCCTTTGCCGCCCGGGCGCTGCAGATCGCGGCGTGACGCCCGAGAGACAGAGGAGTGCAGGGGAAATTTGGAGCTTGTCCGGGGGAGAGAGATCGCCCGGCCCGGCTCCGATCCCTTCCCCTGACTGGAGACACCCGATGAATCTGAGTGAACCCACCCTCGCGCCCCCGATGGCGCCCTCGACCGTCGACATGGCGCAGATCTTCGCGGCGCACGCCGAGCGTGCTGCTCGGATCGAAGCGCTGCGCCCCGGCAACAAGGGCCGCCTCTTCGACGGCCTCATGGCCGCCGGCATCACCCATGTCACCGTCACCTTCGATGGTGCCGCGGACAGCGGCCAGATCGAAAGCATCGGCGCCTGGGCGGGAGAGACCGCGGTCGAGTTCCCCTTGACCGAGATCGCATACGCCGCGCTCACCTGGGACGATACTGAGGTCGAAATGCGGCAGCTCTCGCTGGAGGATGTCGTCGAGCAGCTGGCCTACGACTTCCTCTCCGACACCCATGGCGGCTGGGAGAACAACGACGGCGCCTGGGGCGAGTTCTGCTTCGACGCGGCCGCCCGCTGCATCCACCTCGAGTTCAACGAGCGGTAGACCTCGTCCGAACTCTACACCCATGATTTCTGAGGGGGCGGCGATGGCACATCCCTATCACCACGCCCTCTCCTCGGTGAAGAAATGGGGCGGCACGGTCGAATGCTACATGGCCGTGCATTCCTGGTTCGACCAGAGCAAGGAGATCACGGCCGACTTCCGGCACCGGGCGCTGCGCCACCATGCCGAGGGCATCTTTATGGCCGAGACGATCTTCGGGCCGACCCTCACCCTTTCGACCGGGCGCATCATCCCGATCCGATGGGTCGGCGAGCAGCATGTGAAGGAGGACCTCGGCTTCATCCCGAGTTTTGCTGACTGGGTGAAGGCGATCCGTCCCGAGCCCTGGATGGGCCGGACGGAACGGATCGAGGCTCTGGTCGATCCTCATCTCGCCTCGTCCGTGGTCGAGGTCACCTGAGATGACCGATCCAGCCTATCAGCGCCTCGGCGTGCCAGCGACGGCTTCGCCCTTCGCCGTCCTTCGGGCAGCGGTCCGGGCGCTGCACCCCGACACGCGCGCCGTTCGCGGCTTCCGGGCCGCGCGCAAGCGCTTCTATCGGCAGATGCTCTGCGCCCATGCCGCGCGACAGGCGGCGGGCGACAGTTCCACAGGCTAATCGCCCCCGACCACCCCTTCATCCCAATCGAGTGCCCGGCCTCTCGGCCGGGTCTTTCCCATTCAGGAGGTCCCCATGGCGGATTACTTCACCCATTTCTCGTGCCTGCTCGATGTCGGCACCCCCGACAAGGCTGCCCGCGCGCTCGCGCTGTTCCAGGAACTTCGCGCCGCAGATCAGGACGCAGACGACCCGGAGGTCGCAGGCTTTGATCTCGTGCTCCAGGACGCGCCCGAGGGCAGCGCCATCTGGATCCATGACGACGACCACGGCGATGTCGAAGCCGTCATCCGCTTCGTGTTGCGCCTTGCGGAAGAGATCGACCTCGCCGGCCTCTGGGGGTTCCAGTACGCCCTGACCTGCTCCCGGCCGCGCCTCGACGCCTTCGGCGGCGGCGCGCATGTCATCGATCTCGGTGCGCGGAAATCCTTCGGCTGGACCAGCAGTCACGAATGGCTGGCCGCGGCTCTCAACGGGGAGGACATCGATGCCTGAGCTCATCTGCACCACCGTCTACCAGTTCCCAGAACTTTCAGATGCCGCCAAGGAAAAGGCCCGCAGCTGGTATCGCGAGCTTGGCCCCCACGACGATTGGTGGGACGCGGTCTACGAGGATTTCGAGCGGGTCTGCGAGATCCTCGGCGTCCGCCTGAAGACCACGCCCGTCCGCCTGATGGGCGGCGGGACGCGGGCCAAGCCCTGCATCTGGTTTTCAGGGTTCTGGAGCCAGGGCGACGGCGCCTGCTTCGAGGGCTACTGGTCCCACGCCAAGGGCGCGTGCGCCCGCATCCGGGACTACGCGCCCACGGACGCGACGCTGCATGGTATCGCGGATCGGTTGCAGGCCATCCAGCGGCGGAACTTCTACCAGCTTGCCGCTGAGGTAAGCCACCGCGGCCGCTACTGCCACGAATACACCATGTCGATTGACGTCACGCGCGACAGTCCGACCTGGCAGCCGCCGACTGATGACGCGGAGGAGATCGTGACCGAAGCGCTGCGTGATCTGGCCCGCTGGCTCTACCGCCAGCTTGAGGCTGAATACGACCACCTCACCTCGGATGAGGCAATCGAGGAGGGGATCATCATCAATGAGTACACCTTCACCGAAGGAGGGCGCCGCTTCGGGTGAGACCGCACGGTTGAAAACTGTCAGAAAACTGCGCATGTTTCTGACAAAGGAGTGATCATGGAGCGTATGGCCGAGAGCATTATGAATGTCGCGACGACGTTGCCGGAGGGAGTGCCCTTGGCAGCGAAGGGGCTCCTGCACCTCGGCTCGCGCGCGGCGGTCGATCAGACGCTGTCGCGTCTGGCCGCGCGCGGCGAGTTGATCCGTGCAGGACGCGGCATCTACCTGCGCCCCGTTCAGACACGCTTTGGTCCGCGCAGTCCGTCCGCTGAACAGGCGATTGAAGCGCTCGCTGTGCAGCGGGGCGAGACGATCGTGCCGAGCGGTGCTGCCGCGGCAAATGCTCTGGGCCTGACCACGCAGGTGCCGGTCAAGTCTGTTTATCTCACCTCGGGGCGAAGCCGTGTGCTGAACCTTGGCCGGCAAGCAGTCGAACTGCGTCATGCGCCCCGCTGGCAGTTGGCCCTTGGGAGTAAGACCTCGGGCCAGGCCGTCCGTGCGCTGGCATGGCTCGGACCGGATGAGGCTCCCAAGGCCCTGCAAATCCTGCGATCCAAGCTCACTGAGACGGCAAAGACCGAACTGATGTCCGCCGCGCCGCAGTTCCCGACTTGGCTGGCACGATTGATCGGAAAGATGGTCCATGGCTGAGGCGTCAGTGCGCTTCAGCGCTTTGCCTGGTGCCCATTCCGAGGCGGGGGGCAAATTCAAGACAGTCGACGCAGGGGGCCAGTGCTCACCCGCCTCGCGACGGTGCGGTGCATGGCTCAGCTCAGAAGCATCAGCAGGGCGTCGCGCTGCGCGGCGTGCTTTATGGGGTTGTCGCGCTTCAGCTTGTTCAGGTTGAGGAGTTTCCACTGCACGGCTGGCAGGTGAGCCGCCTGCGACCGGTCGATGGCCGCAAAGTCAGGCTCCCCGTCTTGAAGTGTTAGAAGGAACTGCCTCGCCTTGTCGTCGAGGCGCGATTGCACATCGGTGATCAATCTCAGGCGCGTAGCCAGAAGCGTGTCGAGAGGGACCGGTATTCTGGTCATGCCCTCGAATTCCCGCGAGTAGGGTTGCCCGAGATCGATCAGGTTCGGATCGAGCAGCTCATGCGCCGGACGGGGCGAACTGGCGACGTAGATCAGGAAGGTCTGGAAGAGGTCCTGGGTCAGACCCTCGTTTTCGTAAAGGAGCGTGACGTCGTAGAGATCCCGGGGATGCTGCCGGTCCAGGGCGGCGTGCAGTTTGCCTGCGAACAGATCCTCGAACGAGACGATCTGCATTTCAGCATAGCCATAGGCATCCTCGACAGCGGCCGAGACGGTCCGGATTTCCGGGTCGTGGACGACGCCACGGGTGACGGGCGAGGTTTCAATCTTGATCTCGGCATTGCCGAGGCGCGCCAGCAGCCGTGTGGCTCCGCCGCCGCCGCCTTGGATGCGCTGAGATTTTGCGCCGCGGATACCGGTTTCGATGGCAGCCGCGATGCGATCCATCGCGGCATTGATCTCGTCCAGGCTCTCGGCGCGTTCCTTGATCGGAAGGTAAGTCAGGTCGATATCTACCGATAACCGCGGCAGGTCGCGGTAAAAGAGGTTGATCGCCGTCCCACCCTTGAGCGCGAAGACGCTTTCGCCCGCGACATGCGGCAGGGCGCGCACCAGGAGTGCGACTTGGGCTTCATAGGTCTCACGCGCCACTGTCGGCCTCTGGTTTCAAGAAATCTTCCGGCACCATTATCCGATAGCGTGGGTGGATCTTGCCGCCTCGGACCAAGGCTCGGTCGCCGCTGCCGAGGTCGAAGGCCTGCGGGTCGATCCTTTTGCGCCAGGGATGGTCGTGGCGGTCGGCAAAGACGAAGAACAGGCGCTTGACCTTGATCTTGCGGCACGCCTGGAGGAGGTCGGCAAGCAGTTTCGGGCGAAGGGTCGTCAGGCTCTCGAAGACCATATCGAGCGTGTGGAAACTCTCATGGTCGGGCAACTCGTCCATGGCCTCAAGGATCGCGCGCTCCGGCGTCGACATCGTCAGACCCCAGTCCCATGGCTGGCCGGTCGTTTTGCCATCAATCAAGCCCAGTTTCGGATCGGTAAACAAGGATCGGGGGCGGGTTCTGATCGTGGCATCCATCGGCAGTTTCGCCAGCCAGTTGGGGATACTTTCCCCATAGACCCAGACCGGACCGCTTTCGCCGAGGCGCAGATAGTGGGCATGCCCCTGTTCGCCGAGCGCCGTGGTGCCGCCCACATGCAGGTCGTGGCCCATAATATGCTGCGTGGAGAGGATGCAGGTCTTCCAGTCGATGCTGTTCGATGTCGGGGTGGCTGCGGTGCTGGGGAGTGGGCGGCGGAATACGCCTCGGGTGATGCGGTCGAGCCAGCCGCGCTTCACATAGTCACGGAAGCTCTCATAGGCGATGCCTTGGGAGACCAGCCACGCGGCATCGACCAGATACCCGGCGGGCACTGCATCGAGCAGTTTCTTCAGATTCTGTGACCTTGCGGCGTCCATGATGCCCAAATTGACATATTTTCAAAGAGATATCTACAGATTTCTTTGATGAGGATGCTTTTCCAGCGCTATGGACACTCCAATATCACCATTTCCAAAGAATTGAGGGACTAGCCCCAAGTGGAGGGAGATCTGAAGACTCTGGGTCGAGAGAAGGCAACGACTTGCGGTGGTTGCCGAAGGTCGCAGCGGTGTACCTCCCGGCGTGCCGCCGCGACCAGACCTTGGTCCTTCGGACAGGAGCTTGACCGAGGCTGATGTCCCAAAGTGCCCCTGCCAACCTGTAGGTTGGCAACTACGCTCGGTTTGCCAAGCCGCGGTATGGCAGAAGCTCCGGAAGGCCGGAGCCAGCCGGTGCCGTCCTCACCTATTCCCGTCGATCCACTT
>NZ_JBXWRM010000028.1:0-41512 GCF_059612905.1 Ruegeria sp. YKSD163
CCAGCCCATGTGATGCAGCTCGTCGCCAATCCCCGGCATTTCCAACCGGTGGATCACCTGGGAATAGGTCGGGCTGTCGGGGTCTACATCCACCGTCGCAAGGTAATCCGGCTT
Source organism: Ruegeria sp. YKSD163 (assembly GCF_059612905.1). Taxonomy (NCBI): domain Bacteria; kingdom Pseudomonadati; phylum Pseudomonadota; class Alphaproteobacteria; order Rhodobacterales; family Roseobacteraceae; genus Ruegeria; species Ruegeria sp. YKSD163. The sequence continues at coordinate 115 of NZ_JBXWRM010000028.1, forward strand.
TTGAATGCCCGTGCCAGTGTAAATCGCAATCGTATAAAGCAACTTCTCACGCGGCGCTTCAATCGCCGCCTGAGGGGACGCATAGCCCGGCCCGCAACACTCCATTGATTATCCTCCCAGTGCCTGCCAATTCGGCAGGCGTTTTTCGATGAAAGCCCCGATGCCTTCCTCGGCATCCGGTTTCATCATATTGGCGACCATGACCTGCGATGCGTAATCATAGGCGTGTTGCAGCGTCATCTCGGCCTGTTTGTAAAAGGCCTCTTTCCCGATCCTCAGGGTGGCCGGCGCTTTCGAAGCGATCTTGTTTGCCAACGCCTCTGTTTCGGTTGTCAAATTCTGAGGCGTGGTGATTTTGTTCAACAAACCAAACCCGGCGGCCTCGTCAGCTGACAACATAACACCGATCAAAAGCATTTCCATCTTACGCTTGCGCGACACATTGCGGCTGAGAGCGACCATCGGGGTGGAACAGAAAAGGCCAATATTGACGCCGGGGGTACCGAAACGCGCATCACTTGCCGCTACGGCCAGATCGCAGCTTGCCACAAGCTGACACCCGGCGGCGGTGGCTATGCCATGAACCTGCGCAATCACAGGCTTGGGGCAGGTCACAATCGATTGCATCAGACGCGAACAGGCCGACATTGTTTGCTGGAAAAATTCTTTTCCCTTGTCCGGTCTGCTGCGGGCCGCCGTCATTTCCTTCAAGTCATGGCCGGCACAAAAGGCAGGCCCATTGCCCGCGATAATGATGACGTGGATGCTGTTATCAGAGCCAAGCGCGTGTATTGCATTATGCAGTTGCTCCAGCATGGCAAGGGACAGGCTATTGCGCGCAGCCGGACGGTTGAGCGTCAAGCGCGCAACCTTGTTTGATGTTTCACAAAGCACAATATCGCTGCGAATTTTCATGCTCATTCCCTCAGCAATCCGCGCGCGATCACCAGTTTCATGATCTCGTTGGTGCCGGCGTAAATCCGTTCAATCCGGTTGTCGCGGTACATCCGCTCCATCGGGTATTCAGACATCACCCCATAGCCGCCGAAAAGCTGCAGACAGCGGTCGATGATCTTTGCCTGCAGATCGGTCAGCCAGTATTTCGCCATCGAGGCCTTTTCGGTGGTCAGATTGCCTTCAAGATGTTCCGCAATACAGGCATCAAGGAACGTCTTGGCAATTGTCGCCTCGGTTGCGCACTCGGCCAGCACGAACTGGGTGTTCTGAAAGTCAGCGAGTTTTTTCCCAAAAGCTGACCGCTCGGCGACGTAGTCCAGGGTGACGCGCAGGGCGCGCTCGATCCGCGCCACAGCATAGACGCCGATCAGCAGCCGCTCCTGCGGCAATTGCTGCATCATTTGTACAAAACCCTGCCCTTCTTCTGCTCCCAACAGGGCCGAAGCAGGAACGCGCATATCGTCAAAGAAGAGCTCTGACGTGTCGTTCGATTTCATCCCCAGCTTGTCGAGATTGCGTCCCCGCCGGAAACCCTCAAGCCCATCGGTTTCCACCAGAAACAGGGAAATGCCACGCCCGCCCGCCTTTGGCTCGGTCTTGGCCGCGACAATGATCATGTTCGCCAGCGCGCCATTGGTGATGAAGGTCTTCGAGCCGGAAATCCTGTAATGATTGCCATCCTTGACAGCGGTCGTCTTGATGTTCTGCAAATCTGATCCGGCGCCGGGTTCGGTCATCGCGATGGCGCCGATCAGATCGCCCGAGATCATGCGCGGGAGAAGACGCTTTTTCTGATCTTCGGAACCGTAGTGAATGAGATACGGGATCACGATCGAGTTGTGCAGACCGCCGCCCCAGCCATCAATCCCGGCCAGATTGCCTTGATAAGCAATGACCGCATCATGCGCGAAGCTGCCGCCCAAGCCGCCATAGTCTTCGGGCACCTCCGCACCCAGCAAGCCCATTTCACCCGCCTTCAGCCACAAGTCACGCGGAAAAGATCCCTGCGCTTCCCACTCCTCGTAATGCGGCAAACATTCCCGTTCGTAAAACTGTGCACAGGCGTCCGAAAGCATCAAAAGCTCTTCGTCCATCCAGGGTGTAGTGGGGAGAGTAAGGTCTGGCATGCTTTACCTGCATCGTGATCCGATACCCAGTTCCCTACCCGCAGACTGTCAGTACCAACAAATCCCTATTGGCTATTCCCATAATGTGGATTTGCGATTGCCTTTCGCGCCGCGCGGCTCAGTTGATGTCCTTCAGCATCACACCGCCGCGCCAGTTGCCTTCTTTCACTTCGGCGATCAATGTCTGACGCACGATGTCATATGCTGCGGTCGCTGCGGAGGACAGCGGGCGGTTGATCGGTACCGCCAGACAGACGGTACGCGACAAGCCCGGATTGACGATCCGCCGTGCATCCAGATCGCCCGAGAACCACAGATCCGCCATGGATGGCCAATTCAACACGGTGGACCCGATGCCCGCCTTCACCATGCTGCGGATGGTCAGAAGCGACTGCTGTTCATAGGCCACGGTCAGTTGCCCGCCGATCTTCATCATGCTGTTTTCGAGCGCCCGGCGCACGTTGACCTTACGGTTTGGCATGATCAGCGGCAGATTTTGCAACTCTATCAGATCGATGTCCGATGTGTCCGGCTCTCCCGACCGCTTGCTGAACAGAAAGAGATATTCCTCGAACACCGGTTCGATGGAAACGTTCTGAAGGTTGCCGACATTGGCCAGCAGCCCGAAATCGACCTTGCCCGCGTCGATGGTCTGACCGGTTTCATAGCCCAGACCGTCCTCGATCCTGACAGAGATGCCGGGATAGGCATCACTGACATTCTTCACGATGGGCGCGGCGAGATGCGACGCCATGCCCACGGGCAGTGCCATGGTGATCTGACCGGTCAGCATGTCCGTGCTGGATTTGGCGTCTGCCCTGGCAAGGTTTACCTGTTCGAGAACGTTCTTGGCGCGGGAATAGAACCGCTGGCCCGATGCTGTCACCTTCGTCCCTGCAGGACCACGCTCAAGCAGTTGGCACTCCAGTTCCTTCTCAAGATCCGAGATTTGGCGGCTCAGCGCGGGCTGGGCAACACTAAGTTCCCTGGCCGCCGAAATGAAGCCTCCGTGCTCAACGACGCCGCAGAAATACTGAAGTTGGGTCAGCTTCATCTTCGCCTCCCTCTGGCAATGCTGCATTGTGATTGGTTGTATGTTTCCTATGCCTTCTGGATAAACTTAGCCCCGAAAATCACGACTTTTCAAGAAATTCCACCCGGTTTCGCGCAATGCCGCGCTTGAGTCATAGTCAATTGCTATCGGGTATATGCCGTGAAACAATTAGTTTCGCCCTGTGAAAACGGTAGGATTTTGTTCAGAACGCAGGCCGCAGACCTGCGCGTATCAAATGGGAGGACCCAATGAGACCAATCAAGAAGCTGCTAGGCGCTGCGCTGGTCGCTGGCCTGTTCGTAACGGCCGGAGTCCAAGTCGCTGCCGCCGATGAATATCCAACAAAACCGATCGAGATGATCATCGGCTTCAATCCCGGTGGGTTTTCGGATGCCATGGCGCGCAAACTGTCCGAACCCCTTACGGAAGAGTTGGGACAGACGATCGTGCACACCTACATGGGCGGTGCCGGCAGCAGCATTGCGGCAACCGCCGTCAAGGAGAAGCCTGCCGACGGTTATACGTTGGTGGTGGGCACCAGCCTGACCTTCGGCTTCAACCCCCTTCAGGGCGAGGTCGCCTATACAAAGGACGATTTCGACTATCTCCTGACCATGGCGCGGTTCGAAACCTCATTCGTATCGCTTGCCGACAAGCCCTGGACCGACCTGACCTCGATGCTTGAACATGCCAAGGAAACCGGCATCCCGCTGAAGTTCGGCTCGCTCGGCCCTGCCGACCGGTTGCAGATTGACGCGATTGCCAAGGCGACGGGTGTTACGATCATTCCGCTGCCGATCAAGGGCGGCGCCAACATGATGCAGTCGATCCTGGGCGGTCACGTTGATTTCGGGCTGAGTGGTGGCCCTCATGTGCAATATGTGAAATCGGGTGAGATGATCGTGCTTGCGGCCTCCGGCTCCGAGCCGCTGAACGCGACACCGGATGCGCCGACCATGTCCAGCCTTGGCTATCCGGCGGTCAGCTATAACTCGGTAATCGCCGCACCCAAGGGACTGCCCGAAGATGTGCGCGCTAAACTGGAACAGGCTCTGCTTGACGCGGCGAACTCGGGCGAGTTCCAGGAACTTGTGCAGGGCCGTTTTGTGGGTATCACGCCGCTGAACGGGGCCGAGACGGCTGCCTCAATCGATGCGATCAGTGCTGCGATGGAAGCTGTGATGAGCGACTCCGGCAGCTGATCGGGATCGCCAGGGCAGGAGTTGAGCCGGTGCCGTTGACCAACCGAAACATTGCGTCGATCGTGATTGCCGTCTTGTCTGGATTTGCATTGTGGTCGCTTCCTGACCATGTGCGCGGAGACAATCGACTCTTTGGGTCAAATGGAACTCTGCTTCCTGCCCTGGCTCTTGCCATTATCCTTGGGCTTTCGGCGCTGGAAGTAGTGCAGAGCCTGCTGGCCGCAAGGCGTAGCCGGATACCCCATGCCAAAGATGTTGCCATCGGGCGCGCGGCGCTCTTCGGCATGCTGCTGGTAACGCTGCTGGCCGGGGTGTTCGCCGTCCTGCTGCGCCCGGTCGGATATGTGCCTGTCGCGCTTCTTCTGGTGTCGGCCCTGATGGTGGGAACAGGCGGGCGTCGCCCGCTGGTTGTTCTGGCAGTGTCGGCTGTTGCGGTGGCAATCCTCGTCGTGGGCTTGCGGTTCGGTCTGGGCGTTCACCTGCAACTCTGGCCGTCCGCCGACCTCTGGAGTGATTGACTATGGACGCGCTGCTTGCAGGTATCCAGAACGCATTCGCGCTTGGGCCGCTTCTGGCGATCGCCGCCGGAGTCTCGATCGGCATCTTCATGGGCGCCGTGCCGGGGCTGACCGCCGCCATGGCGATTGCGCTTCTGGCACCGATCACCTTCGGAATGGACCCGTTGACGGCCGTGGCCTTCCTGATCGGCATCTACAAGGGAGGCACTTTTGGCGGGTCAATATCGGCGATCCTGCTGAACGTGCCCGGATCTCCCGAGGCCACGGCCACCGCCTTTGACGGTTACCCTCTGTCAAAATCCGGACGGGCGAAACAAGCGCTTCAAATGGCGCTCTTTGCTTCTGTCTGCGGGGCGATGCTTGCCGACCTGTTGCTTTACGCGGTGGCCAGCCCGTTTTCGAAAATCGCGTTGAAATTCGGACCGGCCGAACTGACCTTCGTGGTGCTCTTTGCCTTTACCTTCGTGGCGGGCCTGACCGGCAAATCCCTGGCGCGAGGGCTGATCGCCTGCGCTTTTGGCGTGCTTTGCGCGATGGTGGGCCTTGACCCGATGTCGGCCTCACCGCGCATGACTTTCGGGATCGTTGAATTGCTGGACGGACTGCCGCTGATCCCCATCGCCATCGGTATGCTGGGGCTGGCCGAGGTCATGGTTGCAGCCGAACGCGCATTTCTGCGCCGCAAAGAGGTTTCCTCGGACACTGAAAGCAACCCGATCAGCGCCACCAGCGGCCCGCATTTGTCGCTGCCCGAGTTTGCCCGCCACTGGAAGACCGTGCTGCGTTCCAGCCTGATCGGTTCGGCCATTGGCGCGCTTCCGGGCATCGGCGCGTCACTGGCGGCCTTTATCGGCTATGGCACTGCACAGAAATACTCGAAAACCCCAGAGAAATTCGGCAAGGGAACACTGGATGGCGTCGCCGCGCCCGAGGCGGCGAATTCCGCCGTGGTCGGCGGCAGTTTCGTGCCGCTTCTGACGCTGGGCATCCCCGGCAACGTGACCACCGCGTTGCTGATCGGCACATTTCTGGTTCACGGGATCGAGCCGGGCCCGCATGTGTTCAAGACCGAACCGGCGCTGATATACGGCATTTTCACGATCCTTTTCGTCGCGAATTTCTTCAATCTTGCGATTGGGCTCATGGGCAGCGGGCTTTATGCGCATATCGTGAAAGCGCCCGAATATGTCAGCTATTCGATCATCGGCCTGACCTGCATGACGGGCGTTTTCGCCTCCACCAACAGTATTGTCAGCCTCTACATCATGATCATCTTTGCGGTCATCGGTTACCTGATGAAGAAATTCGACTATTCCTTTGTCGCGTTCCTGATCGGCTTTGTGCTTGCCCCCGAATTCGAAGTGTCCTTCCGTTCATTCCTGCTGGTTGCGCAAGGTGATCCGTTGGGGCTGTTGATGACACGCCCGATTGCGCTGGCGTTCTGCCTGCTGACCATCGTCGCCGTGCTTCGGATCGTCTGGAGCGAACACCAAAGAAGAACACGCATCGCGACCTCTCTTAAAAACACGCCGGACCCGTCTTCCGGCCCCAGAAACCCATAGAAACGGAGTTTTGCCATGAACGCACACACCAGGATTCGCGGCGGAGCGCTTCTTGCCCGTGCATTGAAGGAAAAGGGCGTGGAACATGCCTTTACGCTTGCGGGCGGGTTCTGCAATCCCGCGCTTGAGGGGTTCATGGAATGCCAGATGCCGATCATCAACTGCCCGCACGAACAGGTGGCGGGGCATCTGGCGGACGGGCATAGCCGGATCACACGCAAGCCGAGCGTTTGTCTGGTGGGGCCGGAAGGCTTTGCCAATGCGGTGCCCGCCATGCTTGAAGCCTGGGGCGAGCGCACGCCGGTGATTTTCATCACCGGATCCTCGACGCTCAAGCGACAGGGCGCGGGCGGGTTCAAGGAAATCGACGATGTGGCTATCGCAGCGCCTCTGACCAAGTATTCGGTCCAGATCACCGATGGCTCGCGGATCAGCGAATTCGTCGATCGCGCCTGGCAGGCAGCGACCACGGGTTATCCCGGTCCGGTCCATCTTTCGTTGCCGGTCGATATCATGTTCTCCTCGTTTGAGGAGGACGCAGGCCGAAACGAGCGCCCCTTTGATCGCAGCGACAAGCCCGTGCCCCGCGCCTGGCCGGATCCGGCGCAACTTGATGTGGTTCTGGGCCTAATCCGCAATGCCGAACGGCCGGTGATCATCGGCGGTCACGGCACCTGGTGGTCGGGGGGTGAGGAGGCTCTGGCGCGGGCGGGTGAGACGCTGCGCATACCAATTTTCAACGTGCCCTATCACACAAAGATGTTGGGCGAGAAGTGCGATGCCTATATGGGGCTGGCGGATTTCCACCAATACCACCCGTCCAAACCCGCGATCCACGAGGCGGATGTGGTGGTGATGGTCGGCTGTCGGCTCGACAACCAGATGAACTTTGGGAATCCGCCGTTCATCCAACCCGAGACCAAGTTGATCTGTGTGAACGGCAGCCACGAAGAGCTGGATTACAACATCGGCGCGGATGTGCCCTTGCTTTCTGATCCCGGTGCCTTCCTGACCGCGCTTGCGGGGCTGAATAAGACCTGGCAGCCATGGCTTGATCTGCAAAAACAGCGGCGCAAGGACTGGGTGCGGGAATGGTCCGATCACATCGCCGCCGAGACGGCGACGGACGAGGCCGATGGCCGCAAGATGCACCCCTTGCAACTGGCGCTGGATGTACAAGAGGCGATGAAGGACGGCGACTGGCTGGTCTTCGACGGCGGTAACACCCATTTCTGGAACGAGATCGCCACCAATATCGCCGCCGCGCGAGGCCGGGTACTGGGCGGCATCCTGCATCCGGGCAATTATTCGCTTCTGGGTGTCGGCGTGTCCTTTGCGTTGGCCGCAAAGAACCTCAACCGTGACAAGACAACCGTTCTGGTGACCGGCGACGGCGCGTTTCTATCAGGCGGGCTGTCGATCGAAACCTGCTTTCAGGAGAACATTCCCATCGTCGTGGTGGTCGATAACAATGGCGGGCTGGACTGTATCAGCCAGCAGCAGGAACGACTGTTTTCAAATCGGCAGCACTATGCGACCGATTTCCGCGACATCCCGTTTCACAGCATGTTCGAGGGTCTCGGCGGCCACGGCGAACTGGTCACGCGTCGCGCGGACCTGCCCGGTGCCCTGGAACGCGCCATCGCGTCCGGCAAGACGGCCTGCATCAACGTCAAGTGTCGCGGTGTGATCAGCCCAATCGTCGCCGCGACCTCGGACAAACGCGACAAGGCCTCGATCGAGTGATGGCGACCGTTTCCTCGCATATCTTGAATGCTGTTGACGGAACCCATGCGGCCGGTGTCGCGGTGCGTTTGATCAATCTGGGGACCTGTGAGACGCTGATTGACACCATGACCGACGCAGGGGGGCGGTTGAAAGAAGTGGTCTCGCGCATTGACCGCGACGCCGAGTACGAATTGACCTTTGATGTTGGAGCATACTGGGTCGCGCGCGGCGTCGCCCCGCGTATGCGAGAGATCGTGCTGCGGTTCGGCATGCCCGACGACGACGGCACCTATCATTCCCCTATCATCGCCAGTCCGAACGGGTATTCCGTCTGGGCTTCGGAGTAACCCGCCCCATGCTGGCCCCCGACATTGCGGAAAAGTTGAAGACGATCAGTGGGCCCAAGGGCTGGTTGGAGGGACCCGACACCGCCCGATACAACGAAGACCCGCGCGGGCGTGTCACCGGTGCGGCGGAGCTGATCCTGCGACCGGATTCGGCAGATAAGGTGTCGCACATCCTGAAGATCTGCAACGACACCGGAACCGGCATCATCCCCTTCGGTGGCGGGACAGGTGGAGCGATCGGGCATCTCGATCCTTGTAGCAGACATGTGGTCCTGTCACTGGAACGGATGTCCCGGATCCGGTCTGTCAGCGCCGCTGACAGTGCGATCACGGTCGAGGCCGGGGTAAAGCTGTGCGATGTCCACGCCGCCGCAGACGGGATCGGGCGCGTGTTCGGTCTGTCGCTCGCTTCCGAGGGAAGCTGCACCATCGGCGGCAATCTGGCCAGCAACGCGGGCGGGGTGCGGACCCTGCGCTATGGCAATGCTCGCGACCTTTGCTTGGGGATCGAAGCGGTGATGGCCGATGGCTCGGTGCTTAGCAGCCTTGCCCCGTTGCGCAAGGACAACACAGGCTATGACCTGCGCCACCTGTTGATCGGGTCCGAGGGCACGCTTGGCATCATCACCGCCGCCACGCTGAAGCTGTCGCCCGCAACGCAGAGCCGGGACACGCTGTTGTGTGCCGTCCAGTCGCCCGGGGCCGCTCTCGACTTGCTCAATACCCTGCGCGACCAGTTGGGCGAGGTTGTCACGGCTTTCGAACTGATGTCGGCGCTTGGCCTGTCGCTGGCGCTGAAGCACTTTCCCGCCCTGCGCGACCCGTTCAGGAACCGGCACGACTGGTATGTGGTCGCTGATATCGCGGGGCCCCGCGCCCTGAGTGACTGGCTGGAAGCCGCGCTTGCGCAGGCATTCGAGGCCGGTCTGGTCACGGATGCCGTGGTCGCTACATCCGGCGCGCAGGCGGCAAGTCTTTGGGCACTTCGCGAGAATGCGTTCGAGTACAACAAGCTGGAGGGGGTGCTATACAGTTCAGATACCTCGGTGCCGCTTGGTCGGATCGGGGATTTTATTGACCGGACCGCGCAGGATCTCGCCGAATGGGCTTCCAGCCTGCGCGCCAATTTCTACGGCCATATTGGCGATGGCAACATCCATGTGAATGTTTTTGCACCCGAGAACGCGCGGCAGGTGTTTCTCGAACACCGTCCCGACGCCGCCGCCCGGATCGCCGATATCATCGACACCGCAACCCTTGACTGCGACGGCTCGATCAGTGCCGAACACGGTATCGGACGGGCCAAGGTCGATGCCCTGAAACGCCATGGCGACCCGGTCAAGCTGACGATGATACGGCACATCAAACAGGCGCTCGACCCCAATGGCATCCTGAACCCGGGTGCCGTCTTGTGACGCCCTATCGGCCTCACCGCACCCGATGACATGGGAGGCATGGATATCCCTCGTTCTGGTCGCAGGCGTCGCCATCGTCACGCCGGGGCCGGGGAACCTAAACACGCTTCGCCGGGCGGTGGAGCTGGGACACCGAAGCGCCATCTTCAGTGTCATGGGCAATGCTGCGGGCCTGATGGTTCTGGGGGCCGCGACTGGCATTGGCTTGCTCACGATGCTGATCGCCTCGCCGGGTGCCTGGGCGCTGTTTCAATGGGTGGGCGTCGGTTTCCTGCTGTTTCTTGGCGCGCAAATGATCCTGACTTCTTCACATGTCTGCGCGGCGTCTACCCTGGCATCACGTCGCACCAGGTTTCACCTCTTTGCCGAAGCGGCTGGCGTCTCGGCCCTGAACCCGAAGGCAGCGCTGTTCTTCGTCGCCATCTTCCCGCTCTATACCGACCCGGATCGGCCAATGCCGCTTCAGGTTTTCCTGATCGTTGCCACATGCCTGAGCATCTCGGTTATGTCGCATGCGCTTTACATCCTTCTGGCGCATCAGATGCGCCCGCATCTGAGCCGCCCGGCATCGTATCGCGCGTTCCGGCTGTGTGCGGGATTGGTCATGCTTGGCCTTGCCCTGTGGTTGTTGATGCAGAATGTTGCAGGGACCGAGGTTGCCGGATGACTGGCGCAATCAACGCGGAAAGGATCGATCATGTCCGAACAAACCCGTGAGCTTCTTACCAGCACCCACTGGGGCACACACCGGGTCGAGGTGAAGGACGGCAAGGTCACAGCACTGCGCGGGTTCGAGGAAGACCCCGATCCTTCGGCGATTGGTCCGGGCATCGTCGATGTGCTGGACGGGCCAACCCGGATCACCGCACCAATGGTGCGCAAGGGCTGGCTGGAGGGTGGCCCGGGTGCGGCGGGCGACCGGCGCGGGGCCGACGATTTCGTCGAGATTACCTGGGACGAGGCCAACCGGATTGTCGCGGGCGAACTGGACCGTGTCCGAAAGACCCATGGGAACCGGGCGATCTATGCCGGGTCCTATGGCTGGGCCAGCGCCGGACGGTTTCACCATGCGCAAAGCCAGCTTAAGCGGTTCCTGAACTGCATCGGCGGATTTACCGGATCGAAGAACACTTACTCCTTCGCCGCCGCCGAGGTCGTTGTGCCCCATATCCTCGGCGACTTCCGGGCCTATATCGACACGACCACAAGCTGGGAAAGCATCGCGTCGGATTGCGAGCTCTTCGTGGCCTTTGGCGGCGTGCCCCTGAAGAACGGCCAGATCAGCCAGGGCGGCACCGGCGCGCATGTGCAGCGGGGCGGGCTTCTGGCCGCCCATGAGGCTGGCGTCAGGTTCGTGAACATCTCGCCCCTGCGCTCGGATATTCTCGATCGCGTCGGGGCGGACTGGCTGGCCATCCAGCCCAGCACCGATGTGGCGCTGATGCTGGCGCTGGCCCATGTCTTGCTGAGCGAGGCTTTGCACGATCCCGACTTCCTCGACCGTTATTGCGTGGGATTTGATCGCTTCGCGGCGTATCTGAGGGGCGAAACGGACGGGCAGGCCAAAACGCCAGAATGGGCGGCAGAGATCTGCGGGATACCGGCCAGAACCATTGCAAAGCTGGCCCGTAACATGGCCGCCAGCCGCACGATGATCTCGACGGCCTGGGCGCTGACACGGCAGGATCACGGCGAACAACCCTTTTGGGCGACGATTGCGCTGGCCGCGATGCTGGGGCAAATCGGCCTGCCAGGTACCGGTATCGGCTTCGGCTATTCGGCGATGAACAATACCGGGCTGAACCGGCGCCAGATCAACTATGCGTCCTTTCCACAGGGCCGGAACCCGGTCCCGGATTTCATTCCCGTGGCACGTGTCACCGAGATGCTGGAAAATCCAGGTGGGCGGTTCGAGTATGACGGCAAGACCTACGAATACCCCGACATCCGACTGGTCTGGTGGGCGGGTGGCAACCCGTTTCACCACCATCAGGACCTGAACAGGATGCGCCGTGCCTGGGCCCGACCCGAGACGATCATCGCCAACGAATGGTGCTGGAATGCCCTGGCACAACACGCCGATATCGTGCTGCCCTGTACGACACCGCTTGAGCGTAGCGATATCGCGTTGACACCCAAGGACCCCTATCAGGTGGTGATGGATCAAGCCATCTTACCCGTCGGACAAGCACGGGACGACCACGGCATCTTTCGCGGGGTCGCTGCCGAGATGGGGGTGGAAGACATGTTTACCGAAGGCAAAAGCGCCGGGGAATGGCAGCGCTGGCTCTGGGATGTCTCGCGCCAGCAGGCGGCGGAACAGGGTGTGGAACTGCCCCACTGGGACAGGTTGCAGCGGGACGGCTGGATCCGGGTTCCCGCCCCCGCTGCACCGACGATCATGCTGGAGGCCTTCCGCACCGACCCGACAGCCAATCCTTTGGCGACGCCTTCGGGCAAGATCGAGATCTATTCCGAAACTATCGCGGGCTTCGGCTATGAGGATTGCCCCGGCCACCCGGCCTGGATGGAGCCTGCCGAATGGCTGGGCCGCGCTGACCCGGGCCAGCTGCACATGATCTCGAACCAGCCGCGCAATAAGCTGCACAGCCAGCTGGACCACGGCCCGGTCAGTCGTGCCGATCGTCCCAAAGGCGTCGAACCGGTCATGATGCATCCGGCTGATGCCGCCGAACGCAAACTGACGGGCGGCCAGATCGTACGCCTGCACAACACACGCGGAGCCTGTCTGGCTGAATTGAGGCTGAGCGACGCCATCCGCCCCGGCGTGATCCAGATCGCCACTGGCGCCTGGCTCGACCCCGAGGGTGACCTCTGCCGCCGGGGCAACCCCAACATGCTCACCCTCGACAAGGGCACATCGAAATTGGCTCAGGGACCAATCGCCCATTCCTGTCTGGTAATGGTCGAAGCCTGTGCAGAAGCGTAACCAAGCTTCACCAAGTCATCGTGCAACTGCTTCGAGGTGCGCCGCTGCTTGCGTGACTTCCCGGCCTCGGTCTTCAGCCAACCCGACAGTTTTGCCGCGAAGGGATCAAGCTTGCTCGGTCGCTCGGCAACCTTGAACTCAGGCTCAACCGCCCCAGACCGCAAATACTTCCTGATGGTGTTGCGCGACAACTTCGTCCGCCGCGCGATCTCCCGAATAGACAGATGCTCACGCAATGCCCAACGCCGAATAATACTCAAAAATGCCATGCCGATCACTCCAATGTCCCCTGCTGCCAGCAGCCAAGGGGAAGGTGTCACATGGGTCAGTTCTCAATGAAAATTACGCCCCTAGCCGGGTCACTTCCCGGGTGCAAATCAACATACAACGCTCTGATTGTGAAAAATGGCCAGATGCGCGGGAACTCCCGCATCTGGGGTGACGCAACCAACGCCACCCAGCGCGCAAGCATCGAGGCAATTCGAGCAGAGGCAAAACTGGCGGGCATGACCACCGAACAGGAAGCGATGGTGCTCGCAATCGCCTATGTGGAATCCGGTTTTAACCCGGACGCAGCTGCAGGTACGACCAGCGCACATGACCTGGGTCAGTTTATCCGCAAGACCGGTGAGGTCTACGGCTTGACTGATGCCAACCGCTGGGATGTAAACGAGCAGGCACGTGCACTCGTAGAGCACACGATGGATAACTATGCCGCCGCAAAGCATGCCGATCTCGGTGACGAATATGTCTACGCACGCCACCACGATGGCAGCTTCACCAACGAATATGGCGGTGTTGATCTGGCTGTCGAAAAGGTAGTTCCGAAAGCCGTGAAGTTTCAAAGCGTCGTCGCAGGAATCTAATCAATCAGAGAACCTCCCGAGCACTGAACAGATGTTCGGGAGGACCGGGCTCAGATCAGCTCCCGGTCGAATTCCCGAGGCTATCCAGTTCAAGCTAAGACGCCAGCCTTGCTCTCGCCCATCGAGTAGGCCAACTTGCGCCGTCGGATGCAAAACTGTTTGAAAACGCGTCGCCTAATTTCACCGACTTTTTTCTATCGGCTCTGCTGAAAGCCTTCTAGAGGCAACCCCATATGAACGCGATCAACGCCCTTTGCCACCACATTCGCCTAGGACACGACGCAGCACGAAATCATGCGATCTAAACATGAACATGTGCTGCACAAGCTATCGCCCAAGCCATTGAAATACCGCCGAAATCGCCACCATCCATCATAGGTGCGCAAGACATACGCCAAGATACGATATTGTGCGACTTACTTTTCATTGCAGACGTTTATCGCAGCTTGGGCAGTCCCGCCAGAGCATGTTTCAGGCCCGTTTATTGCTCGTCCGAGCCCGTTTTCGATCAAGTTACAACAAATGTTGCGCCTTAATCGCGATGTGGTAGCTCGGCTCTACCCCTCTCCGTTCGTCGTTAGGGGATTGGTTCCAATCCGTTCGCGCACGTTTGCCGCCATTCGCTACGCCGCGCGTGAACTCACAGAATGTGGACAAACAGGTCCTTAGACTTATCAGTGCCAGTGGCCGTTTACAAACCTGACACGACCCTGCCTGCGACGATAGTTAAGTGCACTTCTGATAAAGAGATCGAGCTTATCTGCTGGCAGATTGTCCGCTGATGCAAAATTGTATGGCTCGGTTGCCTTCATGCGCAAAGGCTTTTGGAGAATTGTCTGAAAGTCAGCGACAATTCTGGTCTTACAATGCACACCTACTGCGAAGCCGCCCTCATTGGGACAGCCGAACCGTATCGTCGTGCCTGATTTCGTCTCTGACGTCAGATAGGTGAGCTGACCCCATTTGAGCATTTGTTCAAGATGCCCGACGCCCTCGCTGCGCGCGGCCACTTCAAGGATGAGTCTGCGCAGATGCAGCAGGCCCTCCCGAGCCGCGCTTGGGAAAGCGGAAAACGCGCGCAATACGTTAGGATCGTCGAATGGCAGACCCATCCTGTTGCCCCTTCGTGTTCAGCGGACTGACGGGGCGCTGGCCAGTCTGTCAAACACCAGCTTTATCCGGCGACTTGTTTGCAGTTCGCGGTGCGCGACAAGCCAGACGGGGAGTGAGAAAGGCTGCGTTCAGGGGCATTTGGCGATCTCCTCGAAGCGGCTCATATTCCGAACGGACCCGCAGTGCACACCATGCGCACAAGAGGGACCTGTCGCTACCCCGAACCGTACAGCGACAGGCGTTCGGCGGTGTTTGGGGAGATTGAGCGTCAATCTTCCAACTGATGGAGACGCGAAACAGTTTGTTCGAGCGCAGTCAAGGACAGTCCATCACCGACGTATTGGAGCGTCAACCCGGTGTGGCCGTTCTTGCATCGCCTAAAACCTGCAAGACGACCTTTGCCCAAGAGAGCGCAAACAGAAATTCAAGCCCCTTTCCGGGGCAACGGGCTGACCGCCGCACACTCGACCCGCTCAGTTCCGGGCCGAAAGCTGATACCCCGGAAGAGCCACGGCCTGCACGGTCGTGATCGGTGCCGGGCCGATCCATGTGGTCCGCTCGATGACGAACAGGGCGCTGCCAACAGGGGCAGAGAGGTGTTTCGCAGTCTCGCCTTCCGCGTTCACCGCCGAAAAACTGACTTCGATACGACTGTATGGCTTATGGCGGACAAGCCATTCGTTCGCGCTTTCCCGTGTGAGGTCTACGTTCAGGATCTCCGGCGTCGACGTCGTGTCGATCCAGCGATCCTCAAGGATGTAGGGCCGGTTGTCGGCAAGGTGCAACGCCTTCACATGCAGCATCTGGGAAGGCTGCTGGATGCCAAAACGCGCCATGATTTCAATGGGCGTCTCCTCCAGTTCGCGGCTGATGAGCTGGTAATTGTACTTGGCACCGCGTTGCTCGACCTCGCGCCGGGTGATCGGAATGTCGAATGTGGCGCGGGTGACGGGGTCGGTCCGGACATGGGTGCCGCCCTTGCGCTTGCGCTCCACAAGCCCGGCAAGGGACAAATCCTGCATTGCGCGCTGAACGGTCGTGCGGGCACAGCCCAATTCCGCTGCAATGTCCTCATCGCGAGGCAGCTTGTCGCCCGGCGCGTAAGTCCTGTTCAGGATCCGCGCGCGGATCTCGTCACGAACCTCAGTCCATGAAATGCGCGTTTCCACGTTCAAATATCTGTCTCCAACCGTGTCATCGTCAGCTTGTATCGTTCAACTATCGCATCGCGCCTGACATGGCGACCGTTCGTCACGACGTGCCGACCAGCGCTCCAGACCTCGCGGATGCAGGACTGGCCGCGGCCCCCAAAGATCAGGCTGTCGAGCGTCGCATCGCCGTGTCGATTGCAGAGCCATTCATTGTCATCGTCCAGCCCGACAAGGTCCGCAAGCGCGCCCACCGCGATCCGGCCAGTGTCGCGCCCGCCCGCCTGTGCACCGCCTCGCGTGGCGGCCTCGTAGAGCACGCGCCCGGTCGACCGGTCCGGCATCGCCAGCGCGGCCCGTGACCTGTCCCGCAGGCGTTGGGAATATTCCAGCGTCTTCAACTCGTCGAAGAGCGAGATGTGGATGTTGGAATCCGATCCGAAACCGATCGTGCCCCCCGCGCCAAAATAGGTCGTGCCATTGAATATCCCGTCACCGAGGCTCGACTCCGTTATCGGGCACAGCCCCGCAACGGCCCCGGTCCGCGCCAAGGCGGTTGTCTCGGCCTCTGTCATCTGTGTGCAATGGATCAGGCACCATCGCGGGTCGACCGGATGATTGCCCAGCAACCACTCCGTCGGGGGCGCGCCAAGATGGGCCAGGACCTCTTCGACCTCGGCCACCTGCTCGGCAAGGTGCATATGGATCGGGCCAGACCGGGCCTGGGTCAGGATGGCATTCAACCCTGCCGGATCGACCGCGCGCAGGGAATGGGGGGCCATCCCAATGGCATTGTCCGCAAAGCTGCGGTCAATGATACCCGCCGCGTCAGCATGCAGGCGCAGGAAGCGGTCGGGATCGTTGCCAAAACGTTGTTGGCCGCCATTCAAAGGCCGCAGATCACAGCCGCCATATTGGTAGTGCACCGGCAGCAGGGTCAGGCCGATCCCGGCCTGCTCTGAAGCAGCCACGATCCTTTCGGACATCTCTGCAAGCATCCCATAAGGCCTGCCGCCGACGTCGTGATGCAGGTAATGGAATTCTGCGACGGCACCATACCCCGCCTCCAGCATCTCCATGAAAACCAGCCCGGCGATAGCTTCGACATCGTCTGGCGTCAGCTGGTCGAGAAACCTGTACATCAGGCGCCGCCAGCTCCAGAAGCTGTCGCGCGCGTCCGGGCCCCTGGCTTCGGTCAGGCCCGCCATGGCGCGCTGGAAGGCATGGCTGTGCAGGTTGAGCGGTGCCGGAAGCAGCAGGGCAGTCCGGTGCGTCGGCGTTTGCGAGACCGGGCCGATCTGTTCGATTCGACCGTTTGCGCCGATCGCCACCTCCAGATCAGACTGCCAGCCGTTTGGCGTAAGCACTTGGCTTGCATGAACTATTTGCACGCCAACAACTCCATTGACATTTTTATGTAGCTACATATTAACTTTAAGGGGGCTATATTCCAAGGGAAACCAATGGCACAGAGCTATGTGATCTCTGGAGCAAGGGCCGCCACCTTCGCGGAAGGGGCCAATGCCTATGGTCTTGTCGAAAATGCCGCCATCGTGGTGGACGGCGCCCACATTGCCTGGGTGGGTCCGGCCGCTGATATCTCCCCCGAACATGGCGGACTGCCGCGCCACGACCACACCGGTCGCCTGGTCACGCCGGCCCTGATCGACTGCCATACGCACGTCGTCCATGGCGGCAATCGCGCCCGCGAATTCGAGATGCGGCTGACCGGGGCCAGCTACGAAGAAATCGCCCGTGCCGGGGGCGGCATCGTGTCCACTGTTGCAGCCACGCGCGGAGCTTCAGAGGCGGAGTTGCTGCAAAGCGCCCTGCCCCGCATCGACGCGCTGATCGCTCAAGGCGTGGCAACGGTCGAGATCAAGTCAGGTTACGGGCTGGACCTGGACACCGAACTCAAGATGCTGCGCGTGGCCCGTGCCCTGGGCGCGGCTCGGCCGATCCGGGTTGTGACCAGCTTCCTTGGCGCACACGCTGTCCCGAAGGGCCACGATGCAGAGAGCTATATCGACGAGATCTGCATTCCGACGCTGCGCGCGGCGCATAAAGAAGGCTTGGTTGATGCGGTGGACGGGTTCTGCGAAGGCATCGCCTTTGACACCATGCAAATCGCCCGGGTGTTCGATGTGGCCCAGGCTCTGGGCTTGGGCGTCAAACTGCACGCCGAGCAGTTGAGCCTCCTGGGCGGCACCGCGCTTGCGGCCCGATACAAGGCGCTCTCTGCCGACCACGTGGAATATGCCACCGAGGCAGACGCCAAGGCGCTGGCCGCCTCCGGCACGGTGGCCGTCCTGCTGCCGGGCGCCTTCTACACGATCCACGAAACCCAAGCGCCCCCGGTTCAGGCGTTCCGCGATCACGGCGTGCCGATGGCCGTTGGCACCGACTGGAACCCCGGCTCGTCTCCTCTTGGGTCACTGTTGCTGGCAATGAACATGGGCTGCACCTTGTTCCGTCTCACACCAGCCGAGGCTTTGGCAGGGACAACCCGCAACGCGGCGCGCGCGCTGGGTCTGAAGGATCGCGGCATCATCGCCCCGGGCATGCGCGCCGATCTTGCCATCTGGAACGTCGGCGATCCCGCTGAACTCCCCTATGGCATCGGGATCAACCCGCTGCACAGCCGCATCTTCGGGGGTCTCTTGTGACGCACAACCTTACCCCCGGCGCAACCACGTTGGAGCAACTGGAACGCCTGTGGCGGAGCTGCGATGCGGTGACGCTGGACCCATCGGCCCGCGCCGGTGTCGAGGCATCGGCTGCGCTGATCGTCAACGCCGCACGCGGCGACGCGCCGGTTTACGGCGTCAACACGGGCTTCGGCAAGCTTGCCTCTGTGCGGATCGCGGCGGATGACACCGAAACCCTTCAGCGAAACCTCATCCTGTCCCATTGCTGCGGCGTTGGGGAGCCGCTGGAGCCAGCCACAACGCGGCTGATGATGGCGCTCAAGCTGGCATCGCTTGGCCGAGGCACGTCTGGTGTCCGCTGGGAACTTGGCGCCCTGATCGAAGCGATGCTGGCGCGCGGCGTGATGCCGGTGATCCCGGTTCAGGGCTCGGTTGGTGCCTCGGGCGACCTCGCCCCGCTGGCCCATATGGCGGCGGTGATGATCGGCGAGGGAGAGGCAATATATCAGGGACGGACAATGTCCGGTGGCGCTGCGTTGATGGCTGCCGGGCTGGTGCCGGTTGTGCTTGGCCCCAAGGAAGGGCTGGCATTGATCAATGGAACGCAGTTTTCCACGGCCTGCGCACTCGCCGGACTGTTCGAGGCCTGGCGCGCGGCGCGGGCGGCGATCGTGACCTCGGCGCTTTCGACAGACGACATCATGGGGTCCACCGCCCCGCTCAACCCGGCCATTCACGCACTGCGGGGGCATCAGGGCCAGATCGACGCGGCAACCGCGATGGCGCAACTTCTGGACGGCAGCGACATCCGCGAGAGCCATCGGGACAGCGACACGCGGGTGCAGGACCCTTATTGCATCCGCTGCCAGCCGCAGGTCACCGGGGCCGCCATCGACCTGTTGCGCTTTGCCGGGCGCACGCTGGAGGTGGAGGCGAACGCGGTCACCGAAAACCCGCTGTTGATTGCCGAGACTGGTGAAATCCTGTCGGGTGGGAATTTCCACGCCGAGCCCGTGGCCTTTGCCGCCGACCAGATCGCACTGGCCGTGGCCGAGATCGGGGCTATCGCGCAGCGCCGGGTCGCGCTGATGGTCGACCCGACGCTCAGCTTCGACCTCCCGCCCTTCCTGACGCCCGAGCCGGGTTTGAACTCGGGACTGATGATTGCCGAAGTGACCACCGCCGCCCTGATGAGCGAGAACAAACATCTGGCGAACCCCTGCTCCACCGACAGCACACCGACCTCGGCCAACCAGGAGGACCATGTGAGCATGGCCGCCCATGGCGCGCGGCGTCTGGCACGCATGACCGGGAACCTGTCGGTCATCATCGAGATCGAAGCAATGCGCGCGGCCCAGGGCATCGAACAACGCGCGCCGCTCAAGACTTCGGCACGACTGCAAGCAGTGATGGCCAGCCTGCGCGCCGTGGTGCCCAGCCTGCAGCAGGACCGCTATCTCGCAGCCGACACCGGGCGCGCCGCAACCTGCGTGACCGAGGACGTGTTCGCGCAGGCCGCAGGATTGGAGGTATTCCTTTGAGCATTGTAGAGATCATCCGCGGTAACAGCCCTCTGGTTCTGGGCCTGCCCCATACCGGCACGCACATCCCACGCGACTGCGTTGAGCGGCTGAACGAAACGGGCCGCGCGATTGCGGATACGGATTGGCACATCCACAGGCTCTATGCCGGGTTGGTCGACGGCTGCACAACCGTGCGCACCACGGTGCACCGCTATGTCATCGACGTGAACCGCGACCCCTCGGGTCAAAGCCTCTATCCCGATCAGAACACCACGGGGCTTTGTCCGCTGACCGATTTTGACGGGTGTCCAATCTATTCCGAGGGGCAAGAGCCCGACGCTGCAGAAGTCGAACGCCGCCGCCTGATTTACCACGCGCCCTACCATTCAGCCCTTGAGGCGGAACTTGAGCGGGTCAAGGCGGTCAACGGTTTCGCGGTGCTCTATGACTGCCATTCGATCCGGTCGCATATCCCGTTTCTCTTTGACGGCACCCTGCCCGATTTCAACATTGGCACCAATCAGGGCACGACCTGCGACCCGCAGATCGAGACGCCTGTCCTGCAAATCTGCCAGGCCGCGGACGGCTACGACAGCATCCTCAACGGGCGTTTCAAGGGCGGATGGACCACGCGGCGCTACGGACGCCCTGCCGATGGGCAGCACGCCATCCAGATGGAGTTGGCACAGTCCACCTACCTGTCATCCGAAGCCCCGCCGTGGAGCTATGACGCCGACCGTGCGGACCGGCTGCGCGCGCATCTCAGGACCATTCTGCAAACCCTGTCCGACTGGAGGCCCACATGAGCGACCCCCGCAAGAACACCCGCGATGTCTTTCCGCCCACTGGCACCGAGCTGAACGCCAAGAGCTGGCAGACCGAGGCCGCGATGCGGATGCTGATGAACAACCTGCACCCGGATGTGGCCGAGAACCCGCATGAACTGGTGGTCTATGGCGGCATCGGGCGCGCGGCACGCACGTGGAAGGATTTCGACACCATCGTCGCCAGCCTCAAGGAGCTGGAGGCCGACGAGACGCTGGTGGTGCAATCCGGCAAGCCCATCGCCATCGTCAAGACCCACACCGATGCCCCGCGCGTGCTGATCGCCAACTCTAACCTCGTGCCGCATTGGGCGACATGGGACCATTTCAACGAACTGGATAAAAAGGGCCTGGCCATGTACGGCCAGATGACAGCGGGATCGTGGATCTATATCGGCACGCAGGGCATTGTTCAGGGCACGTATGAGACCTTTGCCGAAGCGGGTCGGCAGCATTATGGCGGCGACCTGACCGGCAAGTGGATCCTGACCGGCGGCCTTGGCGGGATGGGCGGCGCGCAACCGCTGGCCGCTGTCATGGCTGGCGCTTGCTGCCTTGCCGTCGAATGCAACCCCGACAGCATCGATTTCCGGTTGCGCACCCGCTACGTGGACGAAAAGGCCGACAGCCTCGACGAGGCGCTGGCGATGATCGACCGCTGGACCAAGGCGGGAGTGGCGAAATCGGTCGGGCTTTTGGGCAATGCGGCCGATGTGTTCCCCGAGCTTTACAAGCGCGGCATCCGCCCCGATATCGTCACCGATCAGACCAGCGCCCATGATCCGATCAACGGCTACCTGCCGCAGGGCTGGACCATGGCCGAGTGGAAAGCCAAGCGCGAAAGCGACCCCAAGGCAGTTGAAAAAGCCGCGCGCGCGTCGATGAAGACCCACGTGGCGGCGATGGTCGATTTCTGGAACGCCGGTGTGCCGACGCTGGATTACGGTAACAACATCCGACAGGTGGCGCTGGAAGAAGGGCTGGAAAATGCCTTTGCCTTCCCCGGTTTCGTGCCCGCCTATATCCGCCCGCTCTTTTGTCGCGGTGTTGGGCCGTTCCGCTGGTGTGCGCTCTCGGGTGATCCCGAAGACATCTACAAGACCGACGCCAAGATGAAAGAGCTGTTCCCCGACAACGCCCATCTGCACAACTGGCTTGACATGGCACGCGAGCGGATCGCGTTCCAAGGCCTGCCCGCACGGATCTGCTGGATCGGGCTGGGGGATCGGCACAAGGCGGGGCTCGCGTTCAACGAGATGGTGGCGAGCGGAGAGCTGAAGGCTCCCGTCGTGATCGGACGTGACCACCTCGACAGCGGCTCGGTCGCCTCGCCCAACCGCGAAACCGAAGCTATGAAGGATGGATCGGACGCGGTGTCCGACTGGCCGCTACTCAATGCGCTGGTGAACACGGCCTCGGGGGCCACCTGGGTCAGCATCCACCACGGCGGCGGAGTCGGCATGGGGTTCAGCCAGCATTCCGGCGTGGTGATCTGCGCCGATGGCACACCCGAAGCAGCCAAGCGCCTTGAGCGCGTTCTGTGGAACGATCCCGCGAGCGGTGTCTGGCGGCATGCGGACGCAGGTTACGACGACGCCATCGCCTGCGCCCGCGAACATGGGCTGCGCCTGCCACGCATCCTTGGCTGATCAATTCCCGCCGAATGATCGCGCAAGACGGTCAGCGGCATCCAACCCCAACCCACCATGAACTTGTCCACAAGGAGAACCAACGATGGATAGACGGAAATTCCTGACGACAGCCGCTCTCGGCACCGCCACAACCACGCTTGCGGCCCCTGCAATTGCGCAGGACGTGCGCAACTGGAAACTGGTTTCGGCATGGCCCAAGAACCTGCCCGGACCGGGCGTTGCCGCGCAGACGCTGGCTGACCGCATCACCACCCTGTCAGGCGGCCGGATCAACGTGACACTTTATGCCGCCGGCGAGATCGTTCCCGGCAATGGCGTGTTCGACGCGGTCTCCGAAGGCACGGCAGAGCTGTACCACGCGGTTCCGGCCTATTGGGGCTCCAAATCCAAGGGCATCCTGCTCTTCGGGTCACAACCCTTTGGCTTGCGCGCAGATGAGCAGTTTGGATGGATGTATCACGGCGGCGGTCAGGCGCTTTATGACGAGATGTATGCGCGCTTTGGCATCAAGCCCTTCCTCTGCGGCAACTCCGGCCCGCAATGGGCAGGCTGGTTCAAGAACGAGATCACCTCGGTCGAAGACCTTAAAGGCCTGAAGTTCCGCACCACGGGCATTGCCTCGCAAATGGCGGCCAAGCTGGGCATGGCAGCCGAGGCGATGAGCGGCCCGGCAATGTTCCAGGCACTGCAGACCGGCGCGCTGGACGCGGGCGAATTCATCGGGCCGTGGACGGATTCGGCACTGGGTTACTATCAGGTTGCCCCGCACTACTACTGGCCCGGCGTCGGAGAGCCCTCTTCGGCAGAAGAATGCGGCGTGAATGCCCAGGTCTTTGCAGAGCTTCCCGACGACCTCAAGGAAGTCGTGACCCAGGCCTGCCACGGGCTCTACAACCCGGTCTGGACCGAATACATGACCAAGCACGCGCAGTCGCTCAAGACGCTGGTCGAGGAGAACGGCGTTCAGGTTCACAAGCTGCCCGATGACGTGATCGCGGCAATGGGTGTGGCCGCGGGCGAGATCATGGAAGAATACCGCGCCGACGATGATGAACTGGTGGTGCGCATCACCGAAAGCTTCATCGCCTACCGCGATCTGGTGGGTGGCTACATGTCCTATGCCGACAATGGCCAGATGAACGCCCGCGCTGGCGTCTTCGGCTACTGACGCTCAAAAGGTGCGCGGCCCGGCGTCGCGCACCTCCTTTCGCAGGGGCTGGATGATGCTTGGCATTGCACATGCAATCGACCGGATGAACACCATCGTCGCGGATGTGGTCCGCTGGCTGGCGCTGATCATGGTCCTGGTTCAATTCTGTATCGTCATCGGGCGTTATGTATTCGGCTTCAACTCCATCGCCGCGCAGGAGAGCGTGCTCTACATGCACGCCACCCTGTTCATGCTGGGCGCGGGATACACCCTGCTGGTCGACAAGCACGTCCGCGTGGATGTCTTCTATGCCAAGGTTAGCGAGACCGCCCGGCGACGCATCGATATCTTCGGGCATGTCTTCCTGCTGATCCCGTCCATGGTGGCCCTGCTCTACTGGTCTTGGCCTTCGGTTCGCAATTCGTGGAAGATCCTCGAAGGCCCGATTTCGGTCGGCGGGATCGAGGCGGTCTTTCTGCTCAAGTCCCTGATCCCAGCCTTCTGCATTCTGATCCTGCTTCAGTCGCTGTCGCTTCTGGTGCGCCTGTTCCACGAAGGAGCCAGGGCATGACCGAGTATCTCGACCTGATCATGTTCGGCGCCCTGATGGTTGCGATCCTCTCCGGCTTTCCGGTGTCCTTTGCCATTGCCGGCGTTGCCGTCGCTTTCGCCTATCTCGGCTGGACGCTGGGCGTCATGGACGTGTCCTTGCTGGGTGCTCTGGGGCAACGCGCCTTCGGGCTGATCACGAACACGACGCTGATCGCGATCCCGGTCTTCGTCCTGATGGGCGCCATCCTGGAAAAGAGCAGGATCGCCGAAGACCTGCTCGACACGATGGGGCGCAGTTTCGGCCAGTTGCGCGGGGGGCTTGGCATCTCGGTTGTTCTGGTGGGCGCGCTGCTGGCGGCCTCGACGGGAATTGTCGGCGCGACGGTTGTGGCGATGGGCATGATCGCCCTGCCCTCCATGCTGCGCGCGGGATACAGCCCATCCGTCGCCTCGGGCATCGTGTGCACCGCAGGTACGCTGGGGCAGATCATCCCGCCCTCGACGCTTTTGATCATCCTCGCGGATGTGATGTCCAACGCCTATCAGCAGGCACAATACGAACAAGGCAAGTTTTCTGTCGAGGCGCTGTCCGTCGGCCAGTTCTTTGCCGCGGCGATCGTTCCCGGTCTTTTGCTGGTCACGCTGTACCTGCTCTACATCCTGATACGTGGCGCAGTTCGTCCGCAGGACATGCCACCCGCCGACATCGGGCTGGCGAAACCTGACCGCCACGAGGTCATGGCCGCCATTGTTCCGCCGATCCTGCTGATCTTCGCGGTGCTGGGGGCAATCCTCGGAGGCGTCGCCACCCCCACCGAAGCCGCATCTGTCGGTGCGATCGGCGCGCTGCTTATGGCCGGGCGCAAGATCGGCATCAATCCGGGACTAATCCTGATCGGGGCGGTCGCGCTGATCTTGCTGGGGCTTCTGGCCGGTGCTTATCCGGTACGGCTGCAACGCAACGACAATGGCGCGCTCGAATGGATGATCGGCAGCGTCTACATCGTGATGGCGGTAATTGGCCTTGCGGCGGTCGGCTTCGCCCTGCGCGCTGCCGTGCAACAGAGGATGATCCACGACGCTCTGTCTTCGACGCTGACCATGACCGCAATGATCTTTGCGACCATCCTCGCCGCCGGGTTCTTCTCGCTGGTCTTCATCGGCCTTGGCGGAGAAGAGCGCGTCGCCCATCTGTTGGAAAACCTGCCCGGCGGGGCAACAGGCGCCTTGCTGTTCGTGATGGTCTTTGTGTTCGTGCTTGGCTTCTTCCTCGATTTCGTGGAGATCTCGGTGATCGTGCTGCCGCTCGTGGCGCCGTCGCTGATCCTGATGGGGCATGACCCGATCTGGCTGGGCATCCTTCTGGCCATCAACCTGCAGACAAGCTTCCTGACGCCGCCCTTTGGGTTTTCCCTGTTCTACCTGCGCGCCGCCGCGCCGCCCGAGATCAGGACCGAACAGATATACAAAGGGGTCGTTCCCTTCATCGGCTTGCAGGCCTTGGGGGTCGTGCTTGTCTGGGCCCTTCCTTTCCTCGCGACCTGGCTCCCGAACGCGCTGTTCTAGGGCCTGTTTCCGACCACTGTACAGCGGCTGCCGCGACCAACGCGGCACTCCTTTCGACAGCTGAGTTTGGCATTGGTTTGCATGCCAACTTTGGTGAAACTTTTGCAGGAAATTTCGTTCAGTGAAAGGCGTGGCTGAACGGGTTGCTCCTGCGCGCCGATTTCGCGACTTTGCAGATGATCCAAGGCGCGCGGACTGTTGCCAGCCCGATAGAATGAAAGAGCAGGGAAGCGGATGCAGGAACACCCCGGAACAGCGCAGGCGGGATGCCCCGTTTCAGCCTTTGCCGAGAAATTTGATGCCTTCGGTGATGAATTTCGACTGGACCCCGCCGAGGCGCTTCGATGGGCGCGCGCGCAGGAACCTGTGTTTTACAACCCCCGCCTTGGCTATTGGGTCGTCAGCAGGTTCGAGGACGTCAAAGCCGTTTTCCGCGACAACATCCTGTTTTCCCCTTGTATCGTGCTTGAGAAAATCACCCCGTCTCCGCCCGAGGCGGCCGAAATCCTGAGCCGCTACGGTTACGCGCTCAACAGGACGCTGGTGAACGAAGACGAACCTGCCCATATGCAGCGCCGCCGCCTGTTGATGGATGACTTCCTGCCCGAACGTCTGGAGCATCACGCGCCCATGGTGCGCGACCTGACACGCAAGGCAATGGACCGGTTCATCGACGAGGGCCGCGCCGAGCTGGTGGCCGACATGTTCTGGGAAATCCCGCAGGTCGTGGCGCTGAAGTTTCTCGGCGTGGACGAAGAAGACATCGAGGACCTCAAGTCCTTTTCCGTGGCCCACACGACCAACACATGGGGCCGCCCTGAGCCAGAGGAGCAGCTTGCCGTGGCCGAAGCGGTGGGCAAATTCTGGCAGGCTTCAGGCCGTATTCTGGAAAAGATGAAAGCCAACCCCGACGCGCCGGGCTGGATGCAGACGAGTATCCGACAGCACCTCAAGCACCCGGAAATCGTGACGGAATCCTATCTGCATTCGATGATGATGGCGATCCTCGTGGCCGCGCATGAAACGACGGCCAACGCCTCGGCCAACGCCATTCGCATGCTGCTGAGCCAGCCGAGTGTATGGGATGAAATCCTCGAAAACCCGGGCCTTATTCCCAATGCGGTGGAGGAATGCCTGCGCCACTCCGGCCCGATTGCGGCATGGAGGCGGCAGGCCACGCGCGATTGCGAGTTGGGCGGCGTTTCCATCCCGAAGGGCGCGAAGCTCTTGATCGCAACCGCCTCGGCCAACCATGACGAGCGGCAGTTCGAAAACCCTAATCTGCTGGACCTTTACCGCGACAACTCCTCTGACCATCTGACCTTTGGCTATGGCAGCCACCAATGTATGGGCAAGAACATCGGGCGCATGGAGATGCGCATTTTCCTTGATGAGTTTTCCCGCCGCCTGCCGCATATAAGGCTCAAGCCCGATCAGCAGTTCGAATACCCTGCCAATATCTCGTTCCGCGGGCCAAAAGAGGTCTGGGTGGAATGGGATCCCGCGCTCAACCCCGAGAAGGTGGACCCGGCATCCGTCCGCCCGCCGATGGACTTCCCGATTGGCCCGCCAGAGAAGCGGTCGATCATCCGTCATCTCATGGTGGCCGCGGCCGAAAAACGCGCCAATGTGCTCTACCTGACGCTCGAAGATCCGCGCGGGCGGGAGCTGCCGGCATGGAGTGCGGGCGCGCATATCGACCTGATCGTTGGCGACTACGTGCGCAAATATTCGCTCTGCGGCGATGCGGGCGACCGCAACCGCTGGCAGGTCGCCATCCTGCGCGAAGAGAACGGGCGCGGCGGGTCGATCCATATTCACGACACGCTTGCAACAGGCAGCAAGGTCAGCACAACCGGGCCGCACAACCATTTCCATTTGGCCGATGCGGACGACCGCCATGTGCTGATCGCCGGCGGCATCGGCATCACGCCGATCCTGGCGATGGCTGACCGGCTCAAAGAGGCGGGCAAGCCCTATGAGCTGCACTTTGCCGGTCGCACGCTTGCCGATATGCCGTTGCTGGCCCGCGTCCAACGGGATCACGGTGAGAACCTGACGCTTTATGCAGGGAACGACGGACGGCGGATGAAGCTGGCTGATATCACTGCGGGCTGCACTCCGGCGAGACCTGTCTATGCCTGCGGGCCGGAACGGTTGCTCTCGGAACTGGAGGAGCTGGCAACAGGCTGGCCCGATCAGAGTCTGCACTTCGAGCATTTCAACGCCGCCGAGAACCTGCTCGACCCCGAGAATGAGCATGCCTTCGAGGTAGAGCTCACGGATTCCGGTCTGACGCTCACCGTCGGTCCCGACCAGACCTTGCATCAGGTTTTGATCGACGCGGGCATCGATATCACCTGCGACTGCAAGGAAGGGCTTTGCGGGTCTTGCGAGGCGACCGTGACCGAAGGCGAGATTGACCACCGCGACCGGGTTCTCACGCAGGCTGAGCGCGCGGCGGGCAAGCGGATGATGACCTGTTGTTCGCGGGCCAAGGGCACCAGGATTTCGCTGGCACTCTGACCGCACGCCAAAACCGGTTGAACGCTATCCGACGTCGACAATCATGTTGACAAAAGTCGTTCGCGCCACGACCCAGCAGCTCTGCTTTGACATGGTCAGCCGTCGCTCTTGTCGATTGCGGCAGCGATCTTCTGTGCCGCTGCCGTCAACCGCTCGAGATGGTCTGATGCGATGTTTTCCTGCGAAACGGCGCTTTTGTAGTAGAACAGGTTGATACAAGCTGCGGGGCTGCCCTTGACCATGACGGGAACAGCTATCGCACTGAAACCATCATGCTTGATCTTGCTGCGCACGCCGTAACCCTGCTCGCGCGTCTGCCGAAGCAGTTCAGGGAACGATTTCGGATCGCGCAGTTCGGGATGCGCGGGCGTTGCTTCTTTGATGCTCGCGATGATTTCGGCGCGCTCCTGCTCGCCGCAAAACGCCAGATAGGCACGGCCCACCGCAGTAAGCAGCATGTCCGGCTGGTGGCCATGCGGTGTCGGCTTGATCGGAAAGGGGCTGAGCATCCGGTTTGACGCAATCACTGACATGCTATGCCCATTGCGCACCACCAGATCGGTCGGCCAGGCGATATCCTTGCAAAGATTGGACAGGATCGGCACGGATGCCTCTTGCAGAACGAGTTTCAGATCGCGCTGCCGGCCGAACAGAAAACTGTTGCTGCTGACCTGGTAGCTTTTGTCAGCGATGGCCCGAAAAATGATACCCCGGCTTTCAAGGGCGGCGAGAATCCGCAGCAGGGTCGGCTTGGGCAGACCAGTCGCCTCGTGTATCTGGTGAAGCCCGCAGGGCCCATTCTCGATCACGCATTGAATAACCGCAAGGCCACGGTCCAATGCTTGCATCCCAAGCCTCCGAAAAAGTTTTCCTCGGATGTATCCTAGCACGTCATTTCAAAAATGCGAAAAACCAGCACAACATTCCGTTGTGTGAAATTTTCGCCATTTCTGTTTGCCGCATTGATGGATTGGCTGCACCGTCACGAACAATTCCTTGCCAAGGGGACATCAGACCTTGCCTGCCGGAAAACCGAATTTTCTTGTCATCATCACCGATCAGCAGCGGGCCGATCACCTGTCCTGCATGGGCAACAGCATCCTCAAGACCCCGAACATCGACAAGATTTCCGAACAAGGACGACGCTACGAGAATTTCTATGTCTCGATCCCGATCTGCATGCCGAACCGGGCAACATTGTTCACCGGAAGGATGCCGTCGCTGCACGGCGCGCATTGCAACGGAGCGCCGCTGAGTCTGTCGTCGAACACGATGACCGAACTGATGCGCCGCGCGGGATACCACACCGAGCTGGTCGGGAAATCGCATCTGCAAAACATGACAGGCCGCGAAGCCATGATGCCGCGCCGGTCGTATGATGGGCTGGTCCCGCCCGATCCAGAGGCCTCGGAAGCCCGTTTGGGCATGTGGTCGGATGGCGACTACGAGCAGGAAAACACGCGGCTTTGGGCCGAAGACCCGGCGCACGAGCCGACCTTGCCCTATTACGGGTTCAGCAAGATCGACCTGTCGACCATGCATGGCGATGTCGTGGGTGGCAGTTGGCGGCGTTGGGCCAAGTCGCATGACCCGGATGTGGAACGCTTGATCGGCCCGGAAAACGCGGACCCCGACCCGCGCTACATCACCCCGCAAGCCTATCGCACCCGTATCCCGGAGGAGCTTTACCCGACGCGCTATGTCGTGGATCGCACGATGCAGAGCCTGGACGCGGTGAAAGCCAACCCCGAGACACCGTTCTTTCTGGTGGCGTCTTTCCCTGATCCGCACCACCCGTTCACGCCGCCCGGCAAATACTGGGACATGTACGATCCCAAGGACATCCCCACCCCGGTGTCACTTTGCAATACCGGCGATCCGGCGACGCCTGCGCTGGAGCACATGCGGCGTGCGCGGGCCGAGGGCAGAGCAAACACGCAAGGCACCCTGCCCTACGCTGTGAACGAGCGCGAAGCGCGCGAAGCCATTGCGCTGACCTATGGCATGATCGCGATGATCGACCACGGTGTCGGCCGGATCATGCAGCGGCTCGAAGAGCTGGAGCTGACCGACAACACCATCGTGATCTTCATGAGCGATCACGGCGATTTCATGGGTGACCATGGGCTGATGCTCAAGGCCGCGCTGCACTATCAAGGCCTGGTCAAAGTGCCCTTTATCTGGAGCGAGCCGGGCCAGCCCAAAGTGGGACAACCGACCAAGGCCCTGCACAGCACCGTCGATATCGCCCGTACGATCCTGTCGCGTGCAGGTCTCGCGCCGTTCTGGGGGATGCAAGGAACAGACATGGCCCCCAGCCTTGAAGACCCCTCGCGAGAGGGTGTCGAGGCGGTGCTGATCGAAGAAGACGGGCATGAACCGGCACTGGGCTTTGAACAGCCCGTGCGGGTGCGGTCGGTTCTGACGAAGCGGTATCGGCTGTCGATCTATGAGGGCGCCGAATGGGGCGAGCTTTATGACCTGCAGAATGACCCGCACGAGATGACCAACCTCTACGACGATCCTGCCCATGCCGGGTTGCGCGCCGAAATGTTCGAACGCCTTGCCTACCAGATGATGACCCACGCAGACCACAGCCCGTTTCCCACCGGACGGGCCTGAGCCTAACAGAAAGACCGCTCAATCGGTCGACAACCAAGGGAGTTGAGAATGAAACACACACTGCAAAAGGCCTTCTCATTGAAGAAGACCATGACGACCGCGGTGACTGCCGCCTTGTTGGCAACCACGATCGCCCCCGCGGCACAGGCCAAGGAATTGCTCTACAGTCTGATCGCGCCGGGCCATCCGCTGAACGAGCCGGTCTTCGGAGCATGGGCCGCCAAGGTCGCCGAAGCAACCGAAGGGCGCGTGACCGTGCGCATCATGGACACTGCCGCAGCGCCTGCACCGCGGCTTTATGATGCCACGCGCACCGGAATCGTGGATGCGTCGCATACCTTTATCGGCTTTCTGGGTCAGGCCGCGCCCCTGATCCAGCTGAGCATGCTGCCGATGATCTCGGAGTCTGCCGAAGCGAACGCGGTTGCGCTGGCGCGCACCTATGCCAAGTTCATCGAAGAGAAAGAAACGCTCGAAGGCGTCAAGATTCTCGGCTTTCTGAGCAATCCGGGCGGTGTGATGTGCTCGCTCAAGGATCCGATCGATTCCCCCGAAGCCCTGAAGGCACTCAAGATGTGGTCGCTGCCCGGCTATGCCGCAAATGCGATGAAGGCGATGGACGTACCCGTGGTGGCAGGCCCCGCGACAGAGATGTACGCGCTCGTCTCAAAGGGCACCGTCGACGGCTTCAACGGTATTTCCATCGGTGACGCCTTTGCCTTCAAGACCGCGCAATACGCGAAATCCTGCACCATGGTGAAAGGCGGTGTCTTTACACCGATCTTTGCCCTGATGATCAATCAGGGCACGTGGGATGCGCTGGACGACGCGGACAAGGCGGCGATCGAAAGCGTCTCGGGCGAAGCCTTTGCCCGCCTGTCCTCCGAAACGGACGCATGGAACGAAAAGGTCGTGCAGGCCTACCGGGACCAGGGCGGCGAGATCGTCGTGCCCTCTGACGCCTTCAACGCTGAATTGACCCAGAAATGGGCCCCCATGCACGCCGCATGGATTGAAACGGCAAATGCTGCCGGTTTGAACGGTCAGGCAGTCTATGACTACTACAAGGCGCAGGTTGCTGCAGTTCTGGCCGAATAATCACCACAGGCCAGGCCTTTGTCCAAGGCCTGGCCCAAACTTGGGGGCAAAGAGATGGCGACCGGATTGATCTGGGATGAACGGCTGATGTGGCATGACGCCGGCAATCATTTCGGCCCGCGCAGCACATGGATCGAACCTGCCGCCCACCCCGAAAGCATGGAGTCCAAGCGCCGCATCAAGAACCTGCTCGATGCCAGCGGCTTGACCCAACAGCTTGTTCAGATCGCGCCCAAGATGGCCACGCCAGAAGAGATTTTGCGGGTGCATACCCCAGAACATCTCGCCCATGTTGAGCGGGTCAGTCTGGCCGGGGGCGGAAATGTCGCCAGCAAAGCGACCACGCATATCGGCGAAGGCGGGTATGAGAGCGCCCGCCTTGCCGCCGGGGCCGCGATCACGGCAGTGACAGCCGTGGTCGGAGGTCAGGTGCAGAACGCCTATGCGCTGGTGCGCCCGCCGGGCCACCACGCCGAGGCAGACGAGGCGATGGGGTTTTGCGTTTTCAACAATTGCGCGGTCGCCGCGGCCCATGCCTTGGACGCGCTGGGCCTGTCGCGTGTCGCGATCATCGACATCGACGCCCATCCCGGCAACGGAGCGCAATCCATTTTCTGGCGCGATCCGCGCGTTCTGGCGATTTCGCTGCACCAGGCAAACGGTTTTCCTTTGCGAGCAGGTGAAAGCAGCGAACAGGGCGAGGGTGCCGGGTTTGGGTACACGCTGAACGTTCCACTGCCAGCGGGCAGCAGCGAGGCGGCCTATCTTGCCACGCTTGACCAGGTGGTTGGGCCCGCGCTTGACCTTTATCAGACCGAACTGATCATCGTGGCCTGTGGGCTGGATGCGGGCTTCATGGACCCCACGGCGCGCATGATGCTGTCCAGCGACAGTTACCGCGCGATCACCGCCAGGCTCATGGCCTTTGCTGACCGCCACTGCGACGGGCGGATCGTTTTTATGCATGAGGGTGGCTACCACGTCCAGACGGTTCCCTTCTTCGCGCTGGCGGTCTTTGAGTCCCTGAGCGGCATCCGCACCGACGTGGCTGACCCGTTCCTTCCTGCAATTGCGGCGGCCTGCGCCGCGCCGTTGCAGGACCATCAGAACGAGGTCATCACCCGCGCCGCAGCGCGGCTTGCGGCGGCCCCTCCTGTCAAAGGCTTCCAGCGATGACCGACAACGGCGACTTTGAAACCGAGATGACGGGCACCATCCCGTTGCCGGCGGTATTGCTCGGCACATTGCGGCTTTTGATTGCCTTCGTGGCCTTTGCCATGATGGCGCTGATCTTTGTCGATGTCTTCATGCGCTACCTGTTCAATGCCCCGCTGGCGGGTGCCTTCGAGATCGCGCAGTTCCTGCTCGCCCTTCTGGTGTTCCTGTCCTTGCCGATCGTTGTCTGGGCCGAGGAGAACATATCCGTCGCGCTGTTCGCGGGCTGGTTTCGAGGTCGCGCTGCGCACATGCTGAAAGCGGCGGTGATGGTGGTGAACATCGCCGGGATGTGTCTTCTGGCGGCGCTGATCTATCGGCAATACGGATCCTTGCAACGTAGCCAGCAGGTGACCGGCTATCTTGAATGGCCGATCTATCCGCTGGCGTTGCTGATGGTCGCGCTTGTCGCGCTGGCGGTCCTGATCCAATGCGCGATGCTGTGGCATCATCTGCGGCCGAGACCCTCGGAGGGCGCGCAATGACCTTGTCACTAATCGGTCTGGGGCTGCTCTTCCTGATCTGTTTTCTCGGCGTACCCTTGGGTTTCGGCATGCTGATCATCGGCACGCTCGGCTTTGCCTATATTCGCGGCACGATCCCGGCGATCGAGATGGCCGGACAGCAGATCATCGACCTCTCGATGAACTACAATTTCTCGACTCTGCCGCTGTTCATCCTGATGGGGGCCTTCGTGCATCGCGCGCGCCTCTCGGATGACCTCTACGGAGCGGCCCATGCGTGGCTCAGTCATTGGCGCGGCGGGCTGGCGATGACGACCATCGCCGCCTGTGCAGGGTTTTCCGCCGTCTCGGGCAGCTCACTCGCCACGGCCGCGACCATGTCGAAAGTTGCGATGCCCGCCATGCGCAAGTACCGCTACAGCGACGGGCTGGCAACGGCCTCCATCGCCGCTGGCGGCACTCTCGGGATCCTGATACCGCCCTCGGTGCCGCTGGTGATCTACGGCATCCTGACCAATTCCGATATCGGCAAGCTCTTCGTGGCCGGTGTCGTGCCCGGGCTGTTGCTGGTTGTGCTCTTCATCGGCGCGATTTCGGTCCTGACGTTCATCTACCCCGAATTGGGCCCCAACGGCCCCAGGACACCCTGGGGCGAGCGCTATCGCGCCTTGGCCCGGGTCTGGGGTATACTGGTGTTGTTCCTCATCGTGCTTGGCGGCATCTATCTGGGTGTTTTCACCCCGACCGAAGCGGCCGGGATCGGAGCCGCCGGGGCCATGCTCTTTGCATGGGGTCGCGGGCGGTTGACCTTTTCGGCCCTCGTCAGCGCCTTGGTCGAATGCGGCGTGACCACGGCGATGATCTTCGTCGTCGCATTTGGCGCTGTAGCCTTCTCCAACTTCGTGGCCATGGCAGGCCTGACCGGCACGATCGTTCAGGCCATCAGCGCGATGGAGCTATCGCCGATGGGCGTCGTTCTGGTTATGTGCGCAATCTACCTCGTCATGGGCAGCGTCTTTGACAGCTTGTCGATGATGTTACTGACCATCCCGGTGTTCGCGGCGATCCTGACCAACCTGGGTGTCGATCTGATCTGGTTCGGGATCGTCGCGATCATCGTCATTGAATTGGGCCTCATCACGCCCCCGATTGGCATGAACGTCTTTGTCGTCAAATCAGTCGTCAAGGATGTGGACCTTTGGACGATCTTTGGCGGTGTCTGGCCATTTGTGTTCGCTGGTTTGGTTGCCCTGGCGCTGGTTCTGGCCTTCCCGGCCCTCGCCCTGTGGCTGCCATCAAAGATGTAGGTTACGGCCCAAGTCACAAACGGACTTGGGCACATCAGATCGCGCGCCCTGCAAAGCGTCATCAATTGACCGACAGGAGCATCAGAATGAAAGGCGAAAAATTTCTGAAGGCCAACAGTACCAGAACATTCTGGCATCCGATGACCAGCCCCGCCCAAAACCGTGCCACGCCTCCGGCAATTCTTGTTGACGGAAAGGGCGCTAGACTGACGGATATCGATAGGCACGAGGTTGTCGATGAAACCGTCGGCATGTGGAGCGTCAGTCCGGGATACTCCTGCGCGCCGGTCAAAGCCGCGCACGGCCTCTGAAAATAGCCACTTTTTCTTCTCGGCCAGATCCGCTCAACATGAAACAGCGCTCCGTGGCACGATGACCGAAATATTTGGCCGCTTCTCCGTCTTTGCTCGGCGACAGGAGGATCGCGGGATAAGCTGGCCAAAGCGCTCACATGTTTTGGAAGAGTAAGGGGTCAGCAAACCGGCGCTCGAAAGTTACAACAATTTTTTCAAAATGCCCCAAAAGGTCCAGACAAAGCCTTCAGAACAAGAAGGAAAAATTAGACCGCCCGTTCCAGCCATCATGGGCGCAACCGACAAGCGTGAAACGCTGAGAATACCATATTTCTATCTTTATCAGAGACTTATCACCCACCCCATCAGCCTTGCTCTTGTCTGATTTGTTGTAATTTCCACCCATTTCCAGTGTGATTTATAATAAATGTTGTAGAAGAAACCTCATGCTATAACGCCATGGGTGGCATCATCAAGCGCAAGCGGAAAGACGGCTCCGTCGCCTGGCTCGATCAGATTGCCATTCGGCGGCACGGTAAGACTGGCACGTTGAAATGTGTCGGTGCTCGTGGAACCGACTGGGGAACATAAACCGACAGGCAAACACCTCAGGCGACTTGACCCAGAATACCCACATCGGGTCGCTACGGAGTCGGTCCGATCCTCCATCGATGACGATTTCAACGCAGGCTTCAGTCGCTTCACATCGACGAATACTGCTGGTCGGATTCACCGATGGGCCGACATACGGCTGCTGAACCGACTGGATTCAATGTTACACTCAGTGCAGTTGGAGATCGGCAACCTTTAGACCGCTATCCAGATGCTTCGGTAGCACCGATGGCCTTGGTGGCCAGCCTTATGAACTGGTCCTGTTCCTCAGGCTCGAGGCCCGCGAGTATCTCCGCCTGAAGTTCCTTTACGATCGGCAATATCTCGTCATAGGCCTTTGCCCCATCGTTTGTGAGCCTGACCTCTCGGGCGCGCCGATCCGATTTGCTGACGGACCGCTCGACAAAACCCTTTTGTTCCAGCCGGTCGATGACGCCACCGATTGTCGCCTTGTCATACGCAATTCTTGCCGCAACGCTTGCCTGGTCCAGTCCAGGGGTCGCACCGATGGCATCGAGTGCAGCGAACTGAACCGGAGTAAGGTCGTATCCTGATGCTTGCATGCGATGCATGAACACTTGGGTCGACAACTGGTTCAATCGGCGGATCAAATGCCCAGCCATGCTAAAGACGTTCATACCAGATTTCCTGAGTGTGGTTGTTTCGGTTCCAGCCACTTCGTTAGTACACTCAAAAAGGTATGCATACATACCTTTTTTCATGCGATATAGTAAGTACTAATACTAAATCTAGACGCAGCACGAATCCTGGAGAAAACAATGCAGTACTATGTGGACGGGTTCCGGCCCGGCGATCCGGATCTCAAGGCCCCTGCCCCAGGTCGAGAGCAACCACATGGTGGTGCTATGCCTGCAACCGTTGACGTCCTGATTGCCGGCTGCGGGCCCGCCGGGCTTTGCCTTGCGGCGCAGCTGGCAGGTTTTCCCGAGATCACGACGATGATTGTCGAGCCCAAGCAAGGCCCGATGGAAAAGGGACAGGCGGACGGCGTGAATGTGCGGTCGATGGAAATGTTCCAGGCCTTCGGCTTTGCCGACAAAGTGAAGCGCGAGGCCTACTGGGTGAACCAGACCACGTTCTGGAAACCCGATCCCTTGAACACCGATCACATCACGCGTGTTGGGATCGCGCAGGATGTGGCAGATGACCAGTCAGAGATGCCGCACACCATCGTCAACCAGGCGCGCATTCACCAGCTGTTTCTTGATGTAATGAAGAAGTCCCCGACCCGGCTGGAGCCGCACTACGGGGTGCGGGTCGTGGATCTCGCAATCGACACAGGCACAGAGGATTACCCCGTCACCGTCACGCTGGAACGCGTTCAGGCAGATGGCGGTCCGGGTGACACGATGACCGTGCGCGCGAATTATGTCGTTGGGTGCGACGGGGCCCGCAGCACTGTGCGCAAGGCGATTGGCGGCAAACTGCATGGCGACGCGGCGCATCAGGCGTGGGGCGTGATGGATATTCTCGCGAATTCCGATTTTCCGGACCTGCGCCGCAAATGCCTGATCCAATCCACCAAGGAAGGTAACGTCCTGATCATCCCGCGCGAAGGCGGCTACCTGTTTCGGATGTATGTCGAACTGGACAAACTCAACCCCGACGAACGCGTCGCAAACCGGAACCTGACGTCCGAACACATCATCGCCGCGGCGAACCGGATCATGCGACCTTATACGATCGATGTGAAAGAGGTGGTCTGGTGGTCGATCTACGAAATCGGCCACCGCCTGACCGACAAGTTCGACGACGTGCCCGAAGGCGAGACAGCCACGCGCAATCCAAGGGTTTTCACCGCTGGCGACGCCTGCCACACCCACAGCCCCAAAGCAGGTCAGGGTATGAATGTCTCCATGGGCGATACCTTCAACCTCGGCTGGAAACTGGCCCATGTCCTTACAGGCCGCGCGGATGCGAGCCTGCTGCACAGCTATTCCGCCGAACGGCTGGAAGAGGCCAGGCGTCTGGTCGAAACCGATCACAAATGGGCCCGCATTATGAGCGCACCACCGAGCGAATCCGAGCTGGACGGCACCGACATGCCGCGCTTTCAGAAGCAGTTCATCGAGAACCTCGAATTCACCGGTGGCCTTGCCGTCCGATACGATCCGTCACGCATCATCGCGGATACGACACAGCAGTGCCTTGCGACCGGCCAGATCCTCGGAAAACGCTTCCACTCCGCCCCGGTGCTGCGGCTGTCAGACGCCAAGCCCTTGCAGCTCGGTCACGTGGCCGAGGCGGATGGACGATGGCGCCTCTATGCCTTTGCTGGACAAGACGATGTAGGCACCAAGGGTGGCGCGATCGAACGGCTTTGCAGCTGGCTGGAAAACGACCCCGCCTCGCCCGTTCAGCGGTTCACGCGCAAGGATGAAGACATCGACGCCCTGTTCGACCTGCGCGCAGTGTTCCAACAAGACTTCAAATCCCTGAAGCATGAAAACATGCCGTCTCTGCTTCGACCTGCGAAGGGGCGCTACAGGTTGCGCGATTTCGAGAAAGTCTTCTGTGTCGATCACAAATTGGGCGACGACATCTACGACATGCGCGGGATCGACCGAGCAAGCGGCTGTCTGATCATCGTGCGCCCCGATCAGTATGTCGCGCATGTCCTGACATTGGATGCATTCCACGAGCTGTCTGTCTTCTTCAACGGGATACTCACGCCACAAGATCACCCATAGGCAAGCCGAGGCGCTGCCTCGGCATAGATCTTTTGGCAATTCCGGGCACAGCCTCGGGTTATGTCTTCGATCCCGCTGCATCGACGGCAGCCAAGGCGGTCAGGTTCAAAAGCCCGCGCACGCTGACGGATTGCGAGGCAATGTGCACAGGCCGTGCGGCACCGATCAGAATCGGTCCGACAGGCACCCCTTCGCCCATTTCACGCAGAAGGTTCAATGCGATATGCGCCGCATCCGCATTGGCCATCACAAGAAGGTTGGCAGAACCCGTCAATGGCGAATGCGCATAGGCGCGCTTGTACTGATCGAGATTGTCGCGCCCTGTGTGGATTGGCCCTTTGCTGTCGCAAACGATGATATTGTCCTTCGACGCCCCGAAGCTGACCAACAGGTCAAGGCAGGCAAGCGATGCGGCACCTGCCCCATTGGCCACGATCCGCACGTCTTCGATCTTCTTTCCAACAAGGATCAGGGCGTTCAGGATCCCTGCTGCGGCAACGATGGCCGTGCCGTGCTGATCATCATGGAATACAGGAATGCCCATACGTTCCTTGAGGGCCTTCTCAATGACAAAGCATTCCGGGGCCTTGATATCTTCGAGATTGATGCCGCCAAAACTTGGCTCCAAACGCGCGACGACTTCGATGAACTGGGTCGGGTCCGTTTCATCGACCTCAAGGTCAACGCAGTCGAGACCTGAGAACTTCTTGAAAAGCGCTGCCTTGCCCTCCATCACCGGCTTCGACGCCAGCGCGCCGATATTGCCGAGACCCAGGACCGCAGTGCCGTTCGTGATCACCGCGACGGTATGCGAGCGTCCGGTGTACAAAGCCGCAGCGCTCGGGTCCGCAGCGATCTCTTCACACGGAAACGCAACACCGGGACTGTAAGCCAGTGCAAGGTCGTGCTGGGTGGTCATGGGCTTTGTCGGCAGGGTCTGCATCTTTCCGGCAGGCCCCCGCGAGTGATAATTCAGCGCTTCTGTTTTCAGATCGGTCGTCAGGGTTTTTCCTTGTCCAGGCGGTTTGGCAGGACGTCCGTTCGCCTCTCCATCACCAGCCTTCATATGTTGAATTTTAGAATTCTCAGGTGTCTGTGCCGCCCGAAAACAACGCCGCAGACCTGCCCAGAAAGTGGACGGCGATCCCAATGACCACACCCCAGAACGCTGAACCGATCCCAAACAGGGATACACCGGATGCGGTGAACAGGAACGTGAGCAGCCCGGCCTGAGCATCGTCAGATGCCAGCATCGCACTGGTGAATTTCAGGATTGGCTGCAAAAGCGCGAGACCAGCCAGAAGGGCAATAAGGGCAGTCGGCAATAGCACCAGGACTTCAACGATAGTTCCGGCAAAAATGCCGCCAAGACAGAAAAAGGCGCCACAGGCGATGCCGGCGACGTAACGGCGACCGGGGTCTTCATGGCTATCTGATCCAGTACAGAAGGCTGCCGTGATCGAGGCCAGAGCGGTTGTGATACCGCCAAACAGCGCGGCCAGGACAGAGACAAGGCCGCCAACAATCAGGATCGGATTTGCCGAAACCTGAAAGCCATTGGCCCTTAGGATCGCCATACCCGGAAGGTACTGGCCACTCAATGTTGTGATGAGCAAAGGCAATGCCAGGCTCAGCATGGCCCCCGTTGAAAAGACC
Source organism: Ruegeria sp. YKSD163 (assembly GCF_059612905.1). Lineage (NCBI taxonomy): Bacteria > Pseudomonadati > Pseudomonadota > Alphaproteobacteria > Rhodobacterales > Roseobacteraceae > Ruegeria > Ruegeria sp. YKSD163. The sequence goes on from NZ_JBXWRM010000028.1 coordinate 40,521, forward strand.
GGTCCGCTGACTTCAAGAGACGCGAAAACCACGCCCACTGCTCCGATCGAGGCATCGTAGAAGACGGCGCTGATCAACAATGCCGAGGCCAGCAGCACCAACATGGAATATCGGGGAAAGGCCATCGAGCAAACAGCGAAGACGACGATCAGAAGCGCAATTGCGGCGGGATCGGTGGCCAATCCTCCGGCGGCCTTCAGGCCGAACCCGAAAAGGATGCCAACCAACATCCCATTGGTCACCGAAGGCGGCAGGAGTTGCACAAGACGTTCGAATACGCCGGAAACGCCGATGAGGACCAGAACCGCAGCTACAGCGATGTAGGCGCCGACCATCTCGGCGGGTGACAAGGATGTTCCAAGAGAGATCAGAAGGACCGTGCCAGGGGCCGACCATGCCATCGCAACCGGAACACGGAACCACAGGCTGAGCCCGATGCTCGACAGGCCAGCTGCCACGGAAATTGCGAACACCCAGGACGAAAAACCTTCCTTCGAGATCCCCATCGCTTCCGCAGCGCTCAGCTAGATCAGAAGAGGACCTGCGTAGGATACAAGGACAGCCAGGAAACCGGCCCCGATCGCGGAGCCGGAGATGTCACGCAGGCGCAGCCCTTGATGTCCTGCCGTGTCAGACAATCGTTGCCTCTGTCGCCTTGATGATATCGTCGCGGGTGGCACCATCGGCACACTCGACGATGTGCAGACCCTTTTCGGTCACGTCCAGCACGCCCAGGTTGGTGATGATGCGGTCGACAACGCCCTTGCCGGTCAGCGGCAGCGTGCATTCCTTCAGAACCTTGCTTTCGCCATGCTTGTTGGTGTGGTCCATGACGACAACCACGCGACCGACACCCGCGACAAGATCCATCGCACCGCCCATAGCCGCCCACTTTCAGGCCCAGTGTCTGGCCAGCGCGGTCAAACCCTCCCTTGAAGCCGTAAAGCGCGTCCTCGTGGCCGAGGGCCTCGCGCACCACGGGAAAGTTGCAG
>NZ_JBXWRM010000029.1:0-39729 GCF_059612905.1 Ruegeria sp. YKSD163
GTCAACTCCCCCTGGCGGCGGGCGGCGTGCAGCTTGCATTCGAAGTCATAGAACGCGATCTGGCGCACCACCGTGTTGATCATGTCCTCGACCTTGCCGGCCAGCAGCACCTTGCGCTGTTCCTGGGTCTCGGCCTTTTCCAGCATCTTGCGGAAGGTCAGCATCTCGCCGAACACGCTGGCGGTCTCGGCCAGCGTCAGCGGCGTCGAGGAGAGCATTTCGCCCTGACCGGCGGCCAGCACCTGATGCACGCCATGGCCCAACTCATGCGCCAGCGTCATCACATCGCGCGGCTTGCCCAGATAGTTGAGCATCACATAGGGGTGCACCTCGGTCACGGTGGGATGGGCAAAGGCGCCGGGCGCCTTGCCGGGCTTCACGCCCGCGTCGATCCAGCCCTTGGAGAAGAAGGGCGCCGCGATCTCGCCCATGCGCGGGTCGAAGGCGTCATAGGCTTCCATCACCATGCGCTCGGCCTGCGCCCAGGGGATGGTGCGGGTGTCTTCCATCGGCAGCGGCGCGTTGCGGTCCCAGACCTGCATCCGATCCAGCCCCAGCCATTTGCGTTTGAGCTCGTAATAGCGGTGGCTCAGCTTGGGATAGGCGGCAACCACGGCCTCGCGCAGGGCCTCGACCACCTCGGGTTCGACGTCGTTGGACAGGTGACGGCCGGTCTGGGCGCTGGGCATCTTGCGCCAGCGGTCGATCACTTCCTTTTCCTTGGCGGCGGTGTTGTGGACGCGGGCAAAGGTCTTGATATTCTCGCGAAATACGCGGGCCAGCTCGTGGGCGGCGGCCTCGCGCTTGCTGCGGTCCTGCTCGGTCAACAGGTTCAGCGTGCCCTCGATGTTCAGCTCTTCGCCGTCGATGTCAAAGGTCAGCCCGGCGATGGTCTCGTCGAACAGCCGCTCCCAGGCGTCGCCCACCACGCCCAGATCATGCAGGAACCGTTCCAGCTCGTCGCTCAGCTGATAGGGTTTCATTGCGCGGATGCGGCGGAACACGGGCGCATAGCGGGCCAGTTCGGGGTTTTCCGCAAATCGCGCGGCCAGAGCGTCATCCTCGATCCGGTTCAGCTCCAGGGTAAAGAACACCAGCGGGGTGGTGAAATTGGTGATCTTCTCCTGGCAGTCGGACATGAACTTGGCCCGGCCCCCGTCGATGGTCAGCTGGTAATAGCGCAAGCCCGCAAAGGACATGATGCGTCCGGCGATGGCGCTGATCTTCTCGTTGCGCTGCACGCAGGTCAGCAGGGCGCCCGCATCCAGATCGGCCAGCTTGCCCTCGTAATCGGCGGCGAATGCGGCGCATTCGGTTTCCAGCCAGTCGAGGTCGCGCTTCAGTTCCGGCGCATCTTCTCCGGAATAAAGATCGCTCAGGTCCCATTCGGGCAGATTGCCGAGATCCTTGGAACCGGAACCGGCATTGGCGTCGCGAAGGGGAAAGGGCAGGTGGAACATGGGGGCCTCGTCATTTCTGGTTACCCCACACTTAAGGAGCGCAGCCGCCCACCGCAACCGGCAAGACCGGGAGTGTGCGCTTGCGGCAGGCGGCGAGAAAATTCGACGAATTTTCCCTGGCGTGCCAGCGCGCGGTCAGGCGCTGCGTTGCAACTGGTTCGGTGCCGAAAACAGGGCGGCCATCCGGTCATAGACCGGGTCGCGCACTTCTGGCGCCTCCATCAGCACCTCGTGTTCGCCGTCCGGGATCTCGACCAGTTCGCCACGCGGCCAGCGCGCCATGCGGTCGCGCACCGCCTTGCGGTCGACGATCTGCTCGTGGCTGCCCAGAAAGGTCAGGCAGGGCAGGTCGGGCGAGGGGCGGTTATCCAGCGCGCGGCACTCCGCCAGCGCCTCGCGCAGCCAGATATTCGTGGGAGCGCCAAGCGCAAGTTCCGGATGCGCGGCCAGCTGCCTGCGCATCATCTCGTACATCGCCGGGTCACGGGTCAGCGAATTGCCCTGGAATTCCTGCGCCTGCACATAGGGCTCCAACGTGGTGGTGGCGGGATGCTTGTGCCCCATGCCGATGGCCGGGGCCAGATTGGCGGTTATCCAGCTCAGCGGCTTCATCATCGGGGTAAAGAAAATGCCCCACATCGGCCCGGTAAAGGCGCAGGCTGCAACCGGCAGCCCCTCCATCACCGCGCGCAGCCCGATGGCGCCGCCCATGGAATGGCCGACCATGAACCAGGGCTTCGGCAGTTCGAGTGTGGTGGCCAGTTCCACCGCCGCCGCCACGTCGCGCTGGAAGTCGGTGAAATTCACCACATGCCCCAGGTGGCGGTCCTCCAGCAGCCTGTCGGCCAGACCCTGACCGCGCCAGTCCACGGTCAGCATGGCAAAGCCGCGCGCCACAAAGGCCCGCGCCGCATCGCCGTATTTCTCGATATATTCGGTGCGCCCGGGAAACATCAGCACGGTGCCACGCGCAGTGCCCTCGGGGCGCCAGTGACCGGCGCGGATGCGCAGACCGTCCGAGGTCTGTATCCAATGGGCCGCGCCACCGGCGGGGCCGCCGGCCACGTCTTCGAACAAGGGGGCCGGCGTCAGGGTCATCAGGCCAGCACCGAGGCCAGTTTCATCGCCACGCCCATGTCGCCGTCGATGGTCAGCTTGCCGGACATGAACGCGCCGGTGGGATTCAGTTCACCCGACAGGATCTGCTGAAAGGTATCGGCATCCGCCGACAGGGTCACATCTGCCTCTTCGTCGCTGACCCGGGCGCCCGACCCATCCAGCACGATCGCGCCCATATCGACGATGGCGAATTTGGCGGTGGCATCGAAACCGGCGCCAGACAGCTTTTCGTTCAGCTCGGCGGCGGCCTGTTCAAGAGTGTCGCTCATTGTGTTCCTCGGTCTTTGTTTGGGGCGTGACGCAGCCCTCGTGGACAACGCCGTTTAGCGCGCTAAAGTATGAACTGTTATGATCGCATTGCCTGTAAAGCTCAAAGATATCGTTGCGGCACTCTGGCTGATATCCGCCATTTCCGGGGGAGTGTCGGCGCAGGAGGTCGAGCCGATTGACGAAGCCGTCCTGCTGGAGGAACTGGTCGGGGCCGATCCCGTGCGCGCTCGTCAGATCGACCGCGAATTGCAGGTGCTTTGGGCACAATCGGGCTCTGCCTCGGCCGATTTCCTGCTCAAGCGCGGACGCGACGCGCTCGAGGCGCAGGATATCCCCGCCGCCATCGAACATCTGACGGCTTTGACCGATCATGCGCCCGATTTCGCCGAGGGGTGGCATGCCCGCGCTTCGGCCTATTTCGCCGCCGACCTCTATGGCGCCGCCGTGGCCGATCTGGAGCGCTCGCTGGCGCTCAACCCGAACCAGTATGATGCGATCTTTGGGCTTGGGTTGATCTTCGAGGCGCTTGAGCGGCCTGAAACGGCCTATGCCGTCTATACCCGGGCGCTGGCTATACATCCGCATCACGAGGAAGTAACCAGTGCCGTGACTCGACTGAAATCCCGGATCGAGGGCCAGGCGCTCTGACGCGCCGCACCGGGCCGGGCAGGGGGCAGACAGGTGAGCGGATCAACGCGGATCGTGGCCGTCCTCGGCCCGACCAACACAGGCAAGACGCATTACGCGATCGAACGGATGCTGGGCCATCGTACGGGGGTGATCGGCCTGCCGCTGCGCCTGCTTGCGCGCGAGGTCTATGACAAGATCGTGGCGCTGCGCGGCCCCTCGGTGGTGGCGCTGGTCACCGGCGAAGAGCGAATCGTGCCGCCGCGCACCCAGTATTGGGTTTGCACGGTCGAGGCGATGCCCGAGGGGCTGGGCGCCGATTGCGTTGCCGTGGATGAAATCCAGCTCTGCGCCGATCCCGAACGCGGCCATGTTTTTACCGACCGCTTGCTCAGGGCGCGCGGGCTGCACGAGACGCTGTTTCTGGGCTCCGACACCATGCGCGGACCCATCGCGGCGCTGGTGCCCGAGGCGCAATTCGTCCGCCGCGAGCGGATGAGCCAGCTGGTCTATACCGGCTCGAAAAAGATCACCCGGATGCCACCGCGCAGCGCCATCGTCGGGTTCTCGGTCGAAAACGTCTATGCCATCGCCGAGTTGATCCGCCGGCAAAAAGGGGGTGCTGCGGTGGTGATGGGGGCGCTGTCCCCGCGCACCCGCAACGCGCAGGTGGATCTCTATCAGAATGGCGAGGTCGATTACCTTGTCGCCACCGATGCCATCGGCATGGGGCTGAACCTGGATATCGACCACGTGGCTTTTTCCGCGCTCAGCAAGTTCGATGGCCGCCGCATGCGCCCGCTGGCGCCCAACGAGTTGGGCCAGATCGCGGGCCGGGCCGGGCGTGGCATGGCCAGCGGTACCTTTGGCGTGACCGGCGAGGCGCGGCCGCTTGACGAGGGCATGGCGCAGGCGGTCATGGAGCACCGCTTCACCCCGCTCAAGAAACTGAACTGGCGCAACAGCGCGTTGCGCTTCAACTCGGTCGATGCGCTGATTTCCGCGCTGGAAGAGGCGCCCAGCGGCGAACACCTGCTCAAGGCGCGCGAGGCCGACGACCTGAGGACGCTGAAATCGCTGGCGGGCGAGGCCGAGGTCATTGCCCGCGCCAGCGATGGCGCTTCGGTCCGGCTGCTCTGGGATGTCTGCCGTATTCCGGATTTCCGCGGTATCAGCCATGCCGAGCATGCCGGTCTTTTGCAGGTGATCTTTGGTCATCTGCACGAGCGTGGGGCCATTCCCGATGATTTCATGGCCCGGCAAATCCGTCGCATCGACCGCACCCAGGGCGACATAGATACTCTGTCCAAACGGCTGGCCTATATCCGCACGTGGACATATGTCGCGCAACGGAACGGCTGGGTCCGTGACGAAAGCCATTGGCGCGACGAAACCCGCGCTGTAGAAGACAGGGTGTCGGATGCGCTGCACGAGCGGCTGACACAGAGATTTGTGGACCGGCGCACCAGCGTGCTGCTGCGCCGGCTCAAGCAGAAGGAGGCCCTTTTGGCCGAAGTGAACGACAAGGGTGAAGTGACGGTCGAAGGCGAATTCGTCGGCCGTCTCGAGGGATTCCGCTTCATGCCGGACAAGTCCGCGCAGGGGGCCGAGGCAAAGGCGCTGAAGTCGGCGTCGTTGCAGGCGCTGGCGCCGCAGTTCCATCTGCGCGCCGACCGGTTCTATAACGCACCCGATACCGAGATCGACTTTACCGAACAGGGCGGTCTGATGTGGGGCGAATATGCGGTGGGCAAGCTCACCGCCGGCGCCGATCCGCTGAAACCGCAGGTCGAGGTGTTTGTCGACGAGGCCGCCGGCCCCGATGTCGAACAGAAGGTGCAGCGCCGCCTGCAGCATTTCATCGACCGCAAGGTCGCGGCTCTGTTCGAGCCGTTGTTGGCGCTGTCGCGCGACGAGGCGCTAAGCGGGCTGGCGCGTGGCTTTGCCTTCCGCATGGTCGAGAATTTCGGCATCCTGCCGCGCGCCGACGTTGCGCAAGAGGTCAAGGATCTGGATCAGGAAGCGCGTGGCGCCCTGCGCAAGCATGGCATCCGCTTTGGCCAGTTCACCATCTTCATGCCGCTGCTCTTGAAACCGGCGCCAACCCGTCTGCGGCTGGTGCTGTGGTCTCTGGCCCGGGGCCTGTCGGAATTCCCCGAGGCGCCTCCGCCGGGGCTGGTGACGGTACCCTCGGTCAAGGATGCCGAACCGGGTGTCGATACCATGTGCGGCTATCGCATCTCGGGCGAGCGGGCGATCCGCATCGACATGCTGGAGCGTCTGGCCGACATGCTGCGCGCCAAGGATAGTCGCGCCGGGTTCGAGGCGACGGCGGATATGCTGTCGATCACCGGCATGACGTTGGAACAGTTCGCCGACCTGATGCAGGGGCTGGGCTACAAGGCCGAGCGCGGCGAACGTGCCAAGGTGAAGCCGGAGCCTGTCGAGGCCGCTGCCGTGGCAGAGGACGAGACTGCGGCCACGGACAGCGTCGAACCGGCGCCGGCGGACACCGCCGAAGCCGTGGCCGAGGCCCCCGCAGAGACAGCGGAAACCGCAGAACCGGCAGAATCGACAGAGGCCGCCTCGGACGCGGCAGAGGTCGAACCTGAGCTTGAGGTCTTCTTCACCTTCACCTGGGCCCGTGTTGCCCGCCAACAGCAGGGCCGTGGCCCGCGTCGCGAGGGCCGTGGCCAGCCGGGGCAGGGAGAAGGCCGCGCCAAGGACCGCCCGCGCGGTGGTAAACCACAAGAGGGTGGACGCCGCCGCGATGGCAAGCCCCAGGGCGGCAAGGGCGGCAAACCCGGCCCGCAAGGGGCCAAGACCTATTCCTCGCGCCCGCCGAAGAAGGAAAAGGCGATCGACCCCGACAACCCCTTTGCCGCCGCGCTTATGGGGCTCAAAGAGGGCAACTAAGCTGTCATGGCAGAGGCGCCCACCCGGCTCCGCATCGACAAATGGCTCTGGCACGCGCGTTTCTTCAAGACGCGCGGGCTGGCGGCCGAGGCGGCCGGATCGGGGCGTATCCGTGTCAATGGCAATCGTGTCTCGAAACCCGCGCATGCGGTGGGGCCGGGGGATGTGCTGACCTTTGGCCAAGGCCGTCAGGTTCGGGTGATCCGGGTCGAAGCGCTGGGGACACGGCGTGGCCCGGCGCCCGAGGCGCAAACGCTGTATACGGATCTGGACGCGGACCGGAACGATGCTCGTCCCGCCGAAGCCTGACCGGAACGCTGTCGCGCCTTACCCGCCTGCGGCGGGATGCCCGGCCTTTCCGGACACCGCCGGGGGCGATCCTCCCTTGAAGAACACGCCACTCTGATTTAGCTAGTCGGGCAACGAACCAGTGGAATTCAGCTCATGACCTATGTCGTCACCGAAAACTGCATCGCCTGTAAATACACCGACTGTGTCGAGGTATGTCCGGTGGACTGTTTCTACGAGGGCGAGAACACGCTGGTCATCCATCCCGACGAATGCATCGACTGCGGCGTGTGCGAACCCGAGTGCCCTGCCGACGCGATCCGCCCCGATACCGAACCGGGGATGGAGCAATGGGTGGAGTTCAACCGCAAGTATTCCGAGCTGTGGCCGGTCATCGTGACCAAGAAAGACCCGCTGCCGGACGCCGAAGAGCGTGACGGCGAGTCCGGCAAGATGGAGAAGTACTTCTCCGAGGCGCCGGGCGAAGGCGGCTGACACATCGCGCCGATTCGCTTGCGAACCCGTGTTCGCGGCACGCCGGATCGCGCCAGAGCCTTGATCGCAAAGGGTGAATGCGCCTTTGTGATCTCTCTCCCTTTCCGGGGGGCTAATTTTATGGTACATTCCTTTTGTATATGATGCCAATGATCGGGATGAGCGCCAAAAGCTGGCTCGCTTTTGGGCAATAGTGTTTGTGATGAAACTTAGCGACTCGCGGGGGCCGGTGCTCCCGAGTGTCGATTTTTTTGTCGCGGCGATCCCGGTCAGCAACCAAGGAAAGACCTGAATGACCAAGTCGAAAAAGCTCGAGTTCCGCCCGAACGATTATGTGGTCTACCCGGCGCATGGCGTCGGCCAGATCATCTCGATCGAAGAGCAGGAAGTCGCCGGGTTCAAGCTCGAGCTGTTCGTGATTTCCTTTGAAAAGGACAAGATGACCCTGCGGGTGCCCACCAACAAGATCACCGAATCCGGGCTGCGCTCGCTCAGCTCGCCGGACGTGATCAGCCAGGCGATGAAGACGCTCAAGGGCAAGGCCAAGGTCAAGCGCGCGATGTGGTCGCGCCGTGCGCAGGAATACGAGCAAAAGATCAATTCGGGCGACCTGATCTCGATCGCCGAGGTGGTCCGCGACCTGCATCGCACCGACGACCAGCGCGAGCAGTCCTATTCCGAGCGTCAGCTCTACGAGGCGGCGCTGGAGCGGCTGACCCGCGAGGTTGCCGCCGTGTCGGGCGCCGACGAGATGGCCGCCGCCAAGCAGGTCGACGATGTGCTGACCTCGCGCGCGGCCTGACGCCGGATGCGACATTTTGCGGGCCGTCCCCTTGGGGCGGCCCGTTTTTTTGCGCGGCATTCCCGAGCGTAGGGTACTAGGCTGACAACAGATCGGTCAGGACAGAGAGGGCAGATGCATACTGTCAAGGCAGCAGTCCGCAAACTCTATGTCGGGCGGGAACCGGGGTCGGTTCGGTTTCGCTATGGGCTGATCCTGTTCGACCTGTCGACCATCCTCTTTTTCATCGCGACCGCGCATCTGCCGCATGGTCGGCTGTTGACCGCGCTGAGCGTGGTGATCGGCCTCGTCATCCTGTGCGACTTCAGCGCGCGATTGTGGATTGCCAAGCAGCGGCGCGAGTTTCTGACCCGCATCTATACCATCGCCGATATCATCGTGATCCTGTCGTTGCTGCTTGATCCCTTCCTCACGCAAAGCCTGGCCTTTCTGCGCATCTTGCGTGGCCTGCGGCTGATCCATTCCTATCACCTGCTGCACGATCTCAGGCGCGACAGCCGCTTTTTCCGCACGCATGAGGATGCTATCGTGGCGGCGGTCAACCTCTTGGTCTTCATCTTTCTGACCACGATGGCGGTGCTGGTGTTCTTTATCCCGCCGGGCAGCCGCGAGACGCCCTATATCGACGCGCTCTATTTCACCATGGCGACGCTGACCACAACCGGCTTCGGCGACATCACCCTGCCGACCCCGGCGGGCAAGCTGTTCTCGGTCTTTGTCATGGTGGTGGGTGTAGCGCTGTTCGTGCGTCTGGCGCAGGCGATCTTTTCCCCGCAGAAGGTACGTTATCGCTGTCCCGATTGCGGCCTGTTCCGGCACGACCCGGACGCGGTGCATTGCAAGCATTGCGGCGGGTTACTGAATATCGAGACGGGCGGGGCGGGCTAGGCCCCCGGCATTCTCGGTCCAGCCGCGTCTGCCGACCTAAAGCGCGGCCGACAGCGCCAGCAGGCAGGTGATCTCGGCCAGCTGCTGCGCGGCGCCCAGGATATCGCCGGTCTGGCCGCCGATCTTGGCCCGGGCAAGCGCGGCTAGACCCAGCACCGCCAGCGCAGCCAGCATCGCCGGGATCAGCACCGCCCAGCCGGCCAGCAGCAGCGCCAGCACTGCCGCCAGCCCAAGGCCAAGTGAAACCGCTTGCGGCGTCGGGCGCCCCACCAACTGGCTGAGGCCCGCGCCGCGCGCATTGGGGAGGGCGGCCATCAGCACCGGCATCAGCGCGCGCGACCAGACCGCCGCCGCCACGGCCGCGCCAAACGCACCGCCCGCGACCAGCACGGACAGCGCCGCCAGCCGCAACGCCTGGCTCAGGATCAGCGCCAGCACGCCATAGGTGCCAATATGGCTGTCCTTCATGATCTCCAGCCGCCGCTCTGGCGTGAAGCCCCCCCACAGCCCGTCGGCGGTATCGGCCAGCCCGTCCTCGTGCATGGCCCCGGTTGTCATCACCAGCACCACGAGCATCAGCCCGGCCACCGCGACCGGCGCCAGCCCGGCGGCAAGCGCCAGCGCGCCCGTGGCCCAGGCCAGCGCGCCCACCGCCAGCCCCGCCAGAGGAAAGGCCCAGACGGCCGCGGCCTGCCGGGCAAAGGCGGGTTCGGGCAGGGCGGGCAATGGCAGGCGGGTCAGCAAGACCAGCGCCAGCAAAGGATCCCGGGTTGAAATGGCAGCAATGTCGTTTTTGCGCATCTCTCCGCCTTTCAAGGTCTTGTCGTGTCGGGTGCATTGGTTAAACACGGGCGGACCCAGGATGCAAAGAGGCTTTCCATGCTGCCAGCGCTTACCGATCTCGCCCAGTTCCGCGACCTGCTGACCTCGGCGCCCGGTCCCGATACCGCCGCTCGCGCTGGCGCCGAAGAGCGCAACGGCCAGTTGACCAAGCCGCCCGGAGCGCTGGGGCGGTTAGAGGATCTGGCGATCTGGTATGCAGGCTGGCGCGGCGATGCCCGGCCCCGGATCGAGGCGCCGCAGGTCATTGTCTTTGCCGGCAACCACGGGGTGACGGCACAGGGTGTCTCGGCCTTTCCTGCCGAGGTCACGGTGCAGATGGTGATGAATTTCGAACATGGCGGCGCCGCCATCAATCAGCTGGCGCGGGCCGCCGGGGCGCGCATGGATGTGCACGCGCTGGAACTGGACCGTCCGACGCAGGATTTCACCCAAGGTCCGGCGATGGACGCTGACGAATTGCTGAGCGCGCTGCAAACCGGCTGGGCGGCGGTCGATCCAGGGGCCGATCTGCTGGTGGTGGGGGAGATGGGCATCGGCAACACCACCCCGGCTGCGGCGATCGCGCATGCGCTGTTCGGGGGCGCGGCGGGCGACTGGACCGGGCGCGGTACCGGGGTCGATGACGCGGGGCTTGCCAACAAGACGCGCGTCGTGGCCGAGGGCGTTGCCCTGCACACCAGCCGCGACGGGCTGGAGGTATTGCGTTGCCTGGGCGGGCGCGAGATCGCCGCCATGGCGGGCGCAATTGCCGCCGCACGTCAGCTACGCATTCCGGTGATCCTGGACGGGTTCATCTGCACGGCGGCGGCGGCGACGCTGGCAGCGGTTGCGGCGCATGCGCTGGATCACACCGTCGCGGGACATCAGAGCGCCGAGGGCGCACACAAGGCGCTTCTGGAGAAGCTGGGCAAAGAGGCGCTGCTGTCGCTCGGCCTGCGACTGGGCGAGGGCTCGGGCGGGGCGCTGGCGATCAATATCCTGAAAAGCGCCGTGGCCTGCCATTCCGGCATGGCCACCTTTGCCGAGGCCGGCGTTTCGGACGGCTGAGCGCCGCTCCTCCGGCCCTTGCGGGCCGTCCTCGCGGGGATCAGGCCGAGCGCCGCTCTGCCAGTTCCTCGCTCAGTTCCATCAGCGCCGTCTCAAGATCCTTTTGCAGCGCCTGCGAGCGTTCGACATAGGCCTTGTTGTCGGCGGTGGGGATGTTCGGGTCCCAGACCTCGGCCAGATCGCGTACCGCCTGGCGGTCGTGGTGGTAGAAGGTCTGCGCCGCCTGCGCCGCCTCGTATTCGCTGAGGCCGACGTTTTCCAGCACATAACGCCCGGCGCGGACCGAGCTGTCGAACATCTCGCGCACGATGTCATCGGCGCCGGCGCGATATAGCTCATAGACATGGTTGCGGTCGCGCGCGCGGGCGATGATATGCAAATCGGGGCGCTGGCGGCGGGCATAGGCCACCAGCTTGGTGACCTGATTGTCATCATCCAGCGCCGCCACCAGCACCTGTGCCTTGGCCAGTCCCGCCGCCTTGAGCAGTTCGGGCCGGGTCGGATCGCCCAGGAACCCCTTGACGCCAAAGCGCCGCATCAGCTGGATCGTCTCCATGTCGTGATCCAGCACGATGGTCTTGAACCCGCTGGCGGTGACCAGCCGATTGACGATCTGGCCAAACCGGCCGATGCCCGCGATGATCACCGGGCCCTGTTCGTCGATCGTGTCGGGCACCATATCAGCAACATGGTCACGCATCCGGCGCGACAACAGCTCGTAGAGGATGAACAGAAGCGGCGTGATCATCATGGTCAGCGCGATGATCATCAGCAGCTTCTGCGACAGATGTGCCGGGATCACGTTCTGCTGGGTGGAAAAGGCCAACAGGACAAAGCCGAATTCGCCCGCCTGCGCCAGACCCAGCGTGAACAGCCAGCGGTCGCGGCCCTTCAGCTGAAAGGCGCGACCGACGATATAAAGGATGACGCCCTTGAACAGGATCACCAACAACGCCAGCCCGATCAGATCGAGCGGATCGGCAAGGAAGAAGCCCACATCGATCCCGGCGCCCACGGTGATGAAGAACAGGCCCAGCAGCAGGCCCTTGAACGGCTCCAGGTCGCTTTCCATCTCGTGGCGGAATTCCGAGTTGGCAAGGACCACGCCGGCCAGAAAGGCGCCAAGCGCGGGCGACAGGCCCACCAGCGTCATCAGGAACGAGATGCCCACCACGATCATCAGCGCCAGCGCGGTATACATCTCGCGCAGGCGGCTGGCATGGATGAAGCGGAACAGCGGCCGGGTCAGATAGATGCCCGCCAGCACCACAAAGGCGACCGCGGCGATGGTGACCAGCGTCACCGCCCAGCCGGGCAGCCCCTCGACGAGTGACAGGCTGGCCTCGTGCCCCGCGCCCGATGCATGCGCGCGGTTGATCGACCCGTCGCCTGCGAAATGGGCCACCGGCGCGCTGGCCAAGAGCGGCAGAAAGGCCAAGATCGGGATCACCGCGATATCCTGCGTCAACAGGACCGAGAAGGTCGCTCGCCCGCCATTGGTCTGCATCAGCCCCTTTTCCGACAGGGTCTGCAACACGATCGCGGTCGAGCTGAGCGACAAGGTCAGGCCCACCGCCAGCGCCACGCTCCAGGGTTGGCCCGCCACCATCGCGACCACCATGATCGCCAGCGTCGAGACCCCCACCTGCAGCCCGCCCAGGCCCAGCAGCTTGTCGCGCATGTCCCAGAGCGCGCGCGGCTCCAGCTCCAGCCCGATCAGGAACAGCATCATGACAACGCCGAATTCGGCCACATGTTGCAGATCGGCGGTTTCGGCGCCGACCAGGCCCAGGACCGGCCCGATAATCAGACCCGCCGCCAGATAGCCCAGCACCGAGCCCAGCCCCAGCCGCGCCGCCAATGGCACGGCGATCACGGCCGCGGCCAGGTAGATCGTCGCCTGATACAGAAAGCTTTCCATCTCTCTCCCTTGTGCCGCCTCAGGTGGGCAGCGGTGCGTCGCGTTTCAGCTGATCCATCACGATCTGGCTTTGTACCCGGGCAACAGCCGGATGCGGCAGAATCACCTCGTGCAGCAACCGGTTGAGCGCGGGCAAATCGGCGCAGTAGACATGCAGCAGATAATCCGCTTCGCCGGTCATCGTCCATGCGCTTGTGATCTCCGGGCGGGAATTCACCATCCGGGCGAATTTGGCCGACTGATCGGGGCCGTGAGTGCCCAGGTGCACCTGGATAAAGCCCTGCACATGCAGGCCCAGTTTCAGCGGGTCGAGCTTGGCGGCATAGCCGGTGATGTAGCCTTCGGCCTCCAGCCGCTGGCGCCGCCGCCCGGCCTGGCTGCTGGACAGGTGCAGCATCTCGCCCAGCTGCTGCGCGGTCAGATGCGCGTCCTTTTGCAGGGCGTCGAGCAGGCGCAGATCCATCGAATCCAACATATGCGCGTTTTCCTCGTTTTATACCATCCTAATGCGTAAATCTCGCACGTAAACCAAAGCAGCTCAAAAACAATGCGCAAAATCGGCGTGACTGAAGGCGTATTCTCGACTCAGCAAATGTTTCGCCACATCAGGAGACGCGCCATGGGTCCTTTCCCGCATAACGCCCCGAAATCCGAGATCACGCCCGAGAACCCCGCCGGCACCGACGGGTTCGAATTTGTCGAATTCGCCCATCCCGAGCCGCAGGTGCTGCGCGACCTGTTCGCGCGGATGGGGTTCGACATGGTCGCGCGCCACAAGGACAAGCCCGGGATCGAGCTGTGGCAGCAGGGCGATGTCACCTATATCCTGAACGCCGAAAAAGGCAGCTTTGCCGAGAAATTCATCGAGCTGCACGGCCCCTGCGCCCCCTCGATGGGCTGGCGCGTGGTGGATGCGAAAGCGGCCTTCGATCATGCGGTCAAGATGGGCGCTGAACCCTATGAGGGCGACGACAAGACCATGAACGTCCCCGCGATCAAGGGAATCGGCGGCTCGCTGCTCTATTTCATCGACCAGTATTACGACACCTCGCCCTATAATACCGAGTTCGAATGGCTGAAGCAGTCCAAGCCGCGTGGCGACGGGTTCTTCTATCTCGATCACCTGACCCACAATGTCTTCAAGGGCAACATGGACAAGTGGTTCAAGTTCTATGGTGACCTGTTCAATTTCCGCGAAATCCGCTTCTTTGACATCCAGGGCAAGTTCACCGGGCTTTACAGCCGGGCGCTGACCTCGCCCTGTGGCCGCATCCGCATCCCGATCAACGAGGACCGTGGCGAGACCGGCCAGATCGTGAGCTATCTGAAGAAATATAACGGCGAAGGCATCCAGCATATCGCCGTGGGCACCGACGACATCTATGACTCGGTGGATGCCATCGCGGCCAAGGGGCTGAAATTCATGCCCGGCCCGAACGAGGCCTATTACGACATGTCCTATGACCGGGTTGCGGGCCATGACGAGCCCAAGGACCGGATGATGAAACACGGCATCCTGATCGACGGCGAAGGCGTGGTGGATGGCGGCGAAACCAAGATCCTGCTGCAAATCTTCTCGAAGACCGTTATCGGGCCGATCTTCTTCGAATTCATCCAGCGCAAGGGCGATGACGGTTTCGGCGAGGGCAACTTCAAGGCGCTGTTCGAAAGCATCGAGCGCGAGCAGATCGAAAGCGGCGAGATCAAAGCCGCCGAATAAGGGAAGGGGGAAGGGGGGCTCTGCCCCCCGATGACAAAATTCGACGAATTTTGTCCTCTCCCCCGGAGTACTTGGAGCGAAATGAAGTGCGGGGCCGGAAGGCTTCGCCCTTCTTTGTCTTAGCCGCTGGGAATGCGCAGAGTCAGGTTGCGCGCGCCTTTCTGATAGCGCAACTCGCTGTCGCCAATGGCGGTGATGCGGCCACCGTCGATACTGTCGCCGACCTTGACCTTCTTGTAGCGGCCCGAGGGCAGGCGGACCAGCGCGCGGCGATTGGCGGGCGTGCCGTAGACGCCGATCAGGTTCAGGTCGCGCAGGTTGATCGCGTTGTCGAGCGTAGCCTGCCGTGCGACCGAAGTAGGGGAGGGCGCCTTGGGTTTCACGGTGGCGGCGGCGAAACTGCCGCTGTCATCGGCGTCGGCGCTCCGGTTCAACCCGGCGGTCGAGCCGAGATTGCCGCTGGATGCGGCGGCGGCTGTGGCCAGTTTCTCGGGACGCAGGCGAGGTTTGCGCGCCGTGGCCACCGCCAGCGGGCTGACCGCCTGGGCCTCATCCTCGGTGGCTTCGTCCTGTAGGGCGGCCAGTTGCTCTTGCAGCGATGCGGGACGTGCCTTGGGCCGCAGGCCGGCCAGTTCGCTCAGCGAACGGCCCCCGAATTGCGACCGTTCGGACTGTTCCACCAGGTCCTCGGGGCGGAGTTTGGGGCGCACGCTGGCCAGACGCTGCTGGGCCACGTCTACCTCGGGCGGAGCTTCGAACCGGACCGGAGGGGCCGGTGGCACCTTGGACGGCCGGCCCGCATAGACCAGGACCCCATCGGGGTTGACCGTGCCATCGGGCGTCGCCTCTACCAGACCGCGCGGGTCCAGATCGAAGCTTTGGCCGGGGGTGGCCGAGGGGGCGCTGCCATCGGGGGCGGCATCGGTGTCGAACCCTGCGACAGGCGGCAAGGCAACCGCATCCTGAAACAGGTCGGTGCGGTCGATCGAGGCGACGAACAGGTCGTTGAGACCGATCAGACCAGGAACCTCGGGTGGTTCCGGGGCCTCGGACAATGCAAGCTCTGTGGCTTCGGTCCCGCTGGGTTCAGGTTCGAAATCCAGGTCCTCGACCTGTTGCGGCTCGACGCGCAGCGCTTCGAGCACCGCACTGTCGGTGCCGCTCAGGCCCGGCAGTTCGGGGGCGTCCTGCGGTGCGACCAGTTCTTCGGGATCCTCATCAATCGAGGCCGGTGCCTGCGGGACGGTCTGTTCCGGCGTGGCGTCGGATGCCGCCCCGGCGTTTGGCGCTTCGATCACGGCCGCGGGCGGGGTGGCCAGCGGATCGGGATCGCGGAACAGCCCGGTCAGGCCACCTTCGGTAAACAGCGATGCAAAGGCTGCGACGGCCGCGAGAAACAGCAGCAGGCCCACCGTCAGGATCACGCCAAGATAGCGCGGCTTGCCACCGATACCGCCGCTGCGAGCGCCGAAGATGGTCAGCCGCTCGGCCTCGGTTCGGGGCACCTGATCGGGGCGTTCCGCGGCTGCGAAGGCGGTGACCGGCATCTCTTCGGTCACCGGGCGTGGTGCATCCAGCGGGGGGGCACGGCGCGAGTTGAAACCGCTCTCGACGGCGATTTCGGCACCGGATGGCATCGGCGCGCTTTCGGCCGGTGACTCGGGTGGAACATCGGCCTCGGAGGGCGGTGGAGCCTCTTGATCAGGGGTGTGCGTTGGCGTGGCGACGACGGGCGGTGCGGTTGCGGTTTCGGTCTCGGCCGGTTCGGCGTCCGGTTTGGCGCGTCGGCTGGAAAAGCTGATCGCCGGAGCGGCGGGTGCTTCGACGGTGGTCGGGGCAGGAGGCTCGGTATCGGGAAACACCGCCGGGCCGATCACCACGACCGCGATCCCGTCAGGCTCTACCGCTTCGTCACCAACCAGGTCGCGGGTGGTACTGGCGGGTCCGAAGAAAGGTTCGCCTAAGAAGGAATTGTCGTCCGGAACCGCGACAAAGCTGACCGGGTTGAACCCGTGTTCGGTGGCAAAGGCCTCGGCCTCGTCGAGCGTCTCGCGGGCAACGGCGGCCACATGGGTCACTTCGCCGTCGGGCGAGGTGTCATAGGCCAATTCTTCCAGCTCATAGGGGGTGGCGGCGGCGACCTCCTGTTCGATCAGGGCATGGCGGGTTTCGCCCTTGAACGGGCCGGTCTCGACGGACAGATAGCGGATCTGCTCGTTGGGCAGGATCAGCTTGCACTGCAGATCCGTTTCCAGCCGCAACGCATCCTTGCGCAAGCCGCGCAGCGCCGCCGCCAGATCGGGTGTGTCCAGCGCGACCGCGCCCACTTTTCGCCAGCCACCGGCGGCGCGATGCAACAGGGTGATCCCCTCGAAGGAAAGCGACAGCGCAAAGGCGGGTTTCATGTGACCAGTCTAACCGTTCCTGAATGGCTTGGGGCACCCACTGGCGAGCGCCACGGCGCGACATTAAAGCAGAGATTTGCCGAGGGAAAGAATTACTCCGGTTTTCCCCTTGCCGCGCGACATGCCGCCACCCCATCTTTGATGGCGAGGATAGCAGGAGAACATAAATGAGGACATTGATTTTTCTGGTGGCGGCCTTGCTTTTCGCGGCGGTCGGGCTGGCCCGCGCGGATGAGCAACCCGGTCATATCACCGTGACGGGGAGCGGTACCGTCGAAACGGTTCCCGACATGGCGGTGATCACCCTGGGCGTCACCCACGAGGCCAAAGAGGCGCGCGCGGCGCTGCTGGCCACGTCTGAAGCCGTGCAGCAGGTCTTTGACCGGTTGGGCGAGATGGGTATCGAGGCGCGCGACATGCAGACCAGCGACCTGTCGCTGTCGCCGGTCTGGTCGAACCGCGCCTCCACCAGCGAGCCGCCGAAGATCACCGGCTTTCAGGCCTCGAACCGGGTTACGGTGCGGGTGCGTGACCTGGCGGCGCTGGGCGGTATCCTGGACGCGGTGGTCAGCGACGGGGCCAACACGTTCAACGGGCTGGAGTTCGGGGTCAAGGAGTCCAAACCGCTGCGAGATCAGGCGCGCGCCAAGGCGGTGGCGGATGCGCAGGACCGCGCCCGGCAACTGGCCGAGGCGGCCGGGGTGGAACTGGGCCGGGTGGTGTCGATCTCGGAACAGTCCTACGATCCGCAGCCGCGCCCGATGATGCGTATGGCGGCCATGGCCGAGTCCATGGATGTGCCTGTTGCCGGTGGCGAGATCGGGTTGAGCGGAAGTGTCACCATGGTGTTCGAGATCCGGCAATGATCCGCTTTGCGGGCGGCCTGCCGCCCGCATCGACCCTGCATTGACCATGGCGCAGGGTCGCGCCACTCTGTCCCGAACCTGACCCGGAGACTGTGATGGCCGCGCCGCTGGTAATCCGAAATCGCAACTTTCGACTGCTCTTTACAGCAGGTGCCCTGACCAATCTGGGCGACGGGGTGCTGGTCTTGGCGCTGCCCTGGCTGGCAGCGCTGATGACCCGCGACGCGGTGGCGATTGCCGCCGTGGCTGCGGCGGCGCGGTTGCCCTGGTTGCTGTTTGCCCTGCCTGCGGGGGTGATCATCGACCGCAGCGACCGGCGCAAGTTGATCGCGCGGGCCGATCTGATGCGGGCGGAGATCGTACTGGCCATCCTTCTGCTGGCGCTGGGCGATCCGGCGCCGGGGGCGATCTGGGCGCTTGCGGGGCTGGCCTTTCTGCTGGGCGCGGCCGAGGTGCTGCGCGACAATGCCGCCCAGACCATCCTGCCCGCGCTGGTCGACCCCGACGATCTGGAGGCCGCCAATGGCCAGCTCTGGAGCACCGAGCAACTGACCGGCCAGTTCATCGGCCCGCCGCTGGCCGGCGTGCTGATCTCGGCCGGTATCGCGGTGCCCTTTGGCCTCGACGTGGCGGTGCTGGTGCTGGCCGCCGGTCTGGTCTGGCTGATCTCGCTGCCGCCGCAGGTACCCAGCCGCGCGCGGTTCGCCCAGGCACTGGCCGAGGGGATCGCCTTCATGCGCGGCGACGCGCTGTTGCTGCGGCTGGCGGTGGTGCTGGGGCTGGCCAATTTCATCGCCATGGCCACGATCACGGTGCAGGTCCTGTTCGCGCAGGAGGTGCTGGGTCTTGGTGCCGCGCAGTATGGCATGGTGCTGTCGGCGGGGGCGGTGGGCGCGATCTGCGGCAGCCTGCTGGCGCCGCGCGCGATGCGGTTGATCGGCACGCAAGCCTGCCTGCTCCTGTCGATCGCGGTCTGGGGCGCGGGCTATGCCAGCATCGGCCTGTCGAACAGCGGCTGGGTGATGGGTCTGGCGCTGACGGCGATCATGGCGGCGGCGATGCTGTGGAACGTGATCACCGTGTCCTGGCGCCAACGCCGTATTCCGCCCGCCATGCTGGGCCGGGTCAACAGCATCTATCGTTTCTTCGGCTGGGGCTCGATGCCGCTGGGGGCGCTGGCGGGTGGCGCCCTGGTGGTGCTGGCCGAACAGCAGATGAGCCGCGAGATGGCGTTGCGCGCGCCGTTCCTGCTGGCGGGCCTGTGCTGTCTGGCGCTGCTGATCTACGCGTTGGCGCGGCTGCGGCTGGAGTGAAAAGGGCGGCCCCTGAGGGCCGCCCCGGTTCCGATCAGGCGGTGGCCTTGGTCAGCGCCTGATCCAGATCGGCGATCAGGTCGTCGGCATCCTCGATCCCAATCGAGACGCGCACCACATTGGGCCCGGCGCCCGCCGCTTCCTGCTGCTCGGGTGTCAGCTGGCGGTGGGTGGTCGAGGCCGAGTGGATGATCAGCGAGCGCGCATCCCCCAGGTTGGCCACATGGCTGAAGATCTCGAGCGCGTTGACCAGCTTGACGCAGGCCTCGTAGCCGCCCTTGACCGCAAAGGTGAACAGCCCGCCAGCGCCTTTGGGATAACAACGCTCTGCCCGTTCGGCATACGGAGACGAGGGCAGTCCGGCATAGGTGACATAATCGACGCGTGGATCGGCCTCGAGCCAGGCGGCGACCGTTTTTGCGTTCTCGACATGGCGCTGCATGCGCAGGCTCAGTGTCTCGATCCCCATCAGCGTGTAATGGGCGGCCTGCGGGTTCATGGTCATCCCGAGGTCGCGCAGCCCGATGGCAATGCCATGGAACGTATAGGCGAGCGGGCCAAATGTCTCGTGGAACTTGAGCCCGTGATAGGCCGGTTCCGGCGCGCTGAGCGAGGGGAACTTGTCACTGGCCGACCAGTCGAAACGGCCGGAATCGACAACGCAGCCGCCGGTGACCGTGCCGTTGCCGGTCAGGTATTTGGTGGTGGAATGCACCACCAGCGAGGCACCATGTTCGAACGGGCGGCACAGATAGGGGGTGGCGCTGGTATTGTCGATGATCAGCGGCACGCCGGCGGCATCGGCCACATCGGCCACCGCGCGGATATCGGTCACATAGCCGCCCGGATTGGCGATGGATTCGCCGAACACCGCGCGGGTATTGTCATCGATGGCCTCGCGCAGCGCGTCGAGATCGTCGAAATCGACGAACTTGGCCGACCAGCCGAACCGTTTGATGGTCTGGCTAAACTGGGTCACGGTGCCGCCGTAAAGCCGGGTCGAGGCAACCACGTTGCAGCCCGGCTGCATCAGCGGGAAAAGGGCCATGATCTGTGCCGCGTGGCCCGAGGAGCAGCAGACTGCGCCGACACCACCCTCGAGCGTGGCGATACGCTCCTGCAACACGGCCACGGTCGGATTGGTCAGGCGGGAATAGATGTAACCCACCTCTTGCAGATTGAAGAGGGCTGCGGCGTGATCGGCATCGCGGAACACATAGGCCGTGGTCTGATAGATCGGCGTCTGCCGCGCACCGGTGGCCGGGTCGGGCCGCGCGCCGGCGTGGATCTGCAGCGTGTCGAACCCGTAGTTGGGCGTATCGGACATGGGTGATCTCTCCCTTTGAAACTCACTTGCACCGATCTCTAGGCGATAGATGATCGCCAGACAACAACAGCCCGCATGCGTCAGGCGCGGGACCAAGGATTTCCTGAAATCCTTGTCCACAGGATTTTGGAAAATCCTGTGTCAGCGCCTGGATCAGGCGCTTGGACAAAGTGTCAAATGACACTTTGGATCGCTGCCGCCGGGGCTCAGGTCTTGTCGGCGACGGGCCCATCCTGTTTCACCCATTCGGTGAAACCACCTTCGAGATGCATGACCGGCGCAAGGCCCATCTCCTGGGCGGCCTGGGCCGCCAGCGCCGAACGCCAGGCGCTCGCGCAGTAGAACACGTAAGTCTTGTCCTGGTTGAAAACAGGTTTGTGATAGGGGCTGTCGGGGTCGATCCAGAATTCCAGCATGCCACGCGGGCAGGAGAAGGCGCCCGGGATCATGCCGCTGCGCTGCAACTCGCGGATATCTCGCAGATCGACAAACACATGATCGGGATCGTCATAGAGAGCCTTGGCCTCGGCCACCGGCAGCGTTGCGACCTGCGCATTTGCCTCTGCCAGCAAGGTCTTGATTCCCTTTGTGATCTTCTGCGCCATTGTCTGCCCCTCCGGTTGCCGTTCAGGCTGACGCAATTGGCGGCAAAGCTCAAGAGGGGTTGCCGCCACGTGTCCCTCCGCTAGGGTCTGGCCCGGACAAGAGGGAGCCGAGACATGAAAACGAGACCGCTGGGCCGCACCGGCATCGAGGTGAGTGCGCTTTGCCTGGGCACCATGACCTTTGGCAGCCAGACAAGCGAGGCCGACAGCCATGCCCAGATCGACCGCGCCCTGGCCGCTGGCATCACCTTTGTCGACACCGCCGAGATGTATCCGGTGAACCCGGTCCGCAAGGAGACCGTGGGCCGCAGCGAAGAGATCATCGGCAGCTGGAACCGGGCGAACCCGGCCCGGCGCGGAGACTACGTGCTGGCGACCAAACATTCCGGCGCCGGGATGGCGCATTTTCGCGATGGCGCCCCGATCTCGGGTCAGACCATCGCGAGAGCGGTCGAGGGCTCTTTGAAACGGCTGGTGACCGATCATATCGACCTCTACCAGTTCCATTGGCCCAATCGCGGCAGCTACATGTTTCGACAGAACTGGCGCTATGACCCATCGGGACAGGATGCGGGCGCGGTTCTGGAAAACATGGCCGATTGCCTTGAGGCGCTGCAGCGCGAGGTCGATCGCGGCACCATCCGCGCCTTTGGTCTGTCGAACGAAAGCGCCTGGGGGACCGCGCAATGGCTGCGGCTGGCCGAAGCGGGGCAAGGGCCGCGGGTGGCGTCGGTGCAGAACGAATACTCGCTGCTTTGCCGCCTTTACGACACGGATATGGCCGAGCTGAGCGTGAACGAGGATGTGGGGCTGATGGCCTTCTCGCCACTGGCTGCGGGGTTCCTGACCGGCAAGTATCAGAGCGGCGCGGTGCCCGAGGGATCGCGCATGTCGCTGGTGCCCGAGATGGGCGGGCGCAAATCCGAGCGGGTGTTCGATGCGGTCGACGCCTATCTGGACATTGCCCGCCGGCACGGGTTGGACCCGGTGCATATGGCGCTGGCCTGGTGCCAGACCCGACCCTTCATGATGTCTGCGATCTTTGGGGCCACCACTCTGGCGCAGCTCGATCATGTGCTGGCCGGCGCCGATCTGACCCTGTCGGACGAGGTTCTGGACGAGATCGCGCGCGCCCACAAGGCGCATCCGATGCCGTATTGAGCGGGGCGGGGGCTCTGCCCCCGGCCTACAAAATTCGACGAATTTTGTAGGCTCCCCCGGAGTATTTGTGGCGAAATGAAGATCAGGGTTCGGCGGGTTGGGTTCGGGCCTGCCGCAGGTCGCGGGCCGATTGGCCGTTCTGGGTGCGAAAGGCACGTGCAAAGCTCGATTGCGAGGTAAAGCCGGTGGCCTGTGCCACTTCCATCAGCGGCATCTCGGTGTCGGTCACCAGCCGCCGCGCTTCGGCCAGGCGCAGTTGCAGGTAATGGTCCTGCGGCGTGGTACCTAACCTCAGGCGGAACTGCTGTTGCAGGGTGCGCGGGCTGGTGCCCAGGGTCTCGGCGATCTCGGCCAGCGACAGCGGCTCGTCCAGCGCCGCCTCCATCAGCGCGTTGGCCCGTGCGGTCAGCTTGTTGTGGCGGTGCGGGGCGCCGGTCCTGCGCTGCGGGGTGCCGGGCTGGGGCGCGCCCTCGTATAGGAACAGCCCGGCCACCCGGGCGGCAAAGCCCGCGCCGTGGCGCGCGGCGATGATATGCAGCATCATCTCGATGGCGGGCATCGCCCCGCCCGAGGTGAGCCGGTTGCCCGAGACGGCAAAGCGGTCGTGGCGCACGTCGATTGCCGGGAACCGGCTGGCGAAATTGTCCAGATCCTCCCAATGGGTGGTGGCGGCGTGACCGTCGAGCAGCCCGGCCTCGGCCAAGAGCCACGGGCCGCCGTCGATCCCGGCCAGCGTGGCGCCGCTCGCCGCGATCCGGCGCAGCCCGGCGAGCAGGCTGGGCGTGGCGTGGCGTGCCAGATGGAACCCCGCCACCACGATCAAGAGATCGCAGGTTTCGAGCCGCGCCAGCGGCAGGCCCGGCACCATCAGACCGCAGGTCAGCCGCGCGGGCGCGTCTGTCGCAGTGACATAGTCCCAGTCGAAGGCATGGCGGTCGGCCAGCCGGTTGGCGGCGCGCATCGGGTCCACCGCGGCGGCAAAGCTGAGCGTGTTGCAATCGTCCAGCACCAGAAGCGCGCATTTCAGCGCGCGATGCTCGGGCTGGAGAATGTTTTTCGCGGATTTTATCAAGTTCGATTCGCATTCTGGCAAGTGGTCGCCGCAAGGCTGCGCCAGAGTCGAACTCAACGCAAATCGGAATCCGGGGACAAATCTGGGGAAAACCCGGGGGAGAAGCCGGTAAAAACAAGGGAAAACCGACATGCCTCTGGAAATGAACCGCGAGGTCTTCATCACCTGCGCCGTCACCGGCTCAGGCGGCACCCAGGATCGCAGCCCACATGTGCCGCGCTCGCCCAAACAGATCGCCGACAGCGCCATCGCGGCGGCCAAGGCGGGGGCCGCGGTGGTTCATTGCCACGTGCGCGACCCCGAGACAGGGGCGCCCTCTCGCCGGCTGGACCTCTATCGCGAAGTGACGGACCGCATCCGCGACGCCGAGGTTGATGTGGTGCTGAACCTGACTGCCGGCATGGGCGGCGACATGATCTTTGGCGATGTCGAACACCCGCTGCCCTTGCGGGCGCAGGGCACCGACATGGTCGGCGCCACCGAACGTGTGGCGCATGTGGCCGAATGCCTGCCCGAGATCTGCACGCTCGACTGCGGCACCATGAACTTTGCCGAGGCCGACTACGTGATGACCAACACGCCCGGCATGCTGACCGCCATGGGGCGGATGATGACCGAACTGGGCGTCAAGCCCGAGATCGAAGCCTTCGATACCGGCCACCTGTGGTATGCCAAGCAGCTGGTCAAGGATGGCGTGCTCGAGGGCCCGGCGCTGGTGCAGCTGTGTATGGGGGTGCCGTGGGGCGCGCCCGATGATCTCAATACCTTCATGGCGATGGTCAACAACGTGCCCGACGACTGGACCTTCAGCGCTTTTGCGCTGGGGCGCAACCAGATGGCCTATGCCGCCGCGTCGGTGCTGGCGGGGGGCAATGTGCGCGTCGGGCTCGAGGACAACCTCTGGCTCGACAAGGGCGTGCTGGCCGAGAACTGGCAGCTGGTCGAACGGGCCGCAGGCATCGTGTCGAACATGGGCGCGCGGGTGATCGGCCCGCAAGAGGTGCGCGAGAAACTGGGCCTGGTGAAACGCGCGCCGGTGGCGAAGTGAACCGGCTGGCGGCGGCGCTCGCGGCTATCCTCACCCTTGCCGCGTCGGTGGCAGGGGCCGACACCTATCGCGACCGCTCGGTCGGGATCAACGCGGTGCCGACGTTGGACATCGACCGCTATCTTGGCCGCTGGTACGAGATCGCGCGCTTTCCCAACCGGTTCGAAGAGGGTTGCGTCGGTGTCACCGCCGACTATGCCCTGCGCGACGACGGGCAGGTGAGTGTTACCAACACCTGCCGCAAGGGCGCGCTCGACGGGCCGGTGACCACCGCCGAAGGTGTGGCGCGGGTCGAGGGGCCGGGCAAGCTGTCGGTCACCTTCGTGCCCTGGCTGCCCTTTGCGCGCGGCGACTACTGGGTTCTCTATATCGACGCGGGCTACACCGTTGCTGCCATCGGCGCACCCCGGGGCAAGACCGGATGGATCCTGGCACGCACGCCCCGGATCGGCGCCGACATGCGCGCCCGGGCCGAGGCGGCGCTGGCCGCCAATGGCTATGACACGAGCAAACTGATCGACGTGGTACAAGAGCCGCGTTGAAACACGGAACATGGACAAAGAAGGAGAGGCCGTCATGACAACGGCTGCAATCATCGGTGGCGGCGTGATCGGCGGCGGCTGGGCCGCGCGCTTTTTGCTCAACGGCTGGGATGTTCGGGTGTTCGATCCCGACCCCGAGGCCGAGCGCAAGATCGGCGAGGTGCTGGCCAATGCCCGCCGCTCGCTGCCGGGCCTCAGCGATATGCCGCTGCCGCCCGAGGGCAAGCTCAGCTTTCACGCCGATCTGGCTGAGGCGGTAAATGGGGTCGCGTGGATCCAGGAGAGCGTGCCCGAGCGGCTGGACCTGAAGCTGAAGGTCTATCGCTCGATCCAGGAGGCCTGCGATCCGGATGCGATCCTTGGCTCATCGACCTCTGGCTTCAAGCCTAGCGAATTGCAGGAAGGCGCGCTGCGCCCCGGTCAGATCGTGGTGACGCACCCGTTCAACCCGGTCTACCTGCTGCCGCTGATCGAACTGGTAACGACGCCGGACAACAGCCCCGAAATGATCGAGCGCGCCAAGGAGATCATGCGCGGGCTGGGTCAGTTCCCGCTGCATGTGCGCAAAGAGATCGACGCCCATATCGCCGACCGCTTTCTCGAGGCCGTCTGGCGCGAGGCGCTGTGGCTGGTCAAGGACGGCATCGCCACCACCGAAGAGATCGACGAGGCGATCCGCATGGGGTTCGGCATCCGCTGGGCGCAGATGGGCCTGTTCGAAACCTATCGCGTGGCGGGCGGCGAGGCGGGCATGAAGCATTTCATGGCGCAGTTCGGTCCCTGCCTCAGCTGGCCCTGGACCAAGCTGATGGATGTGCCCGAATTCACCGACGAGCTGGTCGACCTGATCGCGGGCCAGTCGGATGCGCAATCGGGTCATCACACGATCCGAGAACTGGAGCGTATCCGCGACAACAACCTTGTCGGCATGATGCGGGCGCTCAAGGCGCAGAACTGGGGCGCGGGCGCGGTGCTGAACACGCATGACGCGGCGCTGAAGCCCAAGGCGCTGCCCGATCTGGATACTGCCGACCCGACCCAGCCGATCCTGACCTTGTCGCGGGCGGTGCCGCTCGACTGGACGGATTACAACGGTCACATGACCGAGTCGAAATACCTGGAGGCCTTTGCCAATTCCACCGACCGGTTCATGGAGATCATCGGCTGCGATGCCGACTATATCGCCAATGGCGGCAGCTATTTCACCGCAGAAACCCATATCCGCCATCTGGACGAGACTCACGCAGGCGCGCGGATCCGGGTCGAAACCCAGATGTTGCTGGGGCAGGGCAAGAAGCTGCACCTGTTCCACCGCATGTACGAGGGGGACAAACTGCTCGCCACCGGCGAGAGCTTCCTGCTGCATGTAAGTCTTGAGACCCGGAAACCCTGCGCGCCGGCGCCTCAGATCGAGGCCGCCATGGCCCGCATCGCCGAGGCGCAGGCGGGGCTGCCGTACCCCGAGGGCGCGGGCAACGCGATCCGGAAACCGGCATGAGCGCGCGGGTCCTGATCACCGCCGGTGCCGGGGGCATCGGCCGCGCTATGGCCGAGGCCTTTGACGCGGCGGCGGCGCGGGTCTGGATCGCGGATGTGGACAAGGCGGCGCTTGCCGCCTGTCCCGCCCACTGGCGGCAGAGTGTTGTGGATGTGGCCGACGAGGCCTCGGTTGCCGCGCTCTTTGCCGAAATCGAGACCGAGTGGGGTGGGCTCGATACGCTCTGCTCCAATGCGGGCATCGCCGGACCGACGGCACTGGTCGAGGACATGCCGCTTGACGGCTGGCGCGCCTGTATCGCTGTCAATCTCGACGGTGCCTTTCTCTGTGCCAAATACGCCGTGCCGCTGCTGAAACGGCAGGGCGCGGGCAGTATCGTCATCACCTCCTCGACCGCCGGGCAGTACGGTTATCCGCACCGTTCGCCTTATGCGGCGGCGAAATGGGGGGTGATCGGGCTGGCCAAGACATTAGCGATGGAGCTTGGCCCGAACGGGATCCGCTGCAACGTGATCTGTCCCGGTTCGGTCGAAGGCCCGCGGATGGAGGGCGTGCTGGCGCGCGAAGCCGCTGCCAAAGGCATGACCCGCGATCAGGTCTATGCGGGTTACGCCTCGGGCACCTCGATGGGCCGGTTTGTCGAGGCGGCGGATATCGCCAACATGGCGGTGTTTCTGGGATCCGACGCGGCGCGGCTGGTGTCGGGGCAGGTGATTGCGGTCGATGGCCATACGGTGAACCCCGACCCCAAGGTCTGACCGGGGCGCACCCGCGCAACCGCGCGGGGACAAGGTTTGGTACAAACCTTGTAGACACGATTTCTTTGAAATCGTGCGACCGTCGCGCCTTGCGGAGAGGCCATCGGGTACAAGGACCACATGTTGGTCCCAAACCGCAGTTCCCATGGCTATCCCAGAGTGTCGGCGCCGTGTTTCAGGATGATCGGCACGATCAGGTCCTCTTCATCCTCCAAATGGCGGCCGATCATCCGCTCCAGATCACCCAAGCCTGTCAGCAGCGCCCCGGCGCTGGTGCGGGCGTCAGGGCCATTGGCCGCCTGGATCGCCCCGTTGGCCTGTTCGACAAACCGGCTCAGCAGGCCGTCCAGCGCATGGTGGTCCGCATCCAGCAGGTCGAACCCCGCCTCGATGCGGCGGTCCTTGGTCCTGAGCAGGGGAAAGTAGTGCTGATCCTCGATCTGGTGATGCCCGTGCAACTGGTTCACGAACATGCCGCCATAACGCGCGATGCCCTGCGCGAACCGCGCAGCGTCCCGCTCGGCATCCAGGAACACCCGTGTCTCGGCATGCATATGCGCCATGAGCTGGCGGAACATCATATGGCGCTCCAGCCAGAAACTGACCAGACCGTGAAAGTTGGGATCGGCCTTCCAGCTTTCGCGCGGATGCGCTTCAATCAGCACCCGCAGCGCCTCGGGAAGGCCTGTCCTGTTATCGAAATGAAAACTGCTCATGCAGGTCGATATAGACCATCTGCCGAAAGTCGATAGCCTTTCGACGGATTCGCGACCGAGAAATAATCTGGCTCTAGCTCTGGTTGGCGCCGCGCATCTGGCGGATCGCACGGCGTACCGCCTGCCAGCTCTGCGCCTCGTCCTGATTGCCCAGGGCCTTGCAGTGCTGCTCTCTCTGAGCTGCTTCGGCCTCGGCCTTGTCGCCATGCGCGGCATAGAGCGCACGGGCATATTCTGCGGTCTGGATGGTGTCCATTCGGGGCTCCTCCATAAGCGGTTACGATTGCCTCGGACGGTCAGTATAGCACAAAACCCGGACCTGGGCAGGACACGCCTGCGGTTCAGCCGGGAATCGCCGCCCTGAGCCGGCGCAGATGGGCTGGCAGGTCGCGCGCGGTCAGATCCGCCTCGCGCACCAGCGTGTCGAACTGGCGTGTAAAGACCTCGATACGGTCGCGATCGCGAAAGGCCATGTAATGGCTGCCCGCGTAGAACACGCAAAGCAGAGGGCCGAATATCGTCATCGGCGCCGAGTAAAGCCGCTTGGCATCGTAGAGATAGATGCGCAGCCGGGGATAAAGCTGTTCGCAAAGCGCCAGCAAATGGTCGATCTGCTCTCGCCGCACCGCCGGGTCGAGGCCTCGGTAATAGCCCGCGCCTTGGGCAAAGCTCTCCAGCTCGAACAGGGGCATTGCGATCTCGTAATCCGATTGCGCGCTGCGCATCCAGGCCAGCCGATCCTCGGACGCGCCGATGGCCTGATCTGCCGTGCGGCCCAGATGCGGCGCGTATTCCCATTCCAGCACCGCACGCGTCTTGAGCATGTCGGGCAGGGCGGCGGGCACATAACGGATCTTGTAGCCTGCCGCCTCGCGGTGCCATTCATAGATGCGCTCGTCAACCAGCGCGCGCGGCGCCTCGGTCATGGTCAGCGAACTGGCCAGCAGTTCGGCCGCGCTTTCCGGTCGGTCCGACAGGCCCAGCAGCCAATCCGTAGATACCCCAAGCGCCGAGGCACAGGCGCCCACCACATGCCCATTGGGCAGCCGCGCGCCGCTATCGGTCAGCAGTTGAGAAATCGTGGACCGGTCCACCCCCACATCGCGAGCCAATGCGCTTTGCGTGATCTGGCGGAGTTCCATCGCGCGGATCAGGCGCTGGCGGAACTGGGCGGCGCGATCTCGTTTGTCCATTCTATCCAACATGTGTTGATAAATATCACATTCGATGAGTTTTGTTAATCATATTCAGAATTCTCACGCTGCGCGCCGCCGGATAACAAATTCGTGAACGTGACAATGGAGGACATATGGACACGCGGCAGAGATCGGTGGTCAAGGCAGTGGTCTGGAACCTGCTGGGGCTGGTCACCATGACGCTGGTGGGGCTGGTGGCGACCGGTTCGGTGGCGTTGGGCGGTACACTGGCACTGGTGAACACGGCACTGGGTTTCACCCTCTACCTGGTCTACGAGCGCGTCTGGGCCGGCATCCGCTGGGGCCGCCATGTCTGAGCCGCGCCTGCCCGAACGCGCCGAATGGGGCACTTTTGCGCTGATCCTCGCCTGTTATGGCGCCTGGCTGCTGGTGATCTTCGGCCTGGCAGGTCTGTCGCTCTGGCTCGCCATCCCCGCGATGGGGCTGGTCGCGGCGCTGCATTCCTCACTGACGCATGAGGCGTTGCATGGCCACCCGTTCCGCTATCGCTGGATGAACGAGGCGCTGATGGCGCTGCCGCTGACGCTGTGCATCCCCTATAACCGGTTCCGCGACCTGCACCTGGCCCATCACATGGACGCCAACCTGACCGACCCCTATGACGACCCCGAGAGCAACTATCTCGACCCCGCCACCTGGTCGCGCCTGCCGGGCTGGCAGCGGCGCCTCTATGCGCTCAACAACACGCTGGCGGGGCGCATGGTGCTGGGGCCGCTGATCGGCACCGCCAGTTTCCTGCGCGACGAGGCGCGCGGCGCGCTGCGCGGCGACCGCGCCATCCTCTTGGCCTGGGCGCTGCATCTGCCCGGCATGGCGGTGGTGCTCTGGGTTGTGACCCTGTCACCGATGCCGGTCTGGGCCTTTGCGCTTTCGGCCTATATCGGGCTGGGCCTGCTCAAGATCCGCACCTTTCTGGAACATCGTGCACATGAGAAATCGCGCGCGCGCACCGTGGTGATCGAGGATCGGGGACTGTTGGCGTTCCTGTTTCTCAACAACAACTTCCACGTGGTCCATCACATGAATCCGGGCGCCCCCTGGTATGCGCTGCCCGCGCTCTACCGGGAGGGCAAGGAACGGTATCTCAACTGCAACGAGGGCTACAGCTATCGTTCCTATGGCGAGGTGTTCCGCCGCTATTTCTGGCGCGCCAAGGATCCGGTGCCGCATCCGCTCTGGCCAAAGCCCTGATTTGAGGTCACAAGAGGCGCATGAGCCTCTGGATCCCCGTCACCCTCGCCGCCGCGCTGTTTCAGACCGTGCGGTTCATGCTGCAAAAATCGCTGGCGACGGTGAAACTGTCGGCCTCCGGCGCCACCTTTGCCCGCTTCCTTTATTCCGCGCCGCTGGCGCTGGCGGGGCTGCTGATTGCCACTACCGCAGGCGGTTTTGACCTGCCGGTGCTGGGGGCGCGGTTCTGGCTTTTCGTCGCCATAGGCGGCACCGCCCAGATCCTCGCCACCATCTGCGTGGTGGCACTGTTCAAGCAACGCAACTTTGCCGTCGGCATCACCTTCAAGAAGACCGAGGTGATCCAGACCGCGATCGTCGGCTTTGTCATCCTGGGCGAGGGCGTGTCCATCGGCGCGCTTGGCGCGATCCTGTTGGGGCTGGCGGCGGTGCTGCTGTTGTCGAAGACCCCCGGCGGCAGCGGTGCCTGGTGGCGGCATCTGACCAACCGTGCCTCGCAACTGGGGCTGGGCTCGGGTGTACTCTTTGCCTTTTCGGCGGTCAGCTACCGGGCCGCCTCGCTGGAACTGGGCGATCTCACGCCCTGGTTCCGGGCATTGGTGACACTGGCGGCGGTGGTGTCGTTCCAACTGGTGTCGATGGCGCTCTGGCTCTGGTGGCGCGACCGGGCGCAGCTGGCGGCGGTCTGGGCCACGCGGAACACCGGCGCCTTTGTCGGGCTCACCAGCCTGGGCGGGTCGTTCTGCTGGTTTCTCGCCTTCACGCTTCAGAACGCGGCCTATGTCAAGGCGCTGGGGCAGGTGGAGCTGATCTTCAGCCTGATGGCCTCGACCCTGTTTTTCCGGGAAAAGATCACTGGGCGCGAGATAGCGGGTATCGGCCTGTTGGGCCTGTCGATCCTGGTATTGGTGCTGGCGATCTGACCCAAGCGCGGGGCGCTCCCGCCCCCGGCCTGGTGCTCTCTGCGAGAGCCCCGTCCGGCGTTGGGCCGGGCCGCGCGTGCCGCGCGGCGCTATTTTTTGCGAGGCGCTGCCTCGCGCTCCGGAGTATTTCTGACCAGAAAGAAGCCTGATCTGTCTCAGCCTCTTCATTTCGCCAAAAATACTCCGGGGGAGTCCGCAGGACGGGGGCAGCGCCCCCTTGTGCCCGCTCAGCTGGCGCGCCGCTCCTCGAAACTGAGCGCGATGAAGCTGGGCAAATGGTCCCCCATGCCGACCACCTTGGCGCCGCGGTCTTCCTTGCGGTCGCGGCGGTCGTCGCCCTTTCGGCTGCGCGGCTCACGCTTGTCGGCTTCGGGCTTGTCGGTCTCGCTGCGTCTCGGTTTTTCGGCCTTCGTGGGTTTTTCCTCGCGCCGGGGTTTGGCTTCGGGCTTTTCCGCCGTTTTGGCCGGGTTCTCGAGACGCGGGATCTCCTTCTGGATCAGCTTCTCGATGGCATCGAGCGCCTTTTCGTCACGCGGGATGCAGAGCGTGATCGCCTTGCCGTCGCGACCCGCCCGGCCGGTGCGGCCGATCCGGTGCACGTAATCCTCGGGGTGGCCGGGGACGTCGAAGTTGAACACGTGGCTCACCGAGGGCACATCCAGCCCGCGTGCGGCCACGTCCGAGGCCACCAGCAGGCGCAGTTTGCCCTCTCGGAAGCCGTCCAGCGTCCGGGTGCGCTGGCTCTGATCCAGGTCGCCATGGATCGGCGCCGCATCATAGCCGTATTTTTGCAGCGATTTCGCGACGATATCCACATCCGTCTTGCGGTTGCAGAAGATGATCGCGTTGGTGCATTTCTCGCCCTCGGCGTCGATCAGCGCCCGCAGAACGGCGCGTTTTTCGCTCGCTTCGCGGTCTCGGCGCGAGCCCTTGAACAGCACCACACCCTGTTCGATGGTCTCCGACGCGGTGGCCTGGCGGGCCACTTCGATCCGTGCGGGCGCACTGAGGAACGTGTTGGTGATCCGCTCGATCTCGGGCGCCATGGTGGCCGAGAAGAACAGCGTCTGCCGGGTAAAGGGGGTCAGGCTGAAGATCCGTTCGATATCGGGGATGAATCCCATGTCGAGCATCCGGTCGGCCTCGTCCACCACCATGATCTGCACGCCGGTCAGCAAGAGCTTACCACGTTCGAAATGATCGAGCAGCCGGCCCGGGGTGGCGATCAGTACGTCGACGCCCCGGTCGATCAGCGCATCCTGCTCCTTGAAGCTGACACCACCGATCAAAAGCGCCTTGGTCAGTTTCAGATGCTTGGTGTAGGTGTCGAAGTTTTCGGCCACCTGCGCGGCCAGTTCCCGCGTCGGGCAGAGCACCAGGCTGCGCGGCATCCGCGCGCGGGCGCGGCCGCGGGCCAGCAGGGTGATCATCGGCAGGGTGAAACTGGCGGTCTTGCCGGTGCCGGTCTGGGCGATGCCCAGAACGTCGCGGCCTTCGAGCGCGGGCGGGATGGCGCCTGCCTGGATCGGAGTCGGCGTTTCATAGCCGGCCTCGTCGATGGCCTTGAGTACTTTGGGATTGAGATTCAGTTCAGAAAATTTTGTCATGGGTGTCCGATGTTTGCGGACACTATTCGGGCCCGCACGTCTGTCGTATCGCCGGGTCCGTGCGACCTGATTGCGCGTCTTTCGCGTAACGGCTGGGCGGGGCATATCAAAAAGCCCGGCCAGCGTCAAATGTTGCGCATGCAGCACCGGCTTCGAGCGTCTTTGTTTCTATTTCGGAAACAGGTTGCCGTCAAAGTGGAAACTGTTTGAGCCGCGCCGCATCAAGGTCGATCGGGCGGTGCTTGAGCATCCCCTCGGCCCGCAACCGCTCCCGGCCTTCGGGGGTGGTTGCGTTCAACTCGTCGAAGAAGGCGCGCAAACCGGCTTCACCTTCCTCTTCCTCGATACCGCTCAGCAGCTCGTGCATGCTCAGTCCGCCCGCCTCGCGCGGGACATTGGGGGCCAGGTCGGGGCGATACGAGCCTTTGGCGATGCGATAGCGATAGGCGGCGATCCAGTGATCCCAGTCGGCGCCGTGCCGGTGGCAGAGGTCGACCGTGTCCAACTCCACCTGGTGCGGGTTCATTTCCTTGTTGCGAAAGATGTTGTGGATGCGGAAATCGACCTTTTCCATGCCGGTGCGCGCAAACACCTTGCCAGCCACATGGCTCATGAAGCCACCTTTTACAAAGGCGCCAAAGGTCGGGTAGAGGCGGCGCACGATACCGTCTCGGGCCGGGCCGCCGGGGATGAACGCCTTGTAGAGCGCATCCTCGCCCGCCAGCGCCTCGATCGGGCGCATCCGGGCGCAGAGCGTGTCGGCGGGTAGGCCCGACAGGATCGTCGCAATCGGCGTTTCGGACCAGATGAATTCATCCACATCGACATGGGCCAGCCAGTCGACGTCGGCCCGGTTATAGGCGTGGCGGGCATTCATCGTCTGGCGGGCCTGATGTTTCACCGGGCGGGTCATTTTGCGCCGCTGCCAGTAGCTCTCGTCGCAGGCAAAGACCCGAATACGCGGATGTGCCTTCAGCCGCGCAAAGACCGCCGGGTCGGGATCGTCGAGATAAAGGAACAGCCGATGCGCGCCCAGTTCCAGGTGCCAGGAGGCAAAGCGCAGGATCTCGCGTTCGGGCGCCTTGACGGTGGCCACCACGGCCCAGGTCGGTAATGTGTTCATGGGGCTATTGGTGACCCGCAGGGTGGGCCTTGGCAAGGCGGGAAAGCGCGGGCAGCCTCAGATTTGCAGCGACCCGACACTGGCGCCGCCGCAGACATAGAGGGTCTGCCCGGTGACAAAGCTGTTTTCCGGATCGCAGAAGAACAGAAAGGCGCGGGTGACGTCGTCGACGCGGCCCAGGCGGCCCATGGGGATACGCTTGGCCAGCGCCTCTTGCTGAGGGCTGTCTTTTTCCACGATGCCCCAGAAATTGTCGGTCAGGATCGGGCCGGGCGCCACCACGTTGACGGTGATGCCATGGGGGGCAAGTTCCAGCGCCCAGGTGCGGGCCATGCCGATCATGCCGGCCTTGGTCGCGCCATAGGCGGTGCGGGTGGGCGCCCCCAGCGCCGCGCGTGAGCCGTTGAACATCACCCGCCCGAATTGCCGCGCCTTCATCGCGGGCAGAAACACCTTGAGCAGCGTCAGGGCGGACCCCAGATGCAGTTGCGCCAGCCCGGTGATGTCCGAGGCTTCGGCCTCTTCGATCAGGTTGGGCCAGATCAGGCCAGCGTTGTGGATCAGGTGCGAGACTTCGTGCTTGGTCGCGACTTCAGCGGCGGCATCGGCCACCGCCTGTGGGTCCAGGAGATCGGCCTCGACCGAGTGGAGGTGCGGGTGGGTGAACTCGGGCGCGTGGCGCGAGATCGAGACAACCGTGTAGTCGCGCGCCAAGAGCGCCTGCGCCAGATCCGCGCCGATGCCCTTGTTGCCCCCGGTGATGACGGCGGTATGGGTCATGTCTCCTCCACCAGCGCCAGTACCCTCAGCGGGCTGCCGGTGCCGTTCTTGATTTTGAGGGGGGCGGCGATCAGCACCGCGCCGGTGGGCGGCAGCTGGTCCAGGTCCGAGAGGCATTGCAGCCCATAGCGCCCCGCGCCGTGCAGGTAGTAATGCGCCGGATAGGGCGGGGTATAATGGCTGCCCTGACCGGCATCGGTGCCGACGGTTTCGACGCCGAACCCGCGAATGTCGCGCTGGTCGATCAGGAAGCGGATTGCCTCGGGGGTCGGCCCCGGCGAATGCGGCCCGTCCTCGCGCATGTTGAGGTATTCCGCGCCACGCCGTTTCGACCAGTCGGTACGCATCAGCACCCAGGCCCCGGCGGGGATGCGGCCGTGACTGGCTTCCCAGGCTTCGATCAGCGGCACGGTCAGTTCGAAATCCTCGTCCTGCGCGGCACCTTGCGAACAGTCGATCACGCAGACCGGGCCGATGAAATCGGCGGGCGCGATCTCGTCCACCGCCGCGCGGGGCAGGTCGCGGCCCGAGATCCAGTGCGCGGGCGCGTCGAAATGGGTGCCGGTGTGTTCGGACATGGAGATATTGTGCCACTTCCACGCCGGGCCGCGATGGTCATAGGCGCTGATCTCTTCCATGCGAAAGCGGGCGCATTGGCCGAATTCGGGCGGCAGGATGATGACCGGGAAATCGGGGTCGAGCGTATGGGTCAGGTCGACCACCCGGATCTCTCCGCTGGCGATGCGGGTGGCGAAATCGGTCAGGGTGCTCATGCGCCTTCTCCTCCCAGCGTCATTTCGCGTTCCAGCACCTTGGGGTCGCGGCGAAAGCGGTCGCGCAGGTCTTGAGCGATGTCGCCGCACCAGACGTCCTCCAGCCCGCGTTGCAGCCCGTCGACGACCGAGCGGGCCAAGGCGGATGCGGTGACGCGCGGCGGCGGCAGGGGCTGGTACCAGTCGTCCTCTTCGGTGGGGCCGAAGAACACGTTCATCACCCTGAGGCCCGAGGGCCGGAATTCGGCGCGCAGCGACTGGCTGAGCGAATAGGCCCCGGCCTGGCTGGCGGAATAGGCGCCGAAGGGGCGCGCATTGCTCAGCGCGCCGACGCTGAGCAGGTTGACCCAGGCGGCGGCGGCATTCACGCCGTCCGAGGCACGCGCACACATGCCGGGGCCGAATGCCTGCGCCAACCGCATCAGGCCAAGATAATTCACCTCCAGCTCATCGCGGGCAAAGCCGGTATCGCCCCGGTCCAGCACACCGCCGGGGCGCAGGAAGCGGGCGGTGTTGATCAGGATGTCGGTCTTGCCACCGATCTCGCCCGCCAGTTTCTGCACCGAAGCAGTGTCGGTCACGTCCATCGGCAGGATCTGGACACCCAAAGCCTCCAGTTCGGCGCGTTGCGGATAAGGCCGCCAGCTTTCCGGCTCTCCGGCGAAGATGATAGCGGCGCCTGCCTTTTGCAGGGCGCGCGCCAGCGCGGGCGCTTGTGCGCTGCGGGCATCGGTGATCAGCACGCGCCGGTGCTTTGGATCGGCAGAGAGGGCACGCATCAGCGGATCGTCCTCCATGTTCGGGGTGTCGGTTTCGGGCAAGGCGACCAGCACGCCCTGTCCCGACTGGTCGATCCGGGCGGTGACGCGTACGCGGGCGAGGCGCGCCACATCG
The DNA here is from genome assembly GCF_059612905.1 of Ruegeria sp. YKSD163. NCBI lineage: Bacteria > Pseudomonadati > Pseudomonadota > Alphaproteobacteria > Rhodobacterales > Roseobacteraceae > Ruegeria > Ruegeria sp. YKSD163. Next base: position 36,216 of record NZ_JBXWRM010000029.1, read on the forward strand.
CCATGGACATGGGCGAGCACGGTGGGGCCGTCATCGAGCTGCACGGTGCCCGCGCGCCATGGCATCCGCTCGCGAAAGTAAAGCCGGGGCGAGGTCTGCACCGTGGTTTCCGCGATCAGCGTGCCGCCCGGCGCCATGTCCTGCCATGGCAGGTCGGTGCTCAGGCAGGCCGAACAGGCATCGCGCGGCGGGTATTGCACCTTGCCGCAGTCGGCGCAGCGTTGCAGGGCGAACCGCCCCTCGGCGGCGGCGGCGGTCAGGTGGAGCGCGGCGCGCGAGCGTACCTCGGGCGGTCGAGTCGGTGAAACCGAGCGTTTCTGCGGGTCTTTCTTGGGCGGCGGGGACAGGGGATGGGTCATGCGCGCGCTCCGGTCGTGAGGACGGCGGCGCTGGAACAGAGACCACGGTCGAAGTTAATCATGCCAAAGCCCGACACCAGCGCCCGTTCCGCGCCCGGCACCTGCGTACCGCCCGCCTGTCCGGTGACTTGGCGGATTGCCTCGACCATGCCGATGAAGCCACCCGCCGCCCCGGCCTGACCGCCAGAAAGCTGGCCGCCCGAGGTGTTGTGGGGAAAATCGCCCGTCACGGTTAGATCCTTGTCGCGCAAAAAGGCCGGGCCTTCGCCCTTGGCGCAGAAGCCCAGATCCTCGATCTGCATCATCGAAATCACCGGATAGTCGTCATAGGTCTGCACCAGATCCATCTCCTGCGGGGCCATCCCGGCCTGATCCCAGAGCACATCCACATCCATCGTCCAGCCGCCGCGCAGCTGGATCGGGTCGTCGGCATGGGCATTGTGCCGCTCGATGGCCGCCGCCAGCCGCGCATAGGGCAGGTTCAGCGCCCGCGCCCGATCCTCTGACATGACCAGAAACGCCTCGGCCCCCGCGCAGGGCATCACGCAGTCAAACAGCGCAATCGGGTCGGCGATGGGGCGGGCATCGAGGTATTGCTCCATCGTCAGCGGTTTCTTCATCACCGCGTTCGGGTTTTTCAGCGCATTGGCGCGCTGGGCCACGCAGAGGCGCCCGAAATCCTCGCGCGTGGCACCGTATTCGGTCATGTAGCGGTCGGTGAGCAGGGCAAAGCTCGCATTCGGGCCGCCGTAGCCATAGGGATAGCTGGCATCCATCGCAAAGCGCGAGAAGCTCGACAAGAGCTGCCGGAAACTGTCGATGTGGTTGGTGTCGCCGGCCACGCAGGCAATGATCTCGGCATCCCCCGCCTGAATCGCGCGCGCGGCACGGCGCAGGGCCACGCCCGCCGAGGCGCCGCCCATCGGGATGTGATCAAGCCAGCGCGGGCAGAGGCCCAGATGCTGGGTCAGCCCCACGGCGGTATCGGGAAAGAGCGTGAAGGAGGCGACCTGGAACCCATCGAGATCAGCGGGTTTCAGACCCGCCGCCCGCAAGGACCCGCGCAGGGCGGTGGCGATCCAGTGATGGGCTGTGTCGATGGAATAGCGCTGATAAGGCGTCGAAAAGGGCGCCACCAACGCCACGCCCTCATAGCTGGCAGGTCGCGCCATCACGCCACCTGCCGTTTCTTGAGATGGGTGAGTGTCACCGTGGCCGGATCCGAGAGCAGCGCCTCGGCCATCTCCTTCAGCGCCTTGCGCTGGATCTTCTGGGTGGGGGTCATAGGCAGGGTGTCCACAAAGGCAATATATCCGGGCACCTTGTAATAGGCCATCTGGGTCAGCGCCCAGTCTGCAATCTGATGGGCGAGATCGGGCGAGGGGGCGTCGACGCAGAGGCAGGCAAACACCTCGTCCCCGCGTATCGGGTCGGGCACGGCGGCCACGCCCGCCGCGCGAATGGCAGGGTGGCGCATCAGCACGCTTTCCACCTCGACCGCGGCGATATTCTCGCCCGAGCGGCGGATCACGTTCTTCTTGCGGTCGACGAAGAAGAACCGGCCCTGCGCGTCGCGGCGCACGATATCGCCGGTGTGGAACCAGCCGCCTTCCCAGGCCTCTGCCGTTGCCTCGGGGTTCTTGTCGTAATGCGAAAAAAAGCCATAGCGCGGGTCAGGGCCGGCGTTGCGGACCAGGAGTTCGCCCGACTCGTCCGGTGCCGCGTCCTGTCCGGTATCGGTGACCACGCGGGCCGCGACCCAGCCCTCGGCCCGACCCAGACAGGATTGGCCGATCAACCGGTCATGCGTATGGGCGGCGATCACCGCGCCCGCGCCGGTTTCGGTCATCGCCCAGGCCTCGATCAGGGGAAAGCCGAACCGCGCCTCGAACCCGGCCTGCAATTTGGGATCGATCCCGGCGCCAAAGCCAAAGCGCACCTGATGGGCGCGATCCTCAGGTGTCTCGGGCAGGGACATCAGGATCGAGGGCATGACGCCCAGATAATGCAGGCAGGTGGCGCGCGCCTCGGCCACATCGGCCCACCAGCTCGACGGGTGGAAGCGGTCGAGCGCGATCAGGCAGCCGCCCACGGTGACCATCGCCATGAAGGAATAGGCCATGGCGTTCATGTGAAAGATCGGCAGGGGCGTGATCATCCGCTCGCCCGTTTCGGTCAGCGAGGCGACCCCGCCCAGATCGGCATACCAGCGCCCGGCCAGCAGGAAATAGGCATTGGGCAGCACGCAGCCCTTGGGGTTGCCGGTGGTGCCAGAGGTGTAGAGCAGCGCCGCCTCGCGCGCCTCGCCCTCACGCGGCTCGGTCACGGTAGCATTTGCGCGGGGCGGGGGCGGGGCGTCCCCGGCCCCGATGACCGGGGCTGTGACACCCGCCGCCATCGCCGCCGCGCGCAGTTCTTCGGCACGGGCGGGCAGGGCGACGATCAGCGCCGGTTGCGCATGGCCGATCAGGTATTCAAGTTCCGCCGCCCGCAGGTCGGGGTTGATCGGTACGATCGAGGCGCCGATGCGGTTGAGCGCGGCAAAGAGCTCGAAGAACACGGGCCGGTTTTCCAACAACGCCGCCACCCGCATCCCCGCGCCATAGCCCGCCTGTTCCAGCGCCTCGGCCCAGGCATTGACGCGGGCAAGGAAGGCGCCATAGCCGACCGGCCCCGCCGTGATCCCATAGGCCGCCGCCGTGCCGGGCAGCACGTCAAGCAGCGGGCGGTCCGGCCAGCGCGCCGCCGTGGCCGCGATGGCGGCATAAACTGTCTCGGCGCTCACGGCAGCAGCTGGATATTGCCAAAGGCGGCGTCGCAATTGAGCAGCTCCACCTTCTTGCCCGCGATGCGGAATGCACCGTCCACCAGTGCCAGGTCATGGGTCACGGTCAGCGCCAGAAGCTGCTGTTCGTCCAGCCGGGTTTCGACATAATGCATGTTGGTCACGGTCTGGAACCTGCCCGCCTCGGGGTCGAAGATATCGACAAAGGGCCGCTGGATCACGTGATTGCAGCGCGATTTGGGTTTCTGCGAGAAGGTCCGCTCGCCATTCAGCCGCTCGACCCTGAGGCGCAGCATGAAATTGTCCTCGTAAAGGAACGAGGTCGCATTGACCGGATCGGCCTGCTTGTAGTCGAGCGGCATCCAGTAGA
>NZ_JBXWRM010000030.1:0-39436 GCF_059612905.1 Ruegeria sp. YKSD163
GTCAACATGCACCACGCACGCTCCGCACTGACCCGTGTCACACCCAACATGCGTCCCCGTCAGCGACAAACCCTCACGCAAAAAATCAACCAGCAAATCTCGGGACTCTACTGTCCCCCGCATGCTGCGCCCATTCACGACCATCTCTATCTCAGACACAATAATCCTCCCTTGTCGTTCTCTCTTGCACCGGTTCAGCCGGAAATAACCCGCTTGAACCACCCCTTTTTCCTGACCTCGCCGGACCCTTCCGCGACCTCCGGACTATCGGTCTCACCCGGTCCCTCGACCACTTCCTGAAAGCGGGTGAAGAACTGGTCGGCCATCTTGCGCGCGAACCCGTCGATGATCCGGCTGCCCAGCTGAGCGAGCTTGCCACCGACCTTGGCCTCGACCTCGTAGGACAGCAGCGTTGTGCCATCCTCGCTCGCCTCCAGCCGCACGCGTGCCTCGCCCTTGGCAAAACCCGCGGCCCCGCCCTTGCCCTCGCCGGTCAGGGTCAGGCTTTCGGGCGCCACCATCTCGGACAGCGTCACGCTGCCCTTGAACGTGGCTTTCACCGGCCCGACCTTTTGCACCACCGTGGCCTCGAACCCGTCCTCGGCGCTGCCACTCATCTCCTGGCAGCCGGGTACGCAGTCCTTCAGCACATCGGGCGAGAGCAGAGCCGCCCAGACCGTTTCCCGGTCCGCCGCGATCACCTTTGAATCGCTCAGTTCCATGTCGTTCGTCTCCGTCCGTTGCGACCACGCTACGCGGCGCGGTCGGGTTGTTCCATTCGACCTTGGGTGTAGACGTCCCCGGAAGGGCCGCCTGCGGGGCGCGTCGATCGCCCTGTCAGCGCAGCTCGGGTGGCGAAAAAGTCAGCCCGTAGCTGCGGAAAATTTCTTGGATCCGACCGTCGCCTATCCCGGCAACGATAGCATCGTCGACGGCATAGGCCAGCGGGCGATAGGCGAAATGCACCCCCACCCCGACGGTCCAGCTGCCGGTCGCAAATCCCGGCAAGGGCGGGCTGTGCACATCCAGATCCGCGGTCAGTCCATGTTCCAGTTGCGCCAGCGGCCCCATCGCGGTCTTGACCTCGCCCGCCGCCAGCCCGGCCATCGCCGCGCCCATGTCGGGATAGCGGCGGATATTGCCGCGCAGCTGACCGCCGGGAAAGGCGGTCAGGTAGAAATCGGAAATCGAGTCGTTCTCGACCCCAACCGTGTCAAAGCGGAAATAGGCCGGGACCGGTTTGTCCTCGGGATACTCTGCCTTGCCAAAGGCGATCCCCATCCGCTCCACATGGTATTGTCCTGTGAACACCACCTGTTCGACCCGGCAGGCAAAGTTGCTGTCATAGGGCACATGCAGCATCACATTGGCGACCCGCCCACCCACGATGGGCCCCTTCCAGATCCAGTTGCGCAGATCGGCCTCGAGGTTCTCGCCCGCCGCGACCAGGGTAAAACGGGCCTCGACCCCCAGTTCCCCGGCGATCAGGTGGCCCAGATCGATATCGACACCCTTTGGCGCACCGTTCTCTTCCCAGCTCCAGGGTGGATAGTCCTCGTAGACGGCGAAGGATATCCAGCCGCGTTCCTGGATCGTGTCCAGATCGGCGCCGACGATATCGCGGCTCGCATTCTGCGGGCGGGCCTGGGGCACGTGATCGGCGCAGCGGGTCTGTGCCCAGGCCGGCGCCAAGCCGGTCCCAAGCAGCAACACCGCCAGCGCGACCCGCAGCGTCCCCGCCCGCGCCATGCTCAATGGGCCGCCGACAGGCCGATGGTCAGCGCCTCGGCAGCGGCGGTGAAATCAGGCGCGTCGCCCGAGATCAGGGTCGCCGCGCGCGAGGCGGCGCTGTCGGCCACGGGCGCGCCCGAGGCGGTCTCGACCTCGGCGGCGATCTGGGTCAGTTCGGCAGCCAATACGGCGGCATCGCCCTCGCCTGCTGCAAGCTGGTCGCGGATCTCCTTCAGGCGCGGCGTATGGGCGTCGAGCGCCCCGTCGTCGGGCCGGGTCTCGATATAGGTGCGGATGGCCCAGGCGGCCTTTTGGCCAAGCAGTTCGCCAAAGCCGGGCATCTTGGTGATCCCGTTCTGGGTATAGCCATGGCGGAACCGCTCGACATACCATTCATCACCGTATTCGGCGGCCTCGAGATAGCGCAGGTCCGGCGCCAGACCGCCTGACACCACGCCCAGCCCATGGCAGCGCGCGCAGTTCTGGTTATAGCCGGAATCGCCGATCCGGATGGCGGCGGCCCAGACCTCTTCTCCCGCCGCCTCGGCGCGATAGGGGTTCTCGATCAGCCATTCCTCGCCCACTTCGGGCAGGGCGTCGGTGTTGACGGGTTGCGGCGCGACGTCTCCATGCGCCAGCGCCATTCCCGCGCTCAGGAACAGGCCCAATGCGCCTGCTTTTGCAGCGGTGATCATCTGCGGTCCTCCAGTCTCCTCGTTCGGGGCTGGTGATAACGCCTCGAACCCTGCGCTGGTATTCGACCTTGGTTTGATCTGCCGGGGAATGTGGACTTTGGTCGAATAGAACCGCCCCGCACGCGCGCTTTAGCCTTGGCCGACAAGGGAGAGAGAATGCGCGTGCACAGCCTGCTGAGACCGATCATCGCCGCACTGGCGATGGGAATGGCCGCCCTGCCCGCCCTGGGTGAGGTGCAGTTGCGCGTGGCCTATCTGCGGCAGGAAGTTGAGCGCCCGCCGGTCTTGTCCAATCTCGACCCCGAGCCCGCCGGGCTGGGCCTCGACGGTGCCCGTCTGGGGCTGGAGGACAACCGGACCAGCGGTCGGTTTCTGGGTCAGACCTATACGCTCGATACGCATGAGGTGCCGATCGGCGGCGATCTGGAGGCGGCGGCGCGCTCGGCGCTGGCCGAGGCGCAAATGCTGGTCATCGACGCCCCCGCCGAGGCGGTGCTGCGCATCGCCGATCTGGCCGAGGCCGAGGGCGCGCTGTTGTTTAACGCCGCTGCCGAAGAGACCGCGCTGCGCGATGGGGACTGCCGCGCCAACCTGCTGCACACGGCGCCCTCGCTGGCGATGCGGGCGGATGCGCTGATGCAGGTCTTGCAGCGCAAACGATTCTCGCGGCTGGCCATGATCACCGGCCATGGCGCCCCGGATCTGGCCTATGCCGAGGCGCTCCGTCGCTCGGCGGCCAAGTTCGGCCTGAAGATGGTGGCCGACACACCATGGCCCTTTGACGCCGACATGCGCCGCAATGCCAGCCAGGAAGTGCCGCTGTTCACTCAGGATTTCGCCGAGCATGACATGCTGCTCATTGCCGACGAGATCGGCGATTTCGGGCGATACATCGCCTATAACACCTGGACCCCACGCCCGGTGGCCGGGTCCGAGGGGCTGGTGCCGGTGGCCTGGTCGCGGGTGGTGGAACAATGGGGCGCGGCGCAGCTGCAATCGCGGTTCTGGGACCAGACCGGCCGCGACATGCAACCGCGCGACTATGCCGCCTGGGCGGCGCTGCGCGTGCTGGGCGAGGCGGTCACACGCACCAACAGCACCGATCCCGCCACCCTGCGCGCCTATATCCTGTCGGATGCCTTCGAACTGGCCGGGTTCAAAGGTCGCCCGATGAACTTTCGCCACTGGAACGGCCAGCTGCGCCAGCCGATCCCGGTGGTTACCGAACGCGCGGTGGTGATGCAGGCCCCGGTCGAGGGATTCCTGCACCAGCGCAGCGAACTTGACACGCTGGGCCTCGACGCGCCCGAATCCCGTTGCACCGCGTTTCAGGAGTGACCCCCATGCGGACTGCCCTTGCCCTTCTGGCCCTGACCCTCGCCGCGCCTTTGGAGGCCGAGGAAATCTGGGTCACCAATGAAAAGGACGACACGATCAGCGTGATCGACGTCGCCACGCTCGAAGTTGTGCGCACCATCGCGACCGGCGAGCGGCCGCGCGGCATCACCTTTTCCCACGATTTCAGCCGCGTCTATATCTGTGCCTCGGACAGCGACACGGTGCAGGTGATGGATCCCGAGACCGGAGAGATCCTGCACGACCTGCCTTCGGGCGAAGACCCCGAGCAATTCGTGCTGCATCCCAACGACCGCCACCTCTATATCGCCAACGAGGATGACGCGATCACCACCGTGGTCGATACAGAAACCCGCCGGGTGATCGCCCAGATCGACGTGGGCATCGAACCCGAGGGCATGGCCGTCAGCCCCGATGGCCGCATCGCCATCACCACCTCTGAAACCACCAACATGGCGCATTGGATCGACACCGAGACGCGCCAGCTGTTTGCCAATACGCTGGTCGATGCCCGCCCGCGCCACGCCGAATTCGTACATGACGGGGCCGAACTGTGGGTCAGTTCCGAGATCGGTGGCACGGTGACCGTATTCGACGTGGCCACGCAGGCCCAAAAGGCCAAGATCGCCTTCGAGGTCAAGGGCGTGCATCCCGACCGGGTGCAGCCGGTCGGGTTCGAGCTGACGGCGGATGAGAAAACCGCCTTTGTAGCGCTTGGCCCCTCGAACCACGTGGCGGTGGTGGATACCGCCACCTACGAGGTGGTCGATTACATCCTTGTCGGCCGCCGGGTCTGGCACATGGCGTTCAACAGCGACAAGTCGCTTTTGTTCACCACCAACGGCGTTTCGGGCGACGTGACGGTGATCGACGTGGCCCGCCGCGAGGCGATCAAATCCATCAAGGTCGGGCGCTTCCCCTGGGGCGCCGCCCTGCGCCCGTGAGAGGAAAGGACACATGATGATGAAACCCTGTCTTGCCGCCCTTCTGGTTGCAGCCCTGCCCCTGAGCGCACTGGCCGACGGCGACGATGGTCGGCTCGGTCTGGCCGGGCTGCTCTCGGCCAAGAACAAGGAAGACCTGCCGCCGATCATCCTGTCAGCAGGAATGCCGCTGGCCGACGCACCCTGGGTGCTGCAATCGGGCACTTACTACGAGTTCGAGATCCAGGGCGACGGCAGCCAGGAACTGGCGCTGGTGGGCCCTGAGTTCTTTCGCGCCATCTGGATCGACGAGATCGTGGTCGAGGGGTTGGAGATCCGGCCGCTGGGCCTTGATTCGGTCGAATTCGACGAGGCGGGCGAGATGGAGATAGGCTTTGTCGCGATCAAGCCGGGCCGCTATTACCTGAAGGTACCGGGCAGCACCGGCGAAACCCAGCGGTTGGAGATCACCATCAAGTGACAGGGCTAAGTGTCCGAAATCTCGACTATTCCTATGGCAGCCGCCGGGCGCTGGACGCAGTCAGCTTTGACGTGGCGCAGGGCCGGTTTGCGGCGTTGCTGGGGCCCAATGGTGCGGGGAAATCGACGCTGTTTTCCTTGCTCACACGTCTATTCACTACACGTTCGGGCCGGATCTCGGTCGCCGGGCATGACCTGTCGCAAAACCCGCGCGCGGCGCTGGCGCGGATCGGGGTCGTGTTCCAGCAGCCGACGCTGGATCTGGATCTCAGCGTGATGCGCAACCTGACCTATTTCGCCGCGCTGCACGGGCTGTCGGGGCGCACCGCGCAAATCCGGATCGCCGCGGCGCTGGAGCGGCTCGACCTGAGCGACCGCGCCCACGAGCGCGCCCGCGACCTGAATGGCGGCCACCGGCGCCGGACCGAGATCGCGCGCGCGCTGATCCACGACCCCTCGGTGCTGCTGCTGGACGAACCGACCGTGGGGCTGGATGCGGCCAGCCGCAAGGCGATCACCGATCATGTGCATGCGCTGTCGCGCGAGCGGGGGCTGACCGTGCTCTGGGCGACCCATCTGACCGACGAGATCGAGGATGACGACCAGTTGCTGATCCTGCATCGCGGGCGGCTGTTGCAGGACGGCACCGCGGGCGCGCTGCGCGGGGCGCTGCCCCTGCGCGAGCATTTCCTGTCCCAGACCTCTGATCGCATCGGGGAACGGGCATGAACGCTGCGCTGATCGCCCTGCGCGCCATCGTCCTGCGCGAGGCGCTGCGCTTTGTCCGCCAGCGGGGGCGGTTCGTGGCGGCGCTGGTGCGGCCGCTGATCTGGCTGCTGGTCTTTGCCGCCGGGTTTCGCGCCGCGCTGGGCCTGTCGATCACACCGCCCTATCAGACCTATATCACTTACGAGGTCTATATCGTGCCGGGCCTGTGCGGCATGATTGCCCTGTTCAACGGCATGCAATCCAGCCTCAGCCTGGTCTATGACCGCGAGATGGGCTCGATGCGGCTGCTCTTGACCTCGCCCCTGCCGCGCTGGTGGCTCCTGTTCTGCCGGCTGCTTGCCTCGACCGCCATTTCGATCCTGCAAACCTATTGTTTTCTGGCGGTGGCGGCGGCCTTTGGCATCCAACTGCCGGTCTGGGGCTATGTGGCGGTGCTGCCGGCGCTGGTGGTTGCGGGCATCATGCTGGGTGCGCTGGGGCTGGCGCTGTCCTCGCTGATCCGGCAGCTGGAAAATTTCGCGGGCGTGATGAACTTTGTCATCTTTCCGATGTTCTTTTTGTCCACCGCGCTTTACCCGCTGTGGAAGATGGCCGAAAGCTCGATCCTTTTGCGCGATATCTGTGCGCTGAACCCGTTCACCCATGCGGTAGAGCTGATCCGCTTTGCGCTCTACGGCCAGTTCAACGGACCCGCGCTGGGCTGGACCGTGCTGGCGGGGGCAGTGTTTCTGGGCCTTGCCTTCTGGGGATATGACCCGGCGCGCGGCCTGCTGCGGCGCAAGGGTTGAGCCGTCCCGCCTTCGACCAAAGAACAAGGGAAAACCGCTCCTGCGCTTGTTAAGACTGCGGCAGGAAACGCGCGCTTGCACCCGCCCCGGCGGGGACCTCATTCAGGAGTGAGAAATGAGACCTGTTTCCTATGCGCTGGCGCTGATGATGGCGGCTTCACCCGCCCTGGCCGATACCAAATTCGAACAGATCAAGATCGAGGCCGGTGAGGCGCTCTATGATGCCGAATGCCGGCGCTGCCATGCCTCGGACACTGATCATGAGAGCTATGGCCCACCGCTGGAAAACGTGCTGGGGCGCGGGGCCGGTACCTATCCCGACTATGATTATTCCATCGCGCTCGAGGCCTCGGGCATCGTCTGGACGCCTGCGGCGCTGCGCGCCTGGATGGAGGACAATACCGGCTTCATGCCCGGCACCAAGATGCGCCATGTCGGAATCGAGGACCGCACCGTGCAGGATTTCATTCTTGCCTATCTGGCCAGCCTCAGCACCCGCGACCCCAAGAAGATCTCGGACTGAACCCGGATCCCGGCGCCGGACAGAACGATCCGGCGCTGGTTCCAAGTCAGAACTTTTTCCATATATTTCAGACTTTAAAACGTCAAACTTGTACCGATGGATCAATGCCAAGCGCGCCGAACCGACGGCACGAGTGCATTTTGCCGTCGCCTGCCCTTCCGGCTTCAAGTTGACCCTACGACCTTTGTTCAATTTCGCGCGAGCGGCTTCGTTCCAATAATACCGCTCAGCCAAAAACCCGCGGTTTGGGGTAGTTCGGCTTGGAGAGGATGCAAGGGAGGAAACCGATGAACAAGATCATCATGGCCGCAGTGGCGGGCCTGGTCGCGACAGCGGGCTGGCACAGCGCCGCGCTGGCGGCCGGTGTCACCGAAGAGGATCTGGCCAATGACACGGCCAACACGTCCAGCGTATTGACCAACGGCATGGGCCGGCATTTGCAGCGCTATAGCCCGCTGGACATTCTGAACAAGGACAACGTCAAGAACCTGATGCCCGCCTGGGCCTTCAGCCTTGGCGGCGAAAAGCAGCGCGGGCAGGAAACCCAGCCGCTGATCCATGACGGGGTGATGTATATCACCGGCTCCTACAGCCGGATGTATGCCATCGACGTCAACACCGGCGAAGAGCTCTGGCAATATGACGCCCGACTGCCCGAGGGCATCCTGCCCTGCTGCGACGTGATCAACCGGGGCGGCGCCATCTATGGTGACAAGATCTATTTCGGCACACTCGACGCCCGCATCGTGGCGCTTGACCTGAAAACCGGCGATGTCGTCTGGAACAAGAAGATCGCCGATTACAAAGCAGGCTATTCCTATACCGCCGCGCCGCTGATCGTGAAGGGGCTGGTGATCACCGGCAACTCGGGCGGTGAGTTCGGCATCGTGGGCGAGGTGCAGGCGCGCGACGCCGAGACCGGCGAGATGGTCTGGACCCGACCCGTGATCGAAGGCCACATGGGCACCTTCAAGGGCGAAGAAAGCACCATGACCGGCACGCTGAACGCGACCTGGCCGGGCGACATGTGGAAAACCGGCGGTGGCGCCACCTGGCTGGGCGGTTCCTATGACGCCGAGACCGATACGCTGGTCTTTGGCGCGGGCAACCCCGCCCCCTGGAACAGCTGGCTGCGCGATGCCGGTCAGAACAACGATGGCTCGGGCGACAACCTCTATGCTGCCTCGCGCATCGGTATCAATCCCGACAATGGCGAGATCAAGTGGCATTTCCAGACCACCCCGCGCGAAGGCTGGGACTATGACGGTGTGAACGAGGTCGTGGCCTATACCGACCGCGACGGCAACAAGCGCTGGGCCACAGCCGACCGCAACGGGTTCTTCTATGTGCTGAACCGCGAGGACGGCAAGTTCGTGCGCGGCGTGCCGTTCGTCAAGGATATCACCTGGGCCTCGGGCCTCGATGAGAACGGCCGCCCGATCTTCAACGAGGACAACCGTCCGGGCGACCCGGCCGCGGCGGCGGATGGCGCCAAGGGCGAGGTGATCTTTGCTTCTCCGTCCTTCCTGGGCGGCAAGAACTGGATGCCGATGGCCTTCAGCCAGAAGACCGGCAACTTCTATGTGCCCTCGAACGAATGGGGCATGGACATCTGGAACGAACCGATCACCTACAAGAAGGGCGCGGCCTATCTGGGCGCGGGCTTTACCATCAAGCCGAACTACGAGGACCATATCGGCAGCCTCAAGGCGATCGATCCGGATACCGGCGAGCTGAAGTGGGAGTTCAAGAACGACGCCCCGCTTTGGGGTGGCGTGATGACCACCGCCGGCGGGCTGGTGTTCACCGGCACGCCCGAGGGCAAGTTCATCGCCTTTGACGATGAAACCGGCGAGATCCTGTGGTCGTTCCAGACCGGCTCGGGCATTGTCGGCCAGCCCGTCACCTGGGAGATGGGCGGCGAGCAATATGTCTCGGTCATCTCCGGCTGGGGTGGCGCGGTGCCTCTCTGGGGCGGCGAGGTCGCCAAGAAGGTGAACTATCTCAACCAAGGTGGCTTGCTCTGGACCTTCAAGCTGCCCAAGCAGCTGGCCGCCGCAAACTGACGGCATCGCCATTGATACAAACGCGCGCCCAACGGCGCGCGTTTTTTGTTGGCTCGCCGTTTTCCAAGGGAAAACGGCTCGGAAAACAATGTTTTCCGGCCCGGAATTCTTGCAGAATTCCGCCACCGCCAGAGGTTGAGCCTGATATTAGACCTTTGGCCAATGGCGTTTCGCCGCACCCGCGTTACAGTTGCAGCATGAACAAAACTATGGATCGGATCATGCAGACCCAGGCAGGGACCTCGCTGGCGCAGCCGCTTCGCTCCGCCCTTATCGTCGACGATCACCCGCTGTTCTGTGACGCCCTGTCGATGACCCTGCAAGCCGTGTCCGGCATCCGCACCGTGCAGACGCTGGCCCGGCTCGAGGAGGCGCTGGACTGGCTTGGCAACCACCCTGCCCCCGATCTGGTCATCCTCGACCTCAACCTGCCCGATGTCGAAGGGCTCGACGGGCTGGTCCGCATCCGCACCGCCGCCCGCGCCCCGGTCATCGTGGTTTCTTCCATGGCCGATAACCGGGTCATTTCGGGCGTGATTCAGGCAGGTGCGGCCGGTTTCGTGCCCAAGCACTCCCAGCGCGAAGTGTTTCGCACCGCCATCGAAACCGTCTCGACCGGCGCCGTCTTCACCCCCGAAGGCTTTGTCGATATCGCCAGTGATGGGGGCGACGGGCCCGAGATCGAGGATGCGCTGGCCCGGCTTTCGGCGCTGACCAACCAGCAGGCCCGCATCCTGCAACTGGTCTGCGAGGGCAAGCTCAACAAGCAGATCGCCTATGACCTGTCGATCGCCGAAACGACGGTCAAGGCGCATGTCACCGCCATCATGCGCAAGCTCGGGGTGCAAAGCCGCACCCAGGCGGTGCTGATCGCCAAAAAGACCAGTTTCTCGAGTTTCTTGCCAGAGGCGCAGAAACAGGCATAACCTGCCAGTCGGGAGAAAAGGGAGGAGCGCTTGGACCTCAGTCAGGGTCCGATCCGCGCGGCACAGGCCGCGCCGCAGGTGTTGTGCACCGCCTCGGTGCACCACGACCATCCGCATGCCGTCGAGGCGTTGGCCGAAGCATTGGGTCCGGTCGAACTGGAACTGCTGCTGTTGATGGCTTCGCCCCAGGCGGATATCCCCGCCCTGCTGGCCCGCGCCGCAATGGTTTTGCCCGGTACCCGGATTGTCGGCTGCACCACGGCAGGCGAAATCTCAGCCGCCGGCTATACCGAGGGAGAGATCGTCGCCATCGGCATGCCTCGGGCCTATTTCAAGGCGCAGACGATGCTGATCCCCGATCTGAGCGATTATGACGCTCAGGCCATCATCGACCGGATGATCCAGACCCGCAACGATCTGGCCGTTGCCCGGCCCGACTGGGGGCACGAGTTCAATTTTCTGCTGATCGACGGCTTGTCGACGCTGGAGGACCGGCTGGTCTCGGATCTGGCCATCGGGCTTGGGCCGGTGCCGCTGTTCGGCGGTTCGGCCGGGGATGGCGAGCGGTTCGGCACCACCTTCGTGTTTCACGAGGGCCGCGCCCATGGCAATGCCGCCGTGCTGATGCAGGTGCGCACCCGCTGCCCGATCCAGGTGTTCAAGACCGACCATCTGATCCCCACCGAACAGCGTATGGTGGTCACCGGCGCCGATCCCGACCGGCGGCTGGTGCATGAGCTCAATGCCGAACCAGCCGCGCGCGAATATGCCCGTGTTCTGGGCAAGGATCCCGAGCAACTCACCACCTTTACCTTTGCCGCCCACCCGGTCGTGGTGCGTATCGGCGGCCAGCATCATGTGCGCTCGATCCAGCGGGTGGCCGAGAATGGCGATCTGGTGTTCTTTTCGGCCATCGACGAGGGGCTGGTGCTAACCCTGGCCGATGCGCGCGACATGCGCGACCACCTGCGCGAGGAACTGGGCCGGCTGGCCGCCGACGGACCGCCTGCGGTGATCCTGGGCTGTGACTGTCTGTTGCGCCGGATGGAGGCGCAGCAGAAACAGGTCCTGGGCGCGCTTTCGGATATTCTGCGCGAAAATCGTGTTGTGGGGTTCTCTACTTACGGGGAACAGTTCAACTCGATGCATGTCAACCAGACGCTGACGGGCGTGGCCATCTACCCGCCCGACGATATGTGAGGCCCCATGCCGGGATCGCTGATCAACCCCGCCGATACGCCGGACCGGCAGATCGAGAAGCTGGCCAAGATCAACGCGGCGCTGATGCGCCGGGTGGAACAGGCCACCGATGCCTCGGGCGCGGCCTATGCCCAGTTCGAGCGCGCCGCGCTGCTGGAGGAAGAGGTGCGCAACCGCACCCGCGACCTGGAACGCGCGCTCGATCTTCTCAACGATTCCAACGCCCGCCTGGCCGAGGCCAACCGCGCCACCGAAGAGGCGCGTTCAAATTTGGCCAATGCCATCGAGACGGTGCAGGAGGGGTTTGCCCTCTTCGATCCCGACGAGCGGCTGGTCATGTGCAACTCGCGCTTTGGCCTGCATATGCCCGATATCCGAGACCGCTTCCGCCCCGGGATCACCTTTCGCCAATATGTCGATCTGGTCAGCGGCTCGCGCTATCTTTCCCTGCCGGAAAACAAGACGCCGCGTGACTGGGCGGCGCAACGGATGCGCCGGCACACCGACGATCATGTCATCTTCAACGTCCGCATGGTCGGCAGCCGCTGGGTTCAGGTGAGCGAACATCGCACCCCCGATGGCGGCACCGTGATCCTGCAGACCGATGTCAGCGACATCATGCGGCTGGAGCGGCAGGAACGCGACCGGATGCTGGACGATCAGGCCCGCCTGATCCGCGCCACACTGGAACATCTCGACCAGGGCGTGTGCATCTTCGACAATCAGGGTCGGCTGGCAGGCTGGAACCAGCGAGTGGGGGAAATGCTGTCGATCCCGGCCCGGCGCTTTTCGATGGGGGTGCGTTTTTTTTCGCTGTTCGAAGGTTTTACCCGTAACGCCTCCTACTCAAACGGCATCACCGAGGAAACCATCCGCGCCTGGATCACCGCCACCGATGGCCGCCCGCCGATCGGTTTCGAGATCCGCCAGGGCGAGAACAAGACCCTGTCGGTACATGCGCAGGAGATGCCGGACCGTGGTTTCGTGATCTCGTTCAGCGACGTCTCTGCCGAACGCGCCGCCGTGCGCGCCATCCGGCAAGCCAACGAATTGCTCGAGGCGCGGGTGGCCGAACGCACGCTGGAACTGGCCGACGCCCTGTCCGAGGCCGAGCGTGCCAATGCCTCGAAATCGCGCTTTGTCGCGGCGGCCAGCCATGACCTGTTGCAACCCCTTTCGGCGGCCAAGCTTTACATGGCCTCGATCGAGCCGGGACAGGATCCCACCCAGATTCACCAGATCGCCGACAAGGCCCGGCGCTCGCTCGACAGTGTCGAGACCATTCTGGAGGCGCTGCTGGATATCTCGACCCTCGATTCCGGCAAGGCCGAAGTGCATCGCGCCCCGGTGCCGCTGGGGGTAATCCTGGCACAACTGGCCGAAGAACTGGGCCCCACCGCCCGCGCCAAGGGGCTGGAACTGCGGGTGATCCCTTCGGGCGCGGTTGTGCTGTCGGATGCTACCTATTTGCGCCGCATCGCGCAAAACCTGATCGTCAATGCCATCCGCTATACCCGCAAGGGCAAGATCGTGGTGGGGGTAAGGCGGCGGGGCAAATCCGTGCGGCTCGAGGTGTGGGATACCGGACCGGGCATTGCCGCCGAACAGCGTGACATCATCTTTCGCGAATTCCAGCGCCTCGACGCCGCCGCCTCTGCCGCCGAGGGGATGGGGCTGGGTCTGGCCATTGTCGAGCGGGCCTGCGCCTTGCTCGGCCATCCGCTCGATCTGGTTTCGACCGTGGGGCGCGGCTCGGGGTTTCTGGTCGAATTTTCGGTGGCGCCGACGCCCGATTTCACCAGCTTCCGCCGCACCTCCGGCCCTGCACTGGCGCCGTCGGGGCTGAACGGCCTGATCGTGCTGCTGGTCGAGAACGATGCCGAATTGCGCAACGCGCTGACCATCGCGATGGAAGCCTGGGATGTCTGTGTACTGCCCTCCGCCTCGATCGCCGAGGCGCTGGCGCTGATCGACGACGAGGGCATTCAGCCCGATGCGGTGATCGCCGATCTGCAACTGGACCGGGGCGAAATGGGGACCGTGCTGCTCAACATGATCCGTACCCGTCTGGGACCGGTACCGTCATGCATCATCACCGCCTCGCGCTCTCCGGCGGTTATCGATATCTGCGTGCAGCAAGGCTGGGAGCTGTTTCACAAGCCGATCGCGGCCGAAACCCTGCGCGGATTTCTGTCCGGGGCCACCGCGAGCACATCCTGAGCGGCATTCGACCAAAGGAGCATTTGCCAGTCCGGCCCTAAGGGGTAGGCTGACCGATAAGACAATCAGCCAGTGGAGGTGAAAAATGGCTTGGACGGCTCCGAAGCTTCGTGAAGTGAACTGCGGCATGGAAATCAACATGTACGCCCCGGCAGAGGATGAAGGCGGTCGCGGCAGCGACCCGATCCTGTAACCACAATCCCGCCGCGGAGGCCCGAAGATGAAGATCGTCGTTCTGGGTGCCGCGGCCGGTGGGGGCCTGCCGCAATGGAATTGCGGCTGCGTCAATTGCAACGATGCGCGTGCCGGGCGACTCAGGTCGTCCGGCCAATCGTCGTTGGCGGTTTCGGCGGACGGGTCGCGCTGGTCGATCCTGAATGCCTCGCCAGATATCCGCCAGCAGATGCAGGACAGGCCCGTCCTGCACCCGCACGGCCTGCGCGGGTCTCCCGTGGCCTCGGTGTTGGTGACCAATGGCGATATCGACCATATCGCCGGGCTTCTGTCGCTGCGCGAGCAGACGCCCTTCGACCTGTTCGCCACCGCCGGCATTCACGAAGTGCTGGAAGACAACCGTATCTTCGACGCGCTGGCCCGCGACAAGGTTGCGCGCCGCCCGGTGGCGCTGGAGGCCCCATTTGCGCTGCATGACGGGCTGGAGGCGATGCTGTTCGCAGTGCCCGGCAAGGTTCCCCTGTTCATGGAGGGTGAGAGCGTCGATACCGGACTGATCGGCGAACAGACGGTGGGGGTGCGGCTCAGCGACGGGCGCAATATCGCCTATTACATCCCCGGCTGCGCCCATGTGCCCGACGATCTGCTGGACCGGCTGTCGGATGCGGGTCACCTGCTGTTCGACGGTACGCTTTGGGATGATGACGAAATGATCCGCAGCGGCACCGGGATCAAGACCGGGCGTCGCATGGGACATATCCCGATTTCGGGCGAAGACGGCTCGATGGTCCGGCTCTCCGGGCTGGCCGCGAACAAGACCTATATCCATATCAACAACACCAATCCAGTCTGGCGCGAGGGCGGCGCAGAACGCGCCGAAGTGGCGCGGCAGGGCTGGCAGGTGGCCCATGACGGATTGGAGATCGTGCTATGAGCCGCGAAGACCTTGAGGCCCGGCTGCGCGCCATCGGCGCCGAACGCTATCACGACAAGCACCCGTTCCATCACAAGCTGCATGGCGGCGACTGCACCCCCGATCAGGTACGCGCCTGGGTGATCAATCGCTGGGCCTATCAGGCAGCGATCCCGATGAAGGACGCGGCCTTTCTGTCACGCTGTGCCGATCCGGATATCCGCCGCGCCTGGCGGTCGCGGATCGAGGATCACGATGGCGGTGTCGACAGCGGCGGCGGGCTGCGGCGCTGGCTGAAACTGGCCGAGGCGGTGGGGCTCGACCCCGATTACGTGGCCTCGGGGCGCGGTATCCTGCCCGCCACCCGCTTCGCGGTCGAGGCCTATATCCACTATGTACGCGAACAGCCGCTGTTGCAGGCGGTGGCCTCGTCCCTGACAGAGCTGTTCGCGCCAAAAATCCACGAGAACCGCATCGAGGGGCTGCTCAGGCACTATGATTTCGCCGATGAGAGCAGCCTGAGCTATTTCCGCAAACGCCTGAGCGAGGCACCGCGCGACGTCGCTTATGGGCTGGGCTGGGTGCTGGACCATGCGGATACGCCCGAGAAGGCGGACTTGGCCTGCGCGGCGCTGATCTTCAAGACGGACGTGCTCTGGGCGCAGCTCGACGCGCTCTGGGGCGCCTATGTGGACGGCCATGTGCCCCCCGGCGCCTGGCGCCCCGGCGAGGGCATGGCATGACGCTGGCGCTGGCCCCCAACGACCGCCCCTATCTGCCGCGCGGCGTGCGGCTGGTGACGGACCGGGTGCGCGGCGGCGTTGTGTTGCTGGCGCCGGAAAAGGCGGTGGCGCTGGATGCGGTGGGCGAAGCGATCCTGTCACGAGTGGACGGCCAGACAAGCCTGGCGGCGCTGGTGGACCAACTGGCGGCCGCCTATGACGCGCCCCGGGCCGAGATCGAGCAGGACGTGCAGGCCTTTCTGCAAGGCCTGCGCGCCCGTCTTTTCCTGATGGTGGCACCATGACGGGGGGGCGTTTTCCGGCACGGAAAACGATCCGGAAAACCATTGGTTTTCCGGGCCGGAATTCGTGCCGAATTCCGGCGGCGAGGCGCCCGAGATGACGGTTCCCGCCCCCATCGCCATGCTGGCCGAGCTGACCCATCGTTGCCCGCTGGCCTGCCCCTATTGCTCGAACCCGCTCGCGCTCCACGGCAAGGAGAACGAGCTGAACACTGAAACCTGGGCACGCGCCTTTGGTGAGGCTGCCGAACTGGGTGTATTGCAGCTACATCTCTCTGGCGGCGAACCCGCCTCGCGTCCCGACCTGGTCGATCTGACCCGCGCGGCCCATGAGGCAGGGCTCTATACCAACCTGATCACCAGTGGCATCGGGCTGACCCCCGCGCGGCTCGACGCGCTCGAGGCCGTGGGGCTTGACCATATCCAGCTGTCCCTGCAGGGCACCTCCGCCGAACTGGCCGATCGCATCGGCGGCTACAAGGGGGGATTTGCCCGCAAGATGGCGGTGGCCGCCGAGATCAAGGCGCGCGGCATCCCGCTGACCCTGAACGCGGTGATGCATCGCCATAATCTCGACGACCTTGAACGCACCATCGATTTGGCCATCGAGCTGGGCGCCCGCCGGCTCGAAGTGGCCTGCGTACAGTTCCACGGCTGGGCCACCCGCAACCGGGCCGCGCTGCTGCCCAGCCGCGCCCAGACCGAGGCTGCCAAGCGGATCGTGGCCGAGGCCGAGGCGCGGCTGCGCGGCACGCTTGCCTTCGATTTCGTGCCACCCGACTATTACGCCGATTATCCAAAGGCCTGCATGGGCGGCTGGGGTTCGGCAGGTTTGAACATCGCGCCCGATGGCACCGTGCTGCCCTGTCACGCGGCCGAGACCATCCCGCATCTCGACTTTGACAGGTTTCCTGACAAAACCCTGCGCGAAATCTGGTATGATGGCGCCGCCTTCAACGCCTATCGCGGCACCGATCACCTGCCCGAGACCTGCCGCAGCTGCGAGCGGGTCGGCATCGACTTTGGCGGCTGCCGCTGCCAGGCGCTGGCGCTGGCCGGCGACGCGGCGGCGACCGATCCTGTCTGCTCCCGCTCACCCGATCACCACAAGGTCACCGCGCTGCTCGAGACCGCGCTGGCCGAGGGGGACGCGGCAGAGTTCACCTATCGCCGGATGCCGCGCAAAGGTTAGGCGCGCGCCATTGCCCGCGCATCCAGCACCGCTTGCGCCCAGTCACGGGGCCGCTCCTGTGGCAGGTTGTGGCCCGCACCCTCGAAAACCCGATAGTCGAACGGGCCGGTGAACTGCGCCGCATGCCCTGCGGTTCCGGCGTTCACCCCGTCGCGGTTGCCGTCGATCGCCACCGTTGGCACGCTGATCCTGGGCTGGGCCACCAGCTGCGTCTCGATATCGGCATAGGCCGGGTCGCCCGGCACCAGACCGAAGCGGTGGCGATAGGAATGGATCACCACCTCGACAAAATCGGGGTTGTCAAACGAGGCCGCCGTGCGCTCGAACTCTGCGGCATCAAACGCCCATGTGGGCGACCACATGCGCCAGAGCGTTCGGGCCAACGCACGCCGGTCCCGTTCCAGCCCGCGCCGTCCGCGCTCGGAATGAAAGTAGTATTGGTACCAAAAACTTGCCTCGACCTCGGGCGCCTCGGGCTCGCCCGAGCGGGGAATGTTCTGGATGTTGTAGGAATTGCCGCTCACCAGCGCCTCGACCCGGTCGGGCCAGAGCGCCGCGACAATGCAAGAGGCGCGCCCGCCCCAGTCATAGCCCCCCAGCACCGCGCGTCCGATCCCCAGCGCATCCATCAGCGCCAAAAGATCGGCGGCCAGCGCGGCCTGCTCGCCCGAGCGGGGCGTGTCGGGCGAAAGGAACCTGGTCGGGCCATAGCCGCGCAGCCAAGGCAGGATCACCCGCGCGCCCGCCGCCGCCAGCAGCGGTGCGGCCTCGGTATAGGTCTGCACGTCATAGGGAAAGCCGTGGCTCAGGATAGAGGGCCAGCCATCGGCGGGTCCGGTCTCCAGATAGGTGACCTCAAGCACGCCTGCTGTCACGCTACGCTGCTGCATCTATCGGTTTCTCCCCTGTCTCTCTGTCTCGCAGGCTGCGCCAGCGCCCCGGAACAGACAAGCCCCGATTGGGGCGCGAGGCCGCACCGGGCATATCCCTATGGAAGCACCCCCCGGAATCGCGCTAAACCCCGCAGAAACCGGCCGCTTTGCACGGCCGCCCGCATAGATCAGGCAACCCGGCAACCCGCGCGCCCCGGCGCGGCCCGCCGCACCCAGGAGGACCGACATGGGCGTGATCCGCGAAAGCGACATGATCGAAAGCATCGCCGAGGCGCTGCAATATATCTCGTATTACCACCCGGCAGATTTCATCGGGGCCATGACCAGCGCCTGGGAGCGCGAGGAAAACCCCGGCGCCAAGGCCGCGATGGCGCAGATCCTGGTCAACTCGCGCATGTGCGCCATGGGCCGCCGCCCGATCTGTCAGGATACCGGCGCCGCCAATATCCACGTCAAGGTCGGGGTGCAGGCCAAGACCGATTTCAGCCGCTCGCTGCAAGAAATCTGCGACGAGGGGACCCGCCAGGGCTATCAGCGCGACACCAACCCGCTGCGCGCCAGCGTGGTGGTCGACCCGTTCGGCGCCCGCAAGAACTCGGGCGACAACACACCCTGCATGCTGACGGTCGAGATGGTCGCTGGCGACACGATCGAGGTCGAGGTCGCGGCCAAGGGCGGCGGATCCGAGAACAAGTCGAAATTCACCACGCTCAACCCCTCGGGCAATGTGGCCGACTGGGTGGTGCAGACGGTCGAGACGCTGGGCGCGGGCTGGTGCCCGCCGGGCGTGCTGGGCATCGGTGTGGGCGGCAATGCCGACAAGGCGATGGCGCTGGCCAAACAGGCGCTGAGCGAACCGCTCGACATGGCCGATCTGATCCGCCGTGGCCCCTCGGACAAGACCGAGGAACTGCGGTTGGAAATCTATGACCGCGTCAACGCCCTGGGGATCGGCGCACAGGGCCTGGGCGGCGTGACCACCGTGCTTGACGTCAAGATCAAGAGCTTCCCGACCCATGCGGCCTCGCTTCCCGTCGGCCTGATCCCCAACTGCGCCGCCACAAGGCATGTGCATTTCACCCTCGACGGTTCGGGGGCCGCGGAATTCACCCCGCCCTCGATGGACCTTTATCCCGACATCCTGCTGGATGCGGCGGGGGCGCAGGCGACGCGGCTCAACCTCGACGATCTGAACGACAGCGCGCTGGCGGCGCTGGAACCGGGACAGACGCTGCTGCTCTCGGGCACGCTTTATACCGGGCGTGACGCCGCGCATAAGCGGATGGTCGACATGCTCGACAAGGGCGAACCTCTGCCCGTCGATCTGAAGGGCAAGGCGATCTACTACGTCGGTCCCGTCGATGCGGTGGGCGACGAGGTGATCGGCCCGGCGGGCCCGACCACCTCGACCCGGATGGACAAGTTCACCGACCGTATCCTGGGCGATACCGGGCTCAAGGTGATGGTCGGCAAGGCCGAGCGCGGCCCGGTCGCCATCGAGGCCATTGCCAAGCACAAGGCGGCCTATCTGATTGCCGTGGGGGGCGCGGCCTATCTGGTCTCCAAGGCGATCAAGGCGGCCAAGCCGGTGGCATTCCAGGACCTGGGGATGGAAGCCATCTATGAACTCAAGGTCGAGGACATGCCGGTGACCGTCGCGGTCGATACGAAGGGCAATTCGATCCACCAGAGCGGCCCGGCCAAGTGGCGCCGCGCCACTGCCGCAGGCAGCTGAGGCATAAGGCGCGCGGGGACCATCCCGCGCGCCACTCAATCCAGCTGGCGCTGCGCCAGTTTCATCCCGTCGACCAGTTCCGCCGACGGAAACAGCACAACCCGCGCGCCGGGCTTTAGCCCCGACAGGACCTCGGCCTCGCGCCCATTGTTGCGCCCGGCCTCGATCTCGCGCAGCACCGCGCGCCCCTCTTCGACCGCAAACACCGCCCAAGCGTCGCCGTGGCGGAAGATCGCCGCCGAGGGCACGATCAGCGCATCCGCGCGCTCCCAGACCACGATCCGCACCTCGACCCGATAGCCATGGCCCAGGTTCTCGCGCTCGTCACTGGGGGTCTCGAACTGGATGGTGACCTGTACGCGCTGTTCCTCAACCCCGAGAGCGGAGTGTTTGGTATAGCCATAGGGGTCGATCCGGATGACGGTGCCGGACAGATCGCGGGCACCGCCCCAATTGGTGATGATCACCGGGTCGCCGGTTTTCACCTGCACCGCGTCAGAGGAGAGCAATTCGGCCATAACCTCCAGATCGCCTTCGATATCGCCGATCTCGAGGATCGGCTCTCCCGCCGGCAGGGTTGTCTCGCTTTTCTGAATGACCTTGAGGATCGTGCCATCGATCGGCGCGCGCAGCGGGATGCTGTAGCCATCCGGGTTGCGTTCGGCCAAGGCCGCGCCCAGCGCCGCGTCGTCAAAACCGATCAGCTGTGCGCGCGCATTGGCCAGTTCCGCTTCGCGCATGGCGATGGCGGCACCCACCGTGTCCAGGTTGGCCCGCGCCACCCGCGCCTCCTGCTCAGCGCGTTGCAATGTGACCTGGCTGGTCACGCCGCGCTCGACCAACTTGCGGGCGCGTTCCAACTCACTCTCGGCAAAGTCCTTCTTGGCCTCGGCCGCGTTCAGATCGGCATGTGCCAGGCGCAGCGCAGCCTCGGCAGCGGTGACGGCGGCATGGGCCTGTTCGCGGGTGCGCACATCCAGCGCCGAGGGGTTGGCGGGCCGCATCTGCGCCACCACGGTCTTGCCACGCTCGACCACCTCGCCCGGCTCGACTGTAACGCGCTGCAATTCTCCGGAGACGGGCGAAGAGACCACATAGGGTTCCTTGACGCGGGTGCGCCCCTCTTCGTCGATGGTGACCACCATGCGGCCCTGCCGGACTTCGGCCATATCCACTAGCATCGGACGCGGCCAGAAGGCAAACACCAGGAACCCAGCCACGCCAAGCGCAGTTGCAAGGGTCAGAAGGCTTCGGGATCGTCTCTTTTGCCGGGCCACGTTCGTCACTCTCTGTTTTTCAGCGCCAGGATCAGGTCGGTCCTGTCGATATCACGTTTCACCAGCCAACCCGACAGTAGTGCCGCGATCAGCACCACGATCATCGCCTGGCCGAAACCTGCCAATCCGAAACTGGCCGGGATCTGATAGAGGTCGGTGCTGAACCCTGCCGAGATCGCAAGATTCAGCCAGTAGCCGCCAAGTGCCCCTAAGGGGAGTGCCAGCAGCACCACCACCGCCAGTTCTCCCAACAGGACAAAGGCGACCTCGCCGCGGGCAAAGCCCAGCACCCGCAACCCGGCCAGATCGCGCGCGCGCTCTGCCTGGGCCACCCGCGCGGCGTTGTAGATGACACCGAATGTAATCACCCCGGCGATCACCGCCATGACATAACGCATGGCACCGGCACCCTGGTCCATCATTTCGCGCAAGGCGGCGCGGCTCTCGGATTTCAGCGCCACCCCCGCCACCATGGGTCGGTCCTTGAGGGTGCGATAGATGGTGTCGCCCTGCATCGGATCGACCCGCAGAAAGGCCCCCGAGATGCGCAGCGGCTCTTTCAGAAGCCGGTTCAGCGCGCCGATCTCCATATAAGCGGGTGAGCCGATCAGGCTTTCCGAGACACCGCTGACCGGCACCTCGACGATGGGGCGTCGGCCCTCGCGCACGTCGAGGATTAGTCGGTCACCCGCCTGGATGTCCAACTCGCGGGCCAGCCCGGTGGACAGGATGATGCCGTCGCGGCGGATCGGGATATCGGCCATGGCAGCATCGACGGCACGGTAGAGGCGCGGCATCTCGGTCATACCGTTGACCGCGCCGCGATAGCTGTGGCGCCCGTTGCGCAACACCGCGCTGACAATCCGGATCGGCTCGACCTCGATGACGCCAGGAATGGAAGCAAGGTCATACCGGCTCTGCTCGGCGATGGGATGGGTGAAGGTCACGGTGACATCGCTGCGGTCTATGACGCCAAAGCTCGTCTCGACCATGGCGTCATAGGCAGCCAACAACGAGGCCATCGCCGCCCCCAGCGCGGTTGCCGCGCCCACTCCGGCGATCGCACCCCCCATGCGCAGCGGCTGGCGCGTCAATCGGCGCAACACCATGCGCGTGGGCTGATCCAGCACCCGGCCCAACCAGCCACCCAGCGGGCGGGCGCGGCTGTAGTCGGCGGGCGCGGCGGCGCGCATCGCCACCGCTGGCGTCAGCGCAAAGACCCGTCGCAGCACCAGCAGCCCGCCCGCCGAGGCCGCCAGCACACTGACGGCAAATCCGATGGCGAAACTGGATGGATCGAGCCGGAACAGCAGAAAGGGAAACTTGTAGTAGAGCATGTAGATATCGACCATCCACCGCCCTGCCAGAACGCCCAGCACCCCGCCTAGCACCGCGCCGCCAACTGCGATCACCAGCACCATCTTGAGGTAATGCGCCCCGACCTCCCAACTCGTATAGCCAAAGGCTTTCATCAGCCCGATCTCCTTGCGCTCGGCATCGACCAGGCGCGAGATCACGATGTAGAGAAGAAAGGCGGCCACCGCCATGAAGACCGGCGGTACCGTTTTCGAGGTGCGCTTGATGCCCGAAATCTCCTCGACCACGAATTTGTTCGAGGGCAGATCGTCGAGATGATAGGCGCCGGTGCCGCCATAACGATCAAGCAGCCGGTTCACCTCGGCCATCACCGCGTCGGGCTCGGTCCCACGTGACAGCGACAGCAGCGCCTCGTTATAGGCGCCATCCATGTCGAACGCCGCCTCCAGCGCGGTTCGGGTCATCCACAGCACGGCAAAGCGACGGTCATCGGGCACCAGTTCGCCGGGCGCGGTAGTATAGATGAACTCGGGCGAGACGGCGAGGCCCGAGATCGTGAAGTCGTGCCGCGCCCCGTTCATCGTGGCGCTGATAAGGTCACCAGGCCGCAGTCCATGCGCTTCGGCAAACCCTTGTAAAAGAAGAATTTCGTCGGGCCGGTCGCGCGACAAGCCGCGCCCGTCTGTGACCAGTACATCGTTCAGCCGGGGGGCGCCCTGAGCGGGCAGCGAGGCGACCTGTGCCCGCACCGGCACCGCCGCGCCAGGCAGGTCGACCAACGCGGCACCTGCAACCCGGGTTTCGACCGCCGCGACACCGTCGATCTTGCGCAACTCCGCCGCCGTATGGACAGGCGCGCGGGTGACCGGGGCGAAGATCTCGGCCAGCCGGTAGCGCTCGTAATAGGCCCGCCGGGTCTCGTCGAGGCTGCGCACTAGGCCTGTTTGCATCACCTGAAGCAGCACACCCACCGCCACCACTAGGGCGATGGCGACGGCCTGCCCCTTGATCCGCCAAAGATCGCGGCCGAGTTTGCGGCTCAGCGCTGACATAGCCCCCCTACCATTCGATCTGCTCCGGGATCAGCTTGGTCTCGTTCACCTTGACCTCGATCACCTGCCCGTCGCCGAACCGGATCACCCGGTCGGCCATCGCCGCCTGCGAGGCCGCATGGGTGACCACCAGGACGGTGGCGCCCAGCCGCTCGTTCACCTCTTTCAGAACCTTTAGCACCGCCCGGCCCGTGGTACTGTCCAGCGCGCCGGTGGGTTCATCGCAGAACAGCACCTCGGGCTGTTTGGCCACCGCGCGGGCAATCGCGACCCGCTGCTGTTCGCCGCCCGAGAGCTGGGCGGGAAAATGGTCGGCCCGCTCGGCCAGCCCCACCAGCGCCAGCGCGGTATCGGCGTCCATCGGGTTGCGGGCGATCTCGGTCACCAGTTCGACATTCTCGCGCGCGGTCAGGCTGGGCATCAGGTTGTAGAACTGAAAGACGAAGCCCACGTGGTCACGCCGATATCGCGTCAGCTCGCTGTCCGACATTGTGGTCAGCTCACGATCCCGAAACAATGCTGTACCTTCGCTGGCGCGGTCGAGCCCGCCAATGATGTTTAGGAGTGTCGACTTTCCGCTGCCCGACGCCCCCAGCAGAACCACGAACTCGCCCGCCGGAATATCCAGATCGACACCACGCAGGGCATGCACGGCGGTATCTCCGTGGCCGTAAATCTTCTTGAGATTTCGAATGGTATACGTGTTCTCGGTCAAGACCGCACCTTTCGGCATTTCCCGGGCCATTCCCCCGACTAGCGACACTCCCGTGCCCAGAAACAATCTAAAGTCGCATAACGTGTTTCAGCAAGTTTTGCGGGCAGGTTCGGTACGGATGGCGTCGATACACCGCATGCAGCGAGCTGAATACCGGCACAAGCGCTTCCCGGTGGTCCCGAGGCGCTCACTTTGATGACCTTTGCCCAAGCTTTTTGGTCGGACGACAAGCGCCAGGACCGTTTCCGGCATTATGACTTTGCACGTCCCGGCTTTGCGGCGGGTGACAGAAATAGGCTCGTTCCTAACATCCATGTTCTGGCACTTATGCCGCGAAACAGCCTTCTCGTGGTAGGTTTTCTGAGGGCGAGACCTCTGGTACAGCAACAGCGAAATTGCGACGACGATCTTGTCGGACGCGGGGTTCGACGTGGAAACGCAGTTGCGACCGAACGACGGTCGTCGCTCCAGTAGTATCGAACCCCGCTCCATTGGTCTATGCTGCGGCTCAGGTCCTGTCCCTTTCAGGGGTCCTGCAGCCGGTGTCAGGGCGCGTCGCCAGCGGGGAAGCGGCCCGGTTCCAAAAGGATGCGTCCGCGATATGCCGCTATTTCGGCGCTGTGGTGGCGGGTAAGGTCGATATCGTCCCACCCGTTGAGCAGCTTGGTTCGCCAGACCTCATCTAGTTGGAACGGGACTGTTACGCTCTCGATACGCAGCAAACTGGAAGCAAGATCGGCAACACCGCTCCCCGCGCCCGAGGACAGGGCCTTGGCCAACAGCTCCGCATCCGCCTCGGTCACGCGGGCAGGAAGCAGGCCGTTATTGACCGCATTGCCGGAAAAGATATCGCCGAAACTGGGGGCCACGACCACGCGTATCCCGGCATCCACAAGCGCATAAACCGCCGCCTCACGCGAGGACCCGCTGCCGAAGTTGCGTCCTGTGACAAGGATGCACGCGTCCGGATGGGCATTGAGCGGAAACTCCGGGTCCATCTCGCCTTCGGAAGTGCGCCCCACATCGTGCAGCAGGAACCGGCCATAGCCTTCGGCGCGCGGTGTCGACATGAACCGCGCCGGGATCAGCTGATCGGTGTCGATATTGGCCATTGGCAGCAGCACCGCCTTGCCACGCTGTTCGCTCCACCCCGCCATCAGACTGGCCTCCCCTGCAACATTGGCCGTACATCGCATAGCGTGCCAGTGACTGCTGCGGCCGCCACCATGGCCGGTGACATCAGATGCGTGCGTGCGCCCTTGCCCTGACGGCCGCGAAAGTTGCGGTTGGTGGAAGAGGCGCATCGCTTGCCCGCCGCGACAAGATCACCGTTCATGCCCACACACATAGAACAGCCCGACGCGACCCAATCCAGCCCCGCCTCGGTGAAGACACGGTCCAGCCCCTCCTCTTCGGCCTGCGCCTTGACCCGGGCGGACCCGGGCGAGACCAGCCCCGGCACGCGCGCCTTGCGCCCGGCCAGAACCGCGGCGGCGGCGCGCAGATCCTCGATCCGGCCATTGGTGCAGGAGCCGATGAACACCTGATCCACCGGCGTGCCCGCCAGCGGGCGGCCCGGCACCAGCCCCATGTAATCAAGGGCCGCGCGGGCGGCCTGCGCCTTGGCGGGCGGCAATGTGTCGGGGATGGGTACGGACGCATCAATGGGCAGGGCCTGTTCGGGGCTGGTGCCCCAGGTCACGATGGGCGCGATTTCCGCGGCCGACAGGGCGACATCACGGTGGAACATCGCATCGGCGTCGCTGGCCAGGGCCTGCCAGTTGTCTAGCGCCTTGTGCCAGTCCCCGCCCCGGGGCGCCTGCCGCCTGTTGCGCAGATAGGCAAAACTCACCTCGTCCGGGGCCACCATCCCCATGCGCCCGCCCCCTTCGATGGTCAGGTTGCACAGGGTCATCCGCCCCTCCATCGACAGGCTACGGACTGCGCTGCCCGCATATTCCACCGCATGGCCCTGTGCCCCGTCGGCGCCGAGCCGCGCGATCCAGTTCAGCGCGATATCCTTGGCCGACACACCCGCAGGCAGCGTGCCGTCGACGGTGATCCGCATCGCCTGCGGCTTGCGCTGCCAGATGGTCTGGGTCGCCAGCACATGGGCCACCTCGGTCGCGCCGATGCCGAAGGCCAGCGCGCCAAAGGCTCCGTGCGTCGAGGTATGGCTGTCGCCGCAGGTGATCAGCAGGCCGGGCAGCGTTAATCCCTGTTCAGGCCCGACCACATGCACGATCCCCTGATCGGGATCATCGAGGTCAAAGAGCCGGATGCCATGCCTAGCGGCATTGCCACGCAGGGTCTCGATCATGCGGGCGACTGCCGGATCGGCGATCGGCCCCGCCCGGCGCGTGGGCGCATAGTGATCCACCACCGCAAATGTCAGGCCGGGTTCGGCCACCGGCAGGCTCCGCTCGGCCAGCCGCGCAAAGGCATGGTGCGATCCCTCGTGCACAAGGTGCCGGTCGACCCAAAGGAGCGAGCTGCCATCCTCGCGGCGCAGCACCTCATGTGTCGACCACAGCCTGTCCAGCAAGGTCAGCGGCGCGCTCATCGGGGCGTATCCTTCAGTGGGGTGATGGCCGGCTCCCAATAGCGGCCCTCGCCATTTTCGACCCGCGCCAAGCTCATGTCGAGGCGGAACATGTCGGGCCGGTAAAGCCCGGTCAGAAACTCGACCCCGCGCCCCTCGGCGTCGCGCACGACCCGGTCCAACGACAGCAAGGCCGCGCCTTCGGGCAGGCCCAGCGCCGAGGCTACCTCGGGACCTGCAAGGGTGGCCGAAACCGACTGCCGCGCATCGGCGATCTGCACACCGTTGCGCTCCAGCAGCACATGCAGCGGCTCGCGCGAGAGGTCCTCGTCCGAGATGCCCGCCGCGATGCGCGACGGCACATAGGTGGTCAGATGCGAAAAGGCCGTTCCCCCGATGCTGCGGGTTCGCTGTGCGATCTGCACCGCTTCGCCCGGCGCCAGGCCCAGCGCGCGCGCCACATGCTCGGGGGCCTGATCCATGCGGCTCGACAACAGCCGCACCTCGGTGCTGCGCCCGATTTCCACCAGTTGCGGCAACAGGGTCGAGAAATCCATCGTCACCGGCTGTGGCGCAGCGGGGCGCGACCGCACCCGGGTGCCGCTGCCCGCGCGCCGCGACAGGAACCCGTTTTCCGTCAGCGCATCCAGCGCCCGGCGCACGGTCACGCGAGAGACGCCGTAATCCTCGGCCAGCTGTTCCTCGCCCGGCAGTTTCCGGCTCGGCTCCAGCCGCCCGGCGGAAATCTGTTCCAGCAAGGACAGGTAGACGCGGCGCGATTTGGCGCCTGCGGGCATCTGCGCCCCGCCCCCTATCTGCATCCCCGGCTCTGTCATTTTCGACCCGTTCGAAAGGAAAGAATTGCCTCTGACTATATCCCGGTTAAATGTATTATCAATGATACAGCTTTCATCCGGGGGAGGGATGTGATGCCGGTGGTCGAACTGCACCTGATCAAAGGGTATGGCGAAGAGGACAAGCGCCGCCTGGGCCATGCTCTGACGGATGCGGTGCGCTTCGTGCTGCCGGCGCCGCTGGACGGGGTCACGGTGATGATCCACGAAATGGCGCCCGATGCTTATTTCCGCGGCCGCGACACGAAAACCCCCGCCCCCGCCCTGCCCGACCCGGCCGAGGTGGTGCGCGTCTATCTGGCCGCGATGGAGGCGCGCGATCTGGACGCTGCCCGCGCGATGCAGGGCGACGGGTTCACCATGTATTTCCCCGCCACCGGCCCGATGACAGACCTTGCTGAGCTGATCGACTGGGCGCGTCCCCGCTATAGTTTCGTGACCAAGACCTATGACGGGTTCGATGCCATGCCCGGAGCGGGCGATACCTCGGTCGTCTACTGTCGGGGCACGCTGTCGGGCGAATGGCTGGATGGCGCCGCCTTTTCCGGCATCCGCTTCATCGACCGGTTCGAACTGGTAGCGGGCAGGATCACCCGGCAGGACGTGTGGAACGACATGGGCGAAATGCGGGGGCGGGCATGAGCGAGATCGACCCGATCACCCTGTCGGTTCTGGCCGGGCGCATGGAACAGATCGCCGACGAGATGGACGCGACCCTGTTCCGCGCCGCCTTCAACCCGATCATCGCCGAGGCGCATGATGCCAGCCACGGGCTTTACCATGCCGAAACCGGCGACACGCTGGTACAGGGCAAATCGGGCCTGCCGATCTTTGTCGGTGTCATGTCCTTTGCCGTAAAGGCGGTGATCGAGAAGGTCGCCGCGGATGGCGATCTGGCAGATGGCGATATCTTCATCTTCAACGACGCCCATATCGGCGGCACGCATCTGAGCGACATGCGACTTGTGCGCCCGTATTTCCGGGAGGGGAAACTGTTCTGCTGGCTGGCCTCGGTCGGGCATTGGCACGATGTGGGCGGCGCGGTGCCGGGCAATTACAACCCCGCTGCCACCGAGGTGTTTCAGGAGGCGTTTGTGTTGCCACCCGTGCGGCTGGCGCGCGCGGGCGTGGTCAACCAGGACATTATCGACATCCTGCTGCGCAACACCCGCCTGCCGCAATCGGCGCAGGGTGATCTGAATGGCCAGCTGGGCGCGCTGGATCTGGGCGTGCGTCGGATGGATGAACTCCTGGACGAATATGGCGCAGGCACGGTCGATGCGGCGCTCGACGCTCTGGGCATCCGCGCCGAGCGGCTGATGCGCTCGAAGCTGGCAGCCATTCCGGACGGGCGCTGGGAGGCCGAGGATTTTCTCGACAACGACGGGATCGACGACACACCGCTGCCAATCCGGGTGGCGCTGGAGATCAGGGGCGACCGGATGCATCTCGATTTCACCGGTTCGGCCCCGAAATGCGCGGGCCCGGTCAATATCGCGCTGCCCACCACGATCGCCACGGTCTATGTAGCCATCAAGCACATCTTCCCGCTGCTGCCCGCCAACGCGGGCGTGATGCGGCCCATCGAGGTCACGGTTCCCGAGGGCTCGATCCTGTCGGCGGAATTTCCCGCGCCCACCGGCGGCTATACCGAGACCATCCTGCGGATGATCGACGTCGTGTTCTGTGCCTTTGCGCAAGCGGTGCCGGACCGGGTGGTGGCCAATGCCTATGGCACGATCAACGCGCTTTCCATCGCCGGGCGGCGCAGCAATGGCAAGCCCTGGGTGATGTTCAGCTTTTACGGCGGCGGTCATGGCGGATCACCCGAGGGCGACGGGCTGAACCATGGCAACGCGCCGATTTCCACCGCGACAATCCCGCCGCTGGAAATCCTCGAAGCCGCGTATCCAGTGATGTTCCGGCAATGGGCGCTGAGGCGCGACAGCGCAGGCGCGGGGCGGCATCGCGGCGGGCTGGGCGCGGTCTATGAGATCGAAGTTCTGGAGGAAAACGGCGCCGAAGGCTTTCTGTTCGGCGAGCGCGGGCGCTTTGCGCCCAAGGGCGTGGCCGGTGGCGAGGAAGGGGCGCTGAACGTGTTCTCTTACCAGCAGGGCGCCGACTGGCCACACCCGCCGCTGGTTTCCAAGATGCGCGGCATCCGCCTGAAACAGGGCGAGGCGGTGCGGCTGGAAACCCCCGGCGGCGGCGGCTATGGCCCGCCCGCCGAACGCGACCCGGCCGCCGTGGCGCTGGATGTGGCGCGCGATTACCTGAGCGAGGCAGAGGCTGACCGCCTTTATGGCCCAACCTGGCGTGAGGGCATGCGATGAGCGACAAGATGATCGGTGTCGATGTTGGCGGCACTTTCACGGATATCTTTGTTCTGGATGAAAGCGACGGCACTGCCCGCGTCGGCAAAGTGCCGACCTCGCGCCCCGACCAGTCCACGGGCTTCCTGCAAGGGATCACCGAGGCGGTCACCGATATCGGCAGTGTCGGCGTGGTGGTGCATGGCACCACGGCGGGCACCAATGCCCTCTTGGAGCGCAAGGGCGCGCGGACGGGCGTGATCTGCACCCAAGGCCTGCGCGACGTGCTGGAGATGCGCCGCCGCGACCGGCCCCGAACCTGGGGCCTGCGTGGCGATTTCGAGCCGGTGGTGGACCGGCGCGACCGACTGGAAGTGCCGGAACGGACACTTGCCGATGGCACCATCCGCACACCGGTCGACCTGGAGGCAGTGCGCAATGCTGCGCGGCAATTGCAGGATCAGGGCTGTATCGCTGTCGCTATCCTCTTTGCCAACGCCTATGCCAATCCCGCCAACGAGGCCGCCGCCGTGGCCGCCCTGCGCGAGATCTGGCCCAACGAACATGTCTCGGCCTCCTCGGAAATCCTGCCCGAGATCCGCGAATACGAACGGTTCTCGACCACCGCGCTCAACGCCTATCTGCAACCCGAGGTCTCGGGCTATCTGGGCCGGCTGGGGGCCGCGCTCGACACGGGCGGGTTTGGCGGCGAGTTCATGATCGTTCAGTCCAATGGCGGGGTCATGGACGTCGACACCGCCTGCCGCTTTCCGATCCGCACGGCGCTGTCGGGCCCTGCGGCGGGGGTGATCGCGGCGGGCTATATCGCCCGCTCGGCCGGGTTCGACAATGTGATCACCGGTGACATGGGTGGCACCAGTTTCGATGTCTCGCTGATCGCCGAGGGGCGCTCGATGCTGGCGCCGCAGACCTCGATCGACTTTGGCATGGTGGTGCGGACCCCGATGATCGAGATCACCACCATCGGCGCGGGCGGCGGCTCTATCGCCTGGGTGGACAAGGGGGGCCTGTTGAACATCGGCCCGGAAAGCGCGGGGTCGGACCCGGGGCCAGTGGCCTATGGGCTGGGCAACGACCGCCCCACCGTCACTGACGCCAATGTGGTGCTGGGCCGGATCGACCCCGAGAACCCAATCGGCGGCAAGCTTGCGCGGCTGGATGTCGAGGCGGCGGCGCGGGCCATCGACATCCATGTCGGCCAACCGCTGGGCCTCGACACGCTGGCGGCAGCCGAGGCGATCCTGCGGGTGGCCAACTCGCGCATGGCGGGCGCCCTGCGGCTGGTCAGCATCGAGCGCGGTTTCGACCCCAAGAAATTCGCATTCATGCCCTTTGGCGGCGGCGGCGCGCTGCATGCCGGCGCGATGCTGGCCGAGGTCGGGATCGCGCGCGCCATCGTGCCGCGCTATCCGGGAGTGACCTCGGCGCTCGGTTGTGTGATCGCCGACATGCGACAGGATTTCGTGCAGACCCTCAACGCGATGCTCGACGGGCTGGATACCGATATGCTGGGCACGGTTATGCAGGACCATCATGATCGCGGCATGGCGATGCTGAAGGCAGCCGGCACCCGGTTCGAGGCGCGCGAGGCAACATTCGCGCTCGACATGGCCTATATCGGCCAGACCCATACCGTTTCAGTGCCGATCCCCGTACAAGTTAGCGCGGGCAAGGTGCAACCGCCGACGCAAGCCCAGATCGCCGCTGCCTTTGACAGCGTCTATCGCGACACTTTCGGGCGGCTTCTGCCCGGCGGGGTGCGGCGCATCCTGAACCTGCGCAGCGCTGTGACCGGCAAACGGCCCAAGTTCGATCTGGCCACGCTGGCCCCCACGGTGACCGATCTGGCGCGGCCGAAGTCCAGCCGCAAGGTGCATTTCGGCACCGATTGGCATGAAACCGCGATCTACGACCGGCTGTCGCTGCCGGTCGGAACCGTGATCGCCGGCCCCGCGATCCTGGAACAGCCGGACACCACCGTGCTGATCGAACCGGGCCTTGTGGGGCGGGTCGACCCTCTGGGCAATGTCATCATCGAAACCGGACCGGAGGCGGGCGCATGAGCGAGCCGAAAACCTGGACCCTGGCGCAGACCGCGCTGCTGACCATCGACCTGCAAAACGACTTTCTACATCCCGAGGGCGCATATGGCCGGGCCGGACAGGGAGCCGCCGCCATCGCCGCGCTGCCCGACCGCATCGCTCCGCTGGTCGCGGCGCTGAGGGCGAAGGGCGGGCTTTACATCTCGGCCCAGTTCACGCTGGTGCCCGGCCCTGGGGGCGAGCCGTTGATCTCACCGCATCTCAAGGCGTTGCGCCCCTTTCTGACGCGCAGCGATTTCGCGCCCGGCAGTTTCGGGCACCAACTGGTCGACGCGCTGCAACCGGCCGATTTCACGGTCGAGAAAGTGACCTATTCCGCCTTCTACCAGACCCGGCTGGAATACATCCTGCGGGCCATGGGTATCCGCCAGCTGATCGTCGGCGGCATCGTCACCAATGGCGGCGTCGCCTCGACCCTGCGCGACGCGCATCTGCGCGATATCGACACCGTGATGCTGAGCGATGGCTGCGCCGCCTTCCGGGACGATGTG
Organism: Ruegeria sp. YKSD163; assembly: GCF_059612905.1. Classification (NCBI taxonomy): domain Bacteria; kingdom Pseudomonadati; phylum Pseudomonadota; class Alphaproteobacteria; order Rhodobacterales; family Roseobacteraceae; genus Ruegeria; species Ruegeria sp. YKSD163. The sequence continues at coordinate 32,252 of NZ_JBXWRM010000030.1, forward strand.
CATGACGCCACCTTGCTGTCGCTGGGCACCGTCACGCATCAGATGACCTGCGCCGAGGCGCTGGGCTGGCTGGAGGGAGCGCCATGACACTCAAGGCAAGGCTGGCCGGGGATGGCATCGTGCTGGCGCCCGGCATCTATGACGGGCTGACCGCGTTGATCGCCGAACAGGCGGGGTTCGAGGCGCTGTATCTGAGCGGCGCGGCGGTGGCCTATACCCGGCTCGGGCGGCCCGACATCGGCCTGACCTCGGTCACCGAAATGGCCCAGACCATGACCCTCATCGCCGACCGCACCCGCCTGCCGGTGATCATCGACGCCGATACCGGGTTCGGCAACGCGCTGAACGCCCAGCGCACCATGCGGCTTTATGAACGTGCAGGCGCGGCAGCCTTGCAGGTCGAGGACCAGACCTATCCCAAGCGCTGCGGCCACCTGAAGGACAAGGCGCTGATCCCAGCCGCCGAGATGGCGGGCAAGATCGCCGCCATGGCCGACGCCCGCCGCTCGGACCGGACGCTGATCATCGCGCGCACCGATGCGATCGCGGTCGAAGGCTTCGACGCGGCGCTGGAGCGGGCCGAGACCTATCTGGCCGCCGGAGCTGACGTGTTGTTCGTCGAGGCGCCACAGACCGAGGCAGAACTCTCGGCAATCGCGGACAGGTTCGCGGCACGTGTGCCGCTGCTCGCCAACATGGTCGAGGGGGGTGCGACGCCGATTCGCTCGGCCGAGGCGTTGCAGGCGCTGGGCTTTCGCCTCGTGATTTTTCCCGGCGGCATCGTGCGGGCGCTCGCCCATACCGCGCGCGACTATTACGCCAGCCTGCGCGCGCATGGTACCACGGCGCCGTTCCGCGACCGGATGTATGATTTTGCCGGCCTGAACAAGGTGATCGGAACCACCGAAATGCTGGAGCGCGGCAAACGCTATGACCCCGGACAGTGACCCGCATATCGCGCCGCCGCCCGCGCGCTTCGACGTCGCCTGCCAGACGCTGATCATCGGCGCCGGGGCCTGTGGGCTGGTGGCCGCGCTTGCGGCGCGCGAAGCGGGGCAAGAGGTGCTGGTGGTCGAGGCCGACGCCCTGCCGCGCGGCTCGACCGCGCTGTCGGCGGGCCTGATTCCGGCGCCCGGCACCACCATGCAGCGCGCGGCGGGGATCGAGGACAATGCCGCGCTGTTTGCGCAGGATATCCAGGCGAAGGCCAAGGGGCAGAACGACCCCGATCTGGTCGATACCCTGGCCGCAGGGGCCGGACCGGTCATCGATTGGCTGGCCGAGCGCCATGGCCTGCCGTTTTCGGTTGTCACCGATTTCGACTATCCCGGCCACAGCCGCCGCCGGATGCACGGCCTGCCCAGCCGCTCGGGGACCGAACTTATCGACGCGCTACGCCACGCCTGCGAGGCGCAGGGGATCGATATCGTCTGTTCCCGTCGGGCGCGCATCCTGCATATGGAAGACGGCCGGGTGCGCGGTGTCACGGTCCTTGGCCCCGACGGCAGCGGCGAAAGCATCGGCTGCGACCGGCTGATCCTGGCCTGCAACGGGTTTGGTGGCAATCGACAACTGGTCACCGACCACATGCCCGAGATCCGCAAGGCGCTCTGGTTCGGGCACGATGGTAACCGGGGCGAGGCGGTGCTGTGGGGCGCCGCGCTGGGGGCCGATCTAAAACACCTCGGGGCCTATCAGGGGCATGGCAATGTCGCTCATCCGCATGGGATCCTGATCACCTGGGCGGTGATCACCTCGGGCGGTGTGCAGGTGAACCGCGACGGGGAGCGGTTCTGGGATGAAAGCCAAGGCTATTCCGAGGCCGCTCGCGCGGTGATGGCGCAACCCGGAGGCGAGGCATTCGCGATCTTCGACGCGCGTATCGCGGGTATCGCGCGCCAGTTCGAGGATTTCCGCCGCGCCGAAGCCGCAGGCGCGATACGGCAGGCCGATACGCCCGAAGCACTGGCACACCTGCTTGGCCTACCGCCCGATACGCTGGCACAAACCCTACGCGACCTGCCGCGGGGCGGTACCGATGCCTTCGGGCGCACATTCGCGACCCAACCGCTTGCATCGCCCTATTGCGGCGTGCGGGTGACGGGGGCGCTGTTTCACACCCAGGGCGGGTTGCGCACCGATACGCTGGCCCGCGTGCTGCGCCGCGATGGCACGCCGGTGCCGGGCCTTTACGCAGGCGGCGGCGCGGCCTGTGGTGTCTCGGGCAGCGGTGACAGCGGATATCTCTCCGGCAACGGCTTGCTGAGCGCTGTGGTGCTGGGTCGGATCGCGGGATCGTGTAGTGAGCCTCCGTCTTGAACCTACCCGTAAATCACCATCTCATGTCTTGGAACAACGCCGAGGATACCATGCGCCCAACGCCCTATCTTGCCCCGATCCCCGTGCGCGGCCGCATCAGTAGGCCGCAACCCAAGGGGTTGCCGGTCATCAACATGGGCTACAACGAGCTGCCCTATTCACCCCTGCCCGCGATCCGCGCCGCGATGGAGGAAACCGCCGCGCGGGCGCAATCCTATGGCAGCCCGCATTGCGACGCGCTGCGCGATGCACTGGGCGCGGCGCATGGGCTGGACCCCGAGCAGATCGTCTGCGGCAACGGGTCGGAGGAATTGCTCGACGTGATCGCCCGCTGTTTCGCCCGGCCCGGCGACGAGATCCTGATCTCGGAGTTCGGCTATATCCAGTTCGCCCTGACCGCCAACCGGGTGGGGGCGACATTGGTGAAGGCGCGCGAGCGCGACTACACCAGCGATGTCGACGCCCTGCTGGCGGCGGTGAGCGAGCACACGCGGCTCCTGTTCCTGGCCAATCCGAACAACCCAACCGGCACCATGCTGGAGATGGAGGCGCTTTCCCGGCTGGCCCGCGACCTGCCTGCGCAGGTCGTGCTGGTGCTTGACCTTGCTTATGGCGAGTTCGCCGCGCCCGACTATTGCGCGGCGGTGCACAGCCTGGCGGCAAACCATGAGAACATCGTTGTCACCCGGACCTTTTCCAAGGCCTATGGCCTTGCAGGCGCGCGGGTCGGCTGGTGCCACGCCCCCGCATGGATGGTGCCCGTCCTCTATGCCGCGCGGGGCATGGGCACGGTCAATGCCCTGGCGCAAGCCGGGGCGGTGGCGGGTCTTGCCGACCCTGCCGCCATTCAGGAAAGGGTCGATGAGATCGTGTCCGAACGCGCGCGTCTGGCCGGCGCGCTGGGACAGTTGGGTCTGGTCGTGACCCCAAGCCGGACCAACTTTCTGATGGCCCGTTTCCGGGAGGGCGATGCGGCTCGCACCGAAGCACTGGTCGAGCATCTGTTCGCGGATGCCGGGATCGTCGTAAACCGCACCCGCGAGGCGGGGTTGGAAGCGTTCTTCCGCTTCTCGCTGTCGCTGCCCGCACATAACGATCTGCTGCTGGACAGTGTCCGCAGGTTCATTGGACAAGGTTAAACCTGGAATGGCGGCGCGGGTGGCACCGGTGCTCTTTGAGTATTTTTGACCAGAAAGAAGCAGAAGCCGGGGCGCAAACTCCGATCTAGTCGCCCTTGACCGGCATCTTGTCGAGATGGCGCAGCATGGCGGCAAAGGCGCCGATACGCTCCTTCTGATAAGCGGCAACGTCGAGACCGTCATAGTCGAGAAAACCGCGCCCATCGCGCAGGCCGCGCCGGCCCTCGGCCATGTTGGACTCAATGATGTCGGGCGCGGCGAACCTGTCCTGCCCGGTGGCGCGCGTCATGTAGCGGCTGGCATGGTAGAGGATATCGCCGCCGCCCCAATCGATGAATTCCAACAGGCCCAGCACCGCGAACCGGAAGCCGAAGCCATATTTCGTGGCCTTGTCGATATCGGCGCTGCTGGCAACGCCCTCTTCGACCAGCCGCGCGGCCTCGTTCATGGCCAGCGCCTGGATGCGCGGCACGATATAGCCGGGGCTGGCGGTGCAGGTGACCGGCACCTTGCCGATCCGCTCCAGCAGGTCGATCAGGCGGGCGGTGACCGCCGGATCGGTGGCATCGCCGGGCGAAACCTCGACCAGCGGCACCAGATAGGCGGGGTTGAGCCAGTGGGCATTGAGGAACCGGTCGGGCGGGGTGACAAACCCCTGAAGGTCGTTTGACAGGATGGTCGAGGTGGTCGAAGCGATGACGGCATCCGCGTCGGCATGGCGCGACAGGGTTTCGAAAACCTCGCGCTTGGCCTCCAGCGTCTCGGGCACACCTTCGAAGACGAAGGGCACCCCGGCAAGCGCCGCCGCCAGATCGTCGTGGCCCACAACCTCGACACGGGCCAGCATGCCCTCGGCTTCGTTTGCCTGCATCAACCCCACATCTGCCATCAGCGCAAAGGTCGCGCGCAGTTCGGCCAGTGTCTCAGCCTTGAGCCGGTCGAACTCTGCCTTGGGTCGCGGCTTGGCGTCAATCAGGCGGACCGGGTGGCCGGAATAGGCGAAGGCCACGGCCATGCCCCGGCCCATGCGCCCGGCGCCCACAGCGGCGATGGTTTCCCGCGCCGCCATCTCAGGCCCCGTCCCGCAGCATGGTCTGCAAAGCGGCGCGGTCCATCCCGGCGAGCCCAAGGTTTTCCAGCGTCCGGCCGCTCTGGCGGAAATCGTCGTCGCAGATGGCAGACCCCAGCGCCAACAGCCCCGTCGCCGTGGGCGCGGGCACCCCGGCCCAATCGGCGACCGAGACCAGCAAGGCCAGCCCCACCGCCACATCCTCGCGCATGTAGCGATGTTCGGTCAGCACCAGATGCTCGCGCCAGTCGCCGCTGTCGACCAGCTTGTCATGGGCGAGGTTGCCGTACATCCAGTCCGAGGTTTCATAGTGATCAGCCAGCGGGAAATGCGGCGCGCCATAGCCCAGCGCCTCGCGCAGCGCCATACGCTCGGCATCGAGCCGCGTGGTGACCCGACGGATGGCGGGTTGGGTGCCCTCGTTGTGAATGTCCCAATGGTCGAAATGCTCGATCGGGCCCGCGTTCATCGTGATCAGCGGCGGGTGGATGATGGGGCCTGCGTTCATCAGCGCCCCCGACAGCGCATCGCCCGCCGGTTCGACCGCAGGATAGGCCCGCGCAAGGACCGAATGCGCATGTTCCGCGTTGCGAAGCGGATAGACCCCGGTCGGCAGACGGGTGGCGCGGGTGGTGATGGCGACGGTATCGGCCCCGTGCAGCCGCGTGAGATATGGCAGGGTGCCGGTTTCGGCCCAGCTGACATCGGCGTGGTTTCCCGATTTGCGGACGATATCGGCCATGATCCAGCTGCCAAAGCTGCCCGGCGGCAGAAACACCACCTGTCCGTCCGCCAGATGCGGGGCCATGGCCGCCGCGATATCGGATTGTGCCGTAGCCGGTGTCGGGCAGACGATCAGCTCGGCCCCCTGGATCGCTTCGCCGATGTCATCGGTGACCATGGCGATGCGAATCGGACGCGCGCCCTCGAAATCCTTGAGCGTGATGACATTGCCGCGCGCCTTCAGCTCTGCCTGCGCAGACGCATTTCTGCGCCAGAACCGTATCTTGTGCCCCTGTGCCGTCAGATCAACCGCCGCGGCGGTCGAGCCGTTGCCACCGCCTAGAACTGCAATCTCCATCGCCCCCTCCCGCACCGATAGTTGCTTGACCAGATTACATACATGAAAAATCATATATCAAGGATATTTCTATTGCATTGGGCCCGGTGGCCGGTCTTACATGAAAATGCATAGAAGTCGGGGCAGACCGACCTAACTTCACCTTAAGGAATGTACCGCCCGACAGAAGGCGGTTCATCCTCCGTTGGATCACCAGGGAGTTGTGACATGAAATTCTTCAGCGGGCTTTCCAGAAAAGCCACTTATCTGATGGCGGCGACCGCACTCGCCGTCATGGCTGCCCCGATGTCAGCCAAGGCCGAGGACCGGGTCAGCGCGGTCCATGCGTTCCCCGAGTTCCTGGTTTACACCAAGACCTTTCTCGCAATGGTCGCGGATATCAACGAGCGCGGCAAGGGCGTCGTCCAGATCGACGTACGCGGCGGCCCCGAGGCGATCGGCATGTTCGAACAGCCCGCCGCCGTGCGTGACGGCGTGGTCGACATGGTCCACACGCCGGGCAGTTTCTATGGTGCCAACGTGCCCGAGATCGACGCGATGGTCGCCTCGCGCGTGACCCCGATGGAAGCCCGGGCCAATGGCGGCGCGGCGCTGATGGACAAGGCGCATCAAGAGCGCTTCAACGTCCGCCACCTGGGCTGGATCGATGGCGGCATCAAGTTCCACATCTACATGAACAGCGAGCCCAAGTTCCGTGACGATGGCATTCTGGATCTGACCGGGGTCAAGCTGCGCGACAACCCGATCTATCACGCGTTCTTCGAACAGCTGAACGCGACCACCGCCTCGATGCCGGCGACCGAAGTCTATTCGGCGCTTGAAAAGGGCGTTGTCGACGCCGCGGCCTGGACCGAGATCGGCATTCCGCAGCTCAAGTGGAACGAGTTCCTGAAATACCGGGTCGATCCCACCTTCTACAACACCGATATCGGCGTGATCTTCAACCTCGACGCATGGAACGCGCTTTCGCCAGAAAGCCAGAAGCTGATCGAAGAGGTCGTGATCGAGTGGGAAGGCAAGTCCTATGCCGACCGTCAGGCGGAAGTCGCCGCCGACGCCAAGACCCTTGCCGATGGCGGCATGACCTTCGTCGCTCATTCCGCCGAGGCGGGCGAGGTCTATCGCAAGATGGCAGACGATTCCGCCTGGGCTCGGATGTACGAGCGTATTGACGGCGGCGGCGGCGGTGCCGAGACCTACAAGGCCCTGCGCAAGACCTATGCTCTGGACGAATAAGACTGATTGAAGGCAGGCCGCCGTGCCCAAGCGGCGGCCTGCCCCCAACAAACAGAGCCAGGACATGATGCGTCTGATCGACCGTATTTGCGACCTGCTGGCCATTTTGGCCGGTATCTACCTTGTGGGGATCATGTTCGGGATCGTGATCAGCGCGATGGCGCGCACACTGAACCTGTCCGGGTCCTGGTCCAGCCATATCTTCACCTTCACCGAATTCGGCCTGCTCTATATCGTGATGGCCGCCTCGCCCTGGCTGGTCCGCCACCGGGGGCACGTCTTTATCGAACTGCTGAGTGCAGCCCTGCCGCGCCGGATGCAGCGATCCTATAGCCGGGTGA